>NZ_JBVHHB010000078.1:0-1030 GCF_055561295.1 Kitasatospora sp. NPDC022785 | reverse complement strand
CTGAGGACAAGCCCTCGGCCTATTAGTACCGGTCAACTCCACCCCTCACAGGGCTTCCATATCCGGCCTATCAACCCAGTCGTCTACTGGGAGCCTTACCCTCTCAAGGAGGTGGGAGTGCTCATCTCGAAGCAGGCTTCCCGCTTAGATGCTTTCAGCGGTTATCCCTCCCGAACGTAGCCAACCAGCCATGCCCTTGGCAGGACAACTGGCACACCAGAGGTTCGTCCGTCCCGGTCCTCTCGTACTAGGGACAGCCCTTCTCAACACTCCTACGCGCACAGCGGATAGGGACCGAACTGTCTCACGACGTTCTAAACCCAGCTCGCGTACCGCTTTAATGGGCGAACAGCCCAACCCTTGGGACCTACTCCAGCCCCAGGATGCGACGAGCCGACATCGAGGTGCCAAACCATCCCGTCGATATGGACTCTTGGGGAAGATCAGCCTGTTATCCCCGGGGTACCTTTTATCCGTTGAGCGACGGCGCTTCCACAAGCCACCGCCGGATCACTAGTCCCTACTTTCGTACCTGCTCGACCCGTCAGTCTCACAGTCAAGCTCCCTTGTGCACTTACACTCAACACCTGATTGCCAACCAGGCTGAGGGAACCTTTGGGCGCCTCCGTTACCCTTTAGGAGGCAACCGCCCCAGTTAAACTACCCACCAGACACTGTCCCTGATCCGGATCACGGACCCAGGTTAGACATCCAGCACGACCAGAGTGGTATTTCAACGACGACTCCACAACAACTGGCGTTGCTGCTTCAAAGTCTCCCACCTATCCTACACAAGCCGAACCGAACACCAATATCAAGCTATAGTAAAGGTCCCGGGGTCTTTCCGTCCTGCTGCGCGAAACGAGCATCTTTACTCGTAATGCAATTTCACCGGGCCTATGGTTGAGACAGTCGAGAAGTCGTTACGCCATTCGTGCAGGTCGGAACTTACCCGACAAGGAATTTCGCTACCTTAGGATGGTTATAGTTACCACCGCCGTTTACTGGCGCTTAAGTTCTCAGCTTCGCC
>NZ_JBVHHB010000077.1:0-1150 GCF_055561295.1 Kitasatospora sp. NPDC022785 | reverse complement strand
TACTGAGGTTTTCGTTCTGTTGTCGGTGGTGACAGGTAGTGATCCCTGCGGTATGCCAATGGTGTGCGGTATGCGCAGGGTGGGGGCCTGACCGCTGAGCGGCGGGCGTTTCGTGAACAGGTGCGGCTGGATGCCGCTGCGCGGTTCGAGGCGGGCGAGCGGACCGCGGTGATCGCCCGTGACCTGCGGGTCAGTGAGCGGTCGGTGGAACGCTGGAGACGGTCCTGGCGCGAGGGTGGTATCACTGCCCTGCGGTCGTCGGGTCCGGCGAGCGTGCCAAAATTGTCGGTGGCCCAGTTCGCCGATTTGGAAGCGGAGTTGGGCAAAGGTCCGGCCGCCCATGGGTTCGAGGACCAGCGTTGGACGCTGGTCCGGGTCCAGGCGGTGATCGGCCGCCGGTTCCGGATGGCGTTGTCGATTGCGACGGTGTGGCGGTTGCTGAAGCGGCACGGCTGGTCCTGGCAGGCCCCGGCCCGCCGGGCGCTCGAGCGGGACGAGCGCGCGGTGGAGCTGTGGAAGCAGGAGGTGTGGCCGCGGGTAAAAGCACCGCGGCGGCGCTCGGAGCCTGGGTCGTCTTCGAGGACGAGGCCGGGTTCGCGATGACGCCGCCGCGCGCCCGCACCTGGGGCCGGCGCGGGCACACGCCCGTGGTCCGGGTCCGGGGACGTTCCCGGCGCCGGATCTCGGTGGCCGCGCTGTGCTGCTACAAGCCCGGCGAGCAGAGCAGGGTGATCTACCGGCCTCGCTTCCACATGCCGCTCAAGGGAGCCCGCAAGAGCTTCGCCTGGACCGATTACCGCGATCTCGCCGTCCGTGCCCACATTCAGCTCGGCGGCCCGATCGTCCTGGTCTGGGACAACCTCAACACTCACCTGGCCGTCGGCATGAAGCAGTACGCGGCGGAGCACGACTGGCTCACCGTCTTCCAACTGCCCTCATATGCACCGGACCTCAATCCGGTCGAAGGCCTTTGGTCGCTCCTGCGTCGCGGCCCGACGGCGAACACCGCTTTCACCGATCCGGATCATCTCACCCGCACTCTCCGACGCGGACTGCGGCACATCCAACTTCGACCCGCCCTTATCGATGGATGCCTGGCCGGCACCGGCCTGCCACTCACCCCACCGACTCCACCCTGAAAGCCTCAGTA
>NZ_JBVHHB010000076.1:0-1212 GCF_055561295.1 Kitasatospora sp. NPDC022785 | reverse complement strand
GCACGGATGGACATCAGGCCGGGCATCTCGTGCTCGGCCAGCTGGATCTCCTTGCGCCCGAACGGCGCCAGGGAAAGGTCGGCAACCTTGAAGTCGGGCGCGGCGGTCTCGGGGACGGACATGGGCGAACTCCTCGGCTTGGAAGGGATGTTCAGACGGTGGTCAGCGCGGGCACGGCCCGGTGCAGACCGAGGTTCCGGTGGATCTCCACGGAGGCGGTCGAGCTGTTCAGCGTGATGTAGTGCAGGCCGGGCGCGCCCTCCGCGAGCAGCCGCCCGCCCATCGCGGTGGCGTGGTCGACCCCGATCCGGTAGCCGGCGGCACGGTCACCGCTCGCCGCCTCCAACCGCCGGGCCAGTTCCGGCGGGAAGGCCGCGTTGCTCAGCAGCGCGAACCGGCGGATCTGGTCGAAGGAGGTGGCCGGCATGATCTCGGGGATGATCGGGACGTCGCAGCCGGCGGCCGCGACCCGGTCGCGCAGCCGCAGATAGTCCTCGACCCGGAAGAACATCTGGGTGATCGCGAAGTCCGCGCCGGCACGGCACTTGGCGACGAAGTGCCGGATGTCGCTCTCCCAGTCCGACGAGCGCGGATGCCGCTCCGGGAAGGCCGCGACGCCGACGGTGAACCCCCCGGACGCCTTCAACAGCTCGACCAGTTCGGCCGCGTGGCGCAGACCTTCCGGGTGCGCGACCCACTCCCCCTGCGGATCGCCGGGCGGATCACCGCGCAGCGCCAGCACATCGCGGATCCCCGCGTCGGCGTACCGACCGATGATCCGGCGCAGTTCGGCCACCGAGTGGCCGACGGCGGTCAGATGGGCGACGGGGCGGAGCGTGGTCTGGTTGCGGATGCGCTCGGTCAGATCGGTCGTCCTGGTCCGGGAGGAGCCGCCCGCGCCGTAGGTGACGGAGACGAAGGCCGGCGCCGCCGCCTCGACCCGGCGGATCGTCTCCCAGAGCGCCCGCTCGCCCGCGGCCGCCTTGGGCGGGAAGACCTCGAACGAGTAGCTGCGTCCACCCGCCGCCAGCAACTCCGCGATGCCGCGCCGGTCGGTCGCCGTGCCGTCGGATACCTGGTCGCCGGCCATGGTCACCTCGCGTTGAAGTAGGTGGCTTCGGGGTGGTGGATGACGATGGCGTCGGTGGACTGTTCGGGGTGGAGCTGGAACTCCTCGGAGAGCACCACACCGATCCGCTCGGGCCGCAGCAG
>NZ_JBVHHB010000074.1:0-1276 GCF_055561295.1 Kitasatospora sp. NPDC022785 | reverse complement strand
TCTCAGACGTTGAAGCCGAGGGCGCGGAGCTGGTCGCGGCCGTCGTCGGTGATCTTGTCGGGGCCCCACGGCGGCATCCAGACCCAGTTGATGCGCAGGTCCTGGACGAGGCCGTCGGTGGCCGTCTTGGCCTGGTCCTCGATGACGTCGGTCAGCGGGCAGGCCGCCGAGGTGAGCGTCATGTCGATGGTGGCCACGTCCGACTCGTCGATGTGGATCCCGTAGATCAGGCCCAGGTTGACGACGTCGATGCCCAGCTCGGGGTCGACGACGTCCATCAGGGCCTCGGTGAGGTCCTCGACGGAGACGGTGCCGGCAGTGGTGCCGACGATGACGGTCGGGCCCTCCTCAGCGGAAGGGGCGGGCGTCTCGGTGGTGTCGCTCATGGTGTCTGTCCTCCTCTTCTGCGTCAGTTGGTGGTGCCGTCGACGGCGGGCCGCTCGGCCAGCGCCTTGGCGGTGGCGTCCTTCCAGGCCATCCAGCTCAGCAGTGCGCACTTGACCCGGGCCGGGTACTTGGAGACGCCGGCGAACGCGACCGCGTCCTCCAGCACCTCCTCGTCGCCCTCGCCCTGGCCCTTGCTCTGCATGAGCTCCAGGAAGGCCTCCTGGACGGCCTGCGCCTCGCCGACGGTCTTGCCGACCACCAGGTCGTTCAGCACCGAGGCGCTGGCCTGGCTGATGGAACAGCCCTGCGACTCGTACGAGACGTCGGCGACCGTGGCGCCGTCGAGCCTCACCCGCAGGGTGATCTCGTCCCCGCAGGTGGGGTTGACGTGGTGCACCTCGGCGTCGCCGTCCCGCAGCCCCTTGCCGTGCGGGTTGCGGTAGTGGTCCAGGATGATGTCCTGGTACATCGAGTCGAGCTTCATGTCGTGGGCCGTCCTGTCAGCCGAAGAAGTTCCGGACGTGGTGCAGGCCGTCGATCAGGGCGTCGACCTCGCCCGGCGTCGAGTACAGATAGAACGACGCCCGCGTGGTCGCCGGAATTCCGTACCGCAGGCAGACCGGCCGCGCGCAGTGGTGGCCGACGCGCACGGCGATGCCCTGCTCGTCCAGCACCTGGCCCACGTCGTGCGGGTGGATGTCACCCAGCGTGAACGAGATCGCGGCGCCGCGGTCCACGGCCGTGCGCGGGCCGATGATCCGCAGGTCCGGGACCTCCAGCAGGCGCTCGACGGCGTACTCGGTGATCGCGTGCTCGTGCGCGGCGATCTTCTCCATGCCGATGGCCGACAGGTAGTCGATGGCCGCGCCCAGCCCGACCGCCTGGGCGA
>NZ_JBVHHB010000073.1:0-1330 GCF_055561295.1 Kitasatospora sp. NPDC022785 | reverse complement strand
TGCTGCAATGACACGACTTCGGTGATGTGCTTGAGCCCCGCTACATTGTCGGCGCGGAATCACTTGACCAGTGAGCTATTACGCACTCTTTCAAGGGTGGCTGCTTCTAAGCCAACCTCCTGGTTGTCTCTGCGACTCCACATCCTTTCCCACTTAGCACACGCTTAGGGACCTTAGTCGGTGTTCTGGGCTGTTTCCCTCTCGACCATGGAGCTTATCCCCCACAGTCTCACTGCCACGCTCTCACTTACCGGCATTCGGAGTTTGGCTAAGGTCAGTAACCCGGTGAGGCCCATCGCCTATCCAGTGCTCTACCTCCGGCAAGAAACACGTGACGCTGCACCTAAATGCATTTCGGGGAGAACCAGCTATCACGGAGTTTGATTGGCCTTTCACCCCTAACCACAGGTCATCCCCCAGGTTTTCAACCCTGGTGGGTTCGGTCCTCCACGAAGTCTTACCTCCGCTTCAACCTGCCCATGGCTAGATCACTCCGCTTCGGGTCTTGGGCGTGCAACTCAAACGCCCTATTCGGACTCGCTTTCGCTACGGCTACCCCACACGGGTTAACCTCGCTACACACCGCAAACTCGCAGGCTCATTCTTCAAAAGGCACGCAGTCACGAGACACACAGCAAGCTGCATGTCCGACGCTCCCACGGCTTGTAGGCACACGGTTTCAGGTACTATTTCACTCCGCTCCCGCGGTACTTTTCACCATTCCCTCACGGTACTATCCGCTATCGGTCACCAGGGAATATTTAGGCTTAGCGGGTGGTCCCGCCAGATTCACACGGGATTTCTCGGGCCCCGTGCTACTTGGGAGTTTCTCAAACGAGCCGTACAGATTTCGTCTACGGGGGTCTTACCCTCTACGCCGGACCTTTCGCATGTCCTTCGACTATCCATACGGTTTCTGACTCGCCGACCGGCCGGCAGACCGGTCAAGAAAAATCCCACGACCCCCAAGTGGCAACCCCTGCCGGGTCTCACACCACCTGGGTTTAGCCTCATCCGGTTTCGCTCGCCACTACTCCCGGAATCACGGTTGTTTTCTCTTCCTGCGGGTACTGAGATGTTTCACTTCCCCGCGTTCCCTCCACATACCCTATGTGTTCAGGTATGGGTGACAGCCCATGACGACTGCCGGGTTTCCCCATTCGGAAACCCCCGGATCAAAGCCTGGTTGACGGCTCCCCGGGGACTATCGTGGCCTCCCACGTCCTTCATCGGTTCCTGGTGCCAAGGCATCCACCGTGCGCCCTTAAAAACTTGGCCACAGATGCTCGCGTCCACTGTGCAGTTCTCAAACAACGACCAGTCACCCACC
>NZ_JBVHHB010000072.1:0-1494 GCF_055561295.1 Kitasatospora sp. NPDC022785 | reverse complement strand
CCGGTGGAGCGCAACACCCGCTACGAGGTCATCCGCGAGTACGACGGCCCGGACCTGACGCGCCGGGAGACCCCGCAGGCCATGCGCCTCTGACCTCGACGGCCCCCACCCCGACGACGATCGGCAGGTTCCAGCCATGCCCACGAAGACCCACGACGAGCCGCACGACGAGGAACTGGAGGTCTGGATCGACCAGGGCCTCTGCACCGGGGACGGGATCTGCGTCCAGTACGCGCCGGAGATCTTCGAGCTGGACATCGACGGCCTCGCCTATGTGAAGGACGAGGACGACGAGCTGCGCCAGCAGCCGGAGGAGGCGGTGACCGTGCCGCTGCCACTGCTGCGGGACGTGGTGGACTCGGTGCGGGACTGTCCCGGGGACTGCATCCACGTACGCCGCCGCAGCGACCGGGTCGAGGTGTACGGGCCGGACGCGTGACCGGGCGTGTCCGGCAGCGGCCCAGGACCGGCCACATCCGGTTCCTCAACTGCCTCCCCCTGCTCTGGGGGCTGGCCAGGACCGGCGACCTGCTCGACCTCGACCTGACCTTCGGCACGCCGGACCACCTGAGCGCCGCACTGGCCCGTGGCGACCTCGACATCGGCCCGATCAGCCTGGTGGAGTTCCTCCGCAACGCCGACGACCTGGTCGCCCTCCCGGACATCGCGATCGGCAGCGACGGGCCGGTGATGTCCTGCCTGATCGTGAGCGAGGTACCGCTGGCCGAGCTGGACGGCGCCCCCGTCGCGCTCTGCTCCACCAGTCGCACCTCCGTGCGACTGGCCCGGCTGGTGCTCTCCGACCTGGTGGGCGTCAAGCCGAACTACTTCGTCCGTCCGCCCGACCTGGCGGCCATGCTCTCCGACGCCTCCGCGGCCGTGGTGATCGGCGACCCCGCGCTGCGGGCCTCGCTGCTCCAGGCCCCCCGGCAGGGGCTGGAGGTGCACGACCTGGGGGAGATCTGGCGGGACTGGACGGGGCTGCCGTTCGTCTTCGCGGTGTTCGCGGCCCGCCGCGACTTCCTGGCCAGGGAGCCCGGGACCGTGCACCAGGTCCACCGGGCGCTGCTGGCCGCACGCGATCTGGCCCTGGACGAGATGGACCTGGTGTGCGAGCGGGCCGCCCGCTGGGAGGACCTGGACGCCCCCACGCTGAAGCGTTACTTCACCTCGGCGCTCGACTACGGCCTCGGCGAAGGCCAGCTCGCCGGCATCGCGGAGTTCGCCCGCCGGGTCGGCGGCGACGCCGGCGCGGGCTTCCCGGAGGACGTCCGGGTGCGGCTGCTGGACACCAGCGCACGGGGGAGCCGACCAGTACAGCCGGACGTGACCAGCAACAAGCCGACGAACTGAAGGAGAGGGCGGCGACGTGTCGAAGCTCGAAGAGGAACACCCTGGTCTGCAGGCCGTGCTCGACCGGGCCGCCGGTGGTGGCCGGATCACGCCGGAGGAGGCGTTGGAGCTGTACCGCTCGGCGCCGTTGCACGCGCTGGG
>NZ_JBVHHB010000071.1:0-1638 GCF_055561295.1 Kitasatospora sp. NPDC022785 | reverse complement strand
ACGGCGCTGCTACATCGGCGGGTTGCCGTGCTTGCGGCTGGGCAGATCGGCGTGCTTGGTGCGGAGCATGGCGAGCGAGGTGGCGAGGACCTGGCGGGTCTCGGCGGGGTCGATGACGTCGTCGACGAGGCCGCGTTCGGCCGCGTAGTACGGGTGCATCAGTTCGCTCTTGTATTCCTTGATCTTCTGGGTGCGCATGGCCTCGGGGTCCTCGGCGGCGTTGATGTCGCGTCGGAAGATCACGTTGGCGGCGCCTTCGGCGCCCATGACGGCGATCTCGTTGGTGGGCCAGGCGAAGGAGAGGTCGGCGCCGATGGAGCGGGAGTCCATGACGATGTAGGCGCCGCCGTAGGCCTTGCGCAGGATGAGCTGGATGCGGGGCACGGTGGCGTTGCAGTAGGCGTAGAGGAGCTTGGCGCCGTGGCGGATGATGCCGTCGTGTTCCTGGTCGACGCCGGGCAGGAAGCCGGGGACGTCGAGCATGGTGACCAGCGGGATGTTGAAGGCGTCGCACATCTGGACGAAGCGGGCGGCCTTCTCGCTGGCGTTGATGTCCAGGACGCCGGCCAGCGACTGGGGCTGGTTGGCGATGATGCCGGTGACGTGGCCGTCGATGCGGGCGAGGACGCAGAGCACGTTGGTGGCCCAGCGCTCGTGGACCTCCAGGTACTCGCCGTGGTCGACGATCTCCTCGATGACCTTGCGCATGTCGTAGGGGCGGTTGCCGTCGGCGGGCACCAGGTCGAGGAGGGAGTCGTTGCGGCGCTCGACGGGGTCGTCGTTGACGACGGTGGGCGGCATCTCGCGGTTGTTCTGGGGCAGCAGCGACAGGAGGTAGCGGACTTCCTCGATGCAGGACTGCTCGTCGTCGTAGGCGAAGTGGGAGACGCCGGAGACCCCGGAGTGGACGTCGGCGCCGCCGAGTCCGTTCTGGGTGATCTTCTCGCCGGTGACGGCCTGGACGACGTCGGGGCCGGTGATGAACATCTGGGAGGTCTCGCGGACCATGAAGATGAAGTCGGTCAGCGCGGGGGAGTAGGCGGCGCCGCCGGCGCAGGGGCCGAGCATCACGGAGATCTGCGGGATGACGCCGGAGGCGCGGGTGTTGCGCTGGAAGATGCCGCCGTAGCCGGCGAGCGCGGTCACGCCCTCCTGGATGCGGGCGCCGGCGCCGTCGTTCAGCGACACCAGCGGCGCGCCCGCGGCGATGGCCATGTCCATGATCTTGTGGATCTTCTGCGCGTGGGCCTCGCCCAGCGCGCCGCCGAAGATCCGGAAGTCGTGCGCGTAGGTGAACACGGTGCGCCCGTGCACGGTGCCCCAGCCGACGATCACGCCGTCGGTGTGGGGCTTCTTCGCCTCCAGGCCGAAGCCGGTGGCGCGGTGCCGGCGCAGTGGCTCCACCTCGCGGAACGAGCCCTCGTCGAGCAGCAGGTCGATGCGCTCGCGGGCGGTCAGCTTGCCCTTGGCGTGCTGGGCCTCGGTGGCCTTCTCGCTGGGGCCGCGGCGGACCTGTTCGCGCAGTTCGTGCAGCTCGGCGACCCGCCCGTGGGCGTCGGCCGGGACCTCGGGGATCTCGTCGCCGACCGGCGCCTCATGCACAACCGTCATCTCGAACCACTCCAAGGGTGAGGGAAC
>NZ_JBVHHB010000070.1:0-1646 GCF_055561295.1 Kitasatospora sp. NPDC022785 | reverse complement strand
CAGGGCTGGAATGCGACGGGGTGTGAGGTGGGGGCGGGTTCGTTGGTGGATCTGTTCGAGGCTCAGGTGGTGCGGACGCCGGATGCGGTTGCGGTGGTGTTCGAGGGTGAGTCGTTGTCGTATGCGCAGTTGGATGCGCGGGCGAACGGGCTGGCGGGTGTGTTGCGGGAGCGGGGTGTGCGGGACGGTGATTTCGTGGCTGTCGCGGTGCCTCGTTCGGTGGAGCTGGTGGTGTCGCTGTATGCGGTGCTGAAGGCGGGTGCGGCGTATGTGCCGGTGGATCCGGAGTATCCGGTGGAGCGGATCGGATGGATTCTGGAGGATGCGGCGCCGTCGTTGGTGGTGACGTCGTCTTCGGTGGTGGGGTCGTTGCCGGTTGGTGGTGTGCCGCGGCTGTTGGTGGACTCCCTCGATCGTGTGTCGTCGTCGGTGGCGCCGGTGCGTTCGGTGGCGGGGTCGTCGCCGGCGTATGTGATTTTCACGTCGGGTTCGACGGGTCGGCCGAAGGGTGTGGTGGTGCCGCATGCGGGCATCGTGAACCGTTTGGCGTGGATGCAGGATCAGTACGGTCTGGATGGTTCGGACCGGGTGTTGCAGAAGACGCCGTCGGGGTTCGACGTGTCGGTGTGGGAGTTCTTCTGGCCGTTGCAGGTGGGTGCCGCGTTGGTGGTGGCGCGTCCGGACGGGCATCGTGACGCGGCGTATCTGGCGGAGTTGATCCGTTCGGAGTCGATCACGACGGCGCATTTCGTGCCGTCGATGCTGCAGGTGTTCCTGCAGGAGCCGGCTGCTGGTGGCTGTGTCGGGCTGCGTCGGGTGGTGTGCAGTGGTGAGGCACTGCCGGTGGACGCGGTGGAGCGGTTCTTCGAGTTGCTGCCGGGTGTGGAACTGCACAACCTGTACGGGCCGACGGAGGCGTCGGTGGATGTGACGTTCCATCGGTGTGTTCCGGGGGTGGGTGGTTCGTCGGTGCCGATCGGGCGTCCGGTGTGGAACACGCGGGTGTATGTGTTGGACGCGGGTCTGCGGCCGGTGCCGGTGGGTGTGCCGGGTGAGTTGTATCTGGCGGGTGTGCAGTTGGCGCACGGGTATGCGCGGCGTGCTGGTCTGTCGGCGGAGCGTTTCGTCGCGGATCCGTTTGTCGGCTCGGGTGAGCGGATGTATCGCACGGGTGATGTGGTGCGGTGGTCTGCCGAGGGTGCGTTGGAGTACCTGGGGCGGGCGGATGACCAGGTGAAGATCCGTGGTCTGCGGATCGAGCTGGGTGAGATCGAGGCTGCGGTGGCCTCGGATCCTGCGGTGGCCGGCAGTGCGGTGGTCGTGCGGGAGGACGCTTCGGGTGGCAAGCGCCTGGTCGCCTACGTGGTGCCGGTCGGTGACGGCCTGGACGTGGAGGTGCTGCGGGACCGGGTGGCGTCGCGGGTGCCGGAGTACATGGTGCCGTCGGCGTTCGTCACGATGGATGTTCTGCCGGTGACGGCGAACGGCAAGCTGGATCGCCGTGCGCTGCCGGAGCCGGACTTCGCTGGGCAGGTGTCCGAGCGTGGTCCGCGCAACGGGCGTGAGGAGGTGTTGTGCGGGCTGTTCGCCGAGGTCCTCGGGCTGGAGCGGATCGGCATCGACGACAGCTTCTTCGAACTCGGCGG
>NZ_JBVHHB010000069.1:0-2030 GCF_055561295.1 Kitasatospora sp. NPDC022785 | reverse complement strand
CGCATCAACTGGGTCTGGATGCCGCCGTGGGGCCCCGACAAGATCACCGACGACGGCCGCGACCAGCTCCGCGCCCTCGGCTTCAACGTCTGAGACCCGGCATCGCGTCCGACCCGGTCCCCAAGCCCGGGACCGGTCCACGACCGCCGCCGCCCAGGGCGGACCACCGTCCCGGGCGGCGGCTTTCGCGTGCCGCCACCGGGCTGTCACGCCACGGTGACGGCAGCCGTCGCAGCCTGGGCGGAGCCATTCCTCAGCTTCAGGAGAGGTACGGAGATGACCACCCGACTTACCTTTCAGCGGCGGGAGCCCCGCCGTGCTCCGCGCCGACCGGCGGCGACGCTGGTACGCACCGGTATGACCACCGCGATGGCGGCGGTCCTGACCCTCGGCACCGCCGCGCTGATGCCGACCTCGGCCCACGCCCAGGACTTCGGCCCGGACACCTGCCGCCAGGGCTACGTCTGGCGCGACGCCAGGCCAGGGGACCACGTCTGCGTGACCCCGGCGACCCGCACCCAGGCGGCGTACGACAACAGCCAGGTGCCGTCCCGGACCCTGGCCAACGGCTTCTGCGTCCAGGGCTACGTCTGGCGCGAGGCCTGGGTCGGTGACACCGTCTGCGTGACCCCGCAGACCCGCGCGCAGACGAAGTTCGACAACAGCCAGGCCGACGACCGGCGGCTGGCGGTCCGCATCTGGACCGACGACGTCGGCGGCAACCTGGAGATCAACGGCGACCACTTCAACATCGGCGGCTCGGTGCGCGTCGAGATCCGGCTGAACTCCACCGGGACCGTGCAGTGGGCGCAGACCGTCACCGCCCAGCGCTTCGCGGGCGGCAGCTTCGGCCTGAACACCGGCCACCCGTACACCTGTGCGTCCAAGAACGCCACCGCCCGGGCAATCGACCTGACTTCCGGCCGGGTCACCGCCTCGATCCCGGTCGGCTACTGCTTCAGGTTGTGACCCACCCGTCCACCCGAGGACCACGCCGTCACCGCCCCCGGCCGACCGGGGGCGGTGACGGCGTGTGACCGGCAGGACAGCGCCGAGCGGGCGTCGCAGCATGGAGGAGAGGGGGAATGACGGCTCATCCGTGCACGAAGGAGCGGTGGTTTGATGGCTTGCGGCGATCGGTGTGATGACGGCACCGGGCACCTCGGAGGCTTCGGCCCGGCACGGGCGCGCGCGGCGGGCACCGGGTCGATGCGCCTCACGCTGCTCGGCGGTTTCCACCTCTCGGTCGACGACACCACGGTCGCAGTCTCCTCCGGGGCGCAGCGACTGCTCGCGTACGCGGCGCTGTGCTGCCACGGCGCCGTCCCCCGGGCCCTGGTCGCCGGCGCCCTGTGGCCGGACGCCGCCGAGCGCTGCGCGTACGCCAGCCTGCGCTCGGCCCTCACCCGGCTGCCGGCGGTGGGCCAAAAGGCGCTGGAGGTCGGCCCGGCCGAGCTGCGGCTGGCCGACCGCGTCGAGGTGGACGCCCGCGGCGCCCGGACGCTCGCCCGCGCGATCCTGACGCCCGGGGCGGCGCCCGGCCGCTCCGACCTCGGTCTGACGGCCGTCGAGGACCTCTCGGCGGACCTGTTGCCGGGCTGGTACGACGACTGGGCGCTGGTGGAAGCGGAGGACTGGCGGCGACTGCGGATCCACGCCCTGGAGGCCCTAGCCGGCGCCTTCGTCGGAGCCGGGCGCATCCCGGAGGCGGTGGCCGCCGCCGGCGCCGCCGTCCGCGCCGATCCGCTGCGCGAGAGCAGCCGGACCTGCCTGGTCCGGGCCCACCTGGCCGAGGGCAACGTCGGCGAGGCGCTACGGGACGTCGAGTGCTACGAGCGCCGGCTGAGTGCAGAGCTCGGTCTGCCCGCCCCGGCCCGGCTGCGCCGCCTGGTGACGGTGGCCGCGTACGGCGGCGCAGCGGGGCGCACCGTCTAGTAGTACTTCGTTAGGTCTGAAGTGTTCGGGAGCGTCCTGGTCGGCCTGCAGCGGGTAACTCGCGGTGGCAGGTGGGGCATTCGCCGGTCCAGGCC
>NZ_JBVHHB010000068.1:0-2092 GCF_055561295.1 Kitasatospora sp. NPDC022785 | reverse complement strand
ACGTTCAGGGCCTGTTCGTCGGTCAGCTCGGGAGTCTCGCGCGGCCGTCGGTCCATGACGAGGAGTGCGGTGTCGGCGATGTAGGCGAAGGCCTGTCGTGCGCGTCCCAGGGTCTGCTCGGCTTCGCCGAGTTTCTTGGGCGCGGTGAAGAGTTCGCGTAGGTAGAAGCCGAAGGGGTCGGAGTCGACCATGCGGACGGCGGCGGTGAGTTCGGCTTTGTTGTTCCAGAGGCCGGGGAGGTTCTTCATCATTTCGACGGCGCCGATGTGTTCGGGTTCGCGGTCGTGGGTGGCGGGTTTGGCTTTCTTGGCTTTCTTCCCTTCGGTGTGGTCGTACATGTCTTTGGAGTTCTGTTTCTGGATGTCGTGGAACAGGATTGCCTTGGCGATTGCTTCGGTCGGGACGAAGCGGTTGTCCGGGTTTGTGTCAGCGGTGAGTTTGCGGTACTGGCCGAGGACGAGTTGGGCGTGGTCGAAGAAGGTGTAGTGCTCGGTCTTGGCGGCGATCTCGTCGAATTTGCGGGCCAGGTCGGGGAAGTTGTCGATGAGTTCGGTGACGAGTTCGGCGGGGTGGTGGCCGTTGCGCCAGAGTGTGTCGAGTTGCTTGCCGGTGTCCGTCTGCAGTTGCCGGTGCTGGGGGAGGTTCTGGAGGAGGGTGTGGTAGTCGGTGGTGGTGGGTTGGGGTCCTCGGACGTCGATGTCGGCTTTGTTCTCGTCGTAGCCGCGGGAGAGGACTTCGGCGATCGCGGCCTGGGTGGCCCAGGGCTTGACGACGGTTTCCATGAAGTCGTCGACGGGCCCGCGGTCGTGGTTGTTCGCGCCGATGTTCGGGTCGAAGTCGGGTAGGACGGTGGGGTCGTGGGGGTCGAGGCTCTGCCTGGTGGTTTCGAAGTGTTCGTGTTGTTTTCCGAGGAAGGTCTTGAGGTTGGTGAGGCGCGTTTCGTAGGGGATGGTCTGTTCGGGGTCGAGGAGTGGGTCGGGCCGGCGTTCGCTCGGTTGTTGTTTGAACTGGTGCCAGGTGACGAGGTGCTCGCGGAGGGTGCGGGTGATGCGGGCGAGGTCGGCGGCGTTGTTGCGGAACTCGGTGACGAGTTTGCCTTCGCCGTTCGTCGTCTGGACGATCCAGGGGTGCAGGTCGTTGCTGAGTTTGGGCAGTCCGCTGGGGGGTGCGCCGATGCTGTCGCGCAGGGTGTCGATGTGCTTGACGGTGCCGTGCTCGGCGGCGGGGATGGTGGTGAGCTGGTCTTCGTGGGTGTAGTAGGTGATCAGTGAGTCGGGGACGGCGTCGCGTTCGAGTCGGCGGAGTTGGTCGCCGCCGATGCCGAACTGGTTCTCCTCGCCGCGGTGGTCGACGTTGAACGGGCGTGTGGTGAGGGAGTCGGTGGGCGGGGCGGGTGCCATCCGGGTGCCGATGAGGTGTTCGATGTGGGAGTTGAAGCGGACGCGTCCGAGGGCTTTGGCCGTCTCGGTGTCGGTCGCGTCCAGGGCGGTGAGCTTGTCGGTCGCCTCCTCGATTTTGGCCTTGTAGGCCTGGTTGAGGTTGTCGAGGGTTTGCCGGTCGGCGGGGAGGCCGATGTCGATGATCTCGGCGTTGGTGTCTTCTTCGTGGACGGTGGTGCGGAATATCTCCTGGTAGGTGGTGAGGGGGACGAGGTAGGAGCGGATGATCGGGCTGGCGTTGTCGGGGTCCTGGGCGGCGTATTTCTCGGCCCATCTGATGGCGCGCAGGGGGCGGCCGGCGCCGATCCAGAAGACTTCGTGGGAGGTGGGTCCGGAGGAGATGTGGATCGTGCCGTCCGGGTACTGGTGGACGTCCTTGAAGTCGGAGGTTGCCAGGCCGGTGGTGTGGTCGACGGTCATCGGCATGGCTTTGAAGACGGTCGTGTAGAGCCGGATGCAGGGGGTGCCGTCCGGGGCGTTCTCGGTCTCGACGACGCCGTGGTGGACGATGCCGGCGTTGCCGAGGGCGTACGTGCCGACGCCGCTCTTCCCGGGTGCGAAGCGGATGAGGTGGTCGAGCGGGCGGTGCGGGCCCAGGTGGGACGTTCCGGGTGCGGCGAACTCCGGTTCGGCGTGGGGGTCGCCGAAGGTGA
>NZ_JBVHHB010000067.1:0-2110 GCF_055561295.1 Kitasatospora sp. NPDC022785 | reverse complement strand
CCGGTGCGCAGGGCAGCCAGGGCGACCAGGGCGCGCAAGGTTTCCAAGGTTTCCAGGGCGGCACCGGAACCCAGGGCGCGCAAGGGAACCAGGGCAGCACCGGCACCCAAGGCGCGCAGGGTGGTACCGGTGCGCAGGGCTTCCAGGGCGGCACGGGTGCGCAGGGCAGCCAGGGCGACCAGGGCGTTCAGGGTTTCCAGGGCAGTGCCGGTGCCCAAGGACCGCAGGGCATCAGTGGCACGCAGGGGGCCCAGGGCGGTACTGGCGCCCAGGGAACGGAGGGCGACCAGGGGCCCGCCGGCGCGCAGGGCAGCCAGGGCGGCACCGGCGCTCAAGGCGCCCAAGGCGACCCCGGCAGCCAGGGTGCTCAGGGCGGTACCGGTGCGCAGGGCTTTCAGGGCGGCGCAGGCGTGCAAGGCAGCCAGGGCGACCAGGGCACCCAGGGCTTTCAAGGCACGACCGGCTCGCAGGGGAGCCAGGGCAGCGCGGGCCCTCAGGGCGCGCAGGGTGCGCAGGGTGGTACCGGCAGCCAGGGCGTTCAGGGTGGCACGGGTGCGCAGGGGAGCCAGGGTGACCAGGGCAGCCAGGGCTTCCAGGGCGGCACAGGCGCCCAGGGTGCGCAGGGCGACCAGGGAATCACCGGCGCGCAGGGCAGTCAGGGCAGCGTCGGTGTCCAGGGCACGCAGGGCGTGCAGGGCGCGCAGGGTGGTACCGGCAGCCAAGGCTTTCAGGGCGGCACGGGTGCCCAGGGGAGCCAGGGCGATCAGGGCTCGCAGGGGTTCCAGGGCAGCACCGGCGCCCAGGGAACACAGGGCGGCCAGGGAACCGCCGGCGTCCAGGGCACTCAGGGCGGAACCGGGGCACAGGGCAGTCAGGGCGTGCAGGGCGCTGCGGGCGTTCAGGGCAGCCAGGGCGGTTCCGGCACCCAGGGCAGCCAGGGCTTCCAAGGTGAGAGCGGCACCCAGGGCGCGCAGGGGAACGCCGGGGCGCAGGGCTTCCAGGGCGTTGGCGGCGTGCAAGGCGCGCAGGGGGATACCGGGGCGCAGGGTAGTCAGGGCGGCATCGGCAGCGCGGGCGCGCAAGGTGTCGCCGGCGCCCAGGGCAGCACCGGCGCGCAGGGTGCCCAGGGCGCACAGGGCTTCCAGGGCGGCATCGGCAGCCAGGGCGTGCAGGGCAACCAGGGCGGCACCGGTCCCCAGGGCGGCCAGGGTGTCCAGGGTGTGACCGGTGCTCAGGGCGCTCAGGGAAACGCCGGGACGCAGGGCTTCCAGGGCGGTACCGGCGCCCAAGGCACGCAGGGTGGCACCGGTAGTCAGGGCTCGCAGGGCAGCACCGGCGCCCAAGGGAATCAGGGCAGCACCGGCACGCAGGGTGCGCAGGGCGACCAGGGAATCAGCGGCACCCAGGGGTTCCAGGGCGGCACCGGGGCTCAGGGCACCGAGGGCAGCCAGGGTGATGCGGGTGCGCAGGGTAGCCAGGGCGGCGCCGGTGTCCAGGGCGCTCAAGGTTTCCAAGGCGAGACCGGCACCCAGGGCGCTCAGGGGAGCGCCGGGGCGCAGGGCTTCCAGGGCAGTACGGGCGCCCAGGGCACACAGGGTGGTACCGGCAGTCAGGGCTCGCAGGGTGATACCGGGGCGCAGGGTGGCCAGGGCAGCCAGGGGTTCCAGGGCGGCGCCGGTGCACAGGGGGTCCAGGGCAGTCAAGGCGCCCAGGGCAGCACTGGCACGCAGGGCTTCCAAGGCGGCATGGGCAGCCAGGGTACGCAGGGCAACCAGGGCAGCGGCGGTTCCCAGGGCAGTCAAGGCGACACCGGCACCCAGGGTGCCCCCGGGGCCCAGGGCTTCCAGGGCGGCACGGGCGCCCAGGGCAGCCAGGGCTTCCAGGGAAGCACCGGCTCGCAGGGCAGCCAGGGTGGCACCGGCACGCAGGGCGCCCAAGGCGCCACCGGCTCCCAAGGGAATCAGGGCAGCACCGGTACGCAGGGCTCTCAGGGCGATACCGGGGCGCAGGGCACCCAGGGTTTCCAGGGGGTGGCGGGTTCGCAGGGTTTCCAGGGCGTGGCGGGTTCGCAGGGGAGTCAGGGTGGTTCGGGGGCCCAGGGCGCGCAGGG
>NZ_JBVHHB010000066.1:0-2162 GCF_055561295.1 Kitasatospora sp. NPDC022785 | reverse complement strand
TCACCTTCGGCGACCCCCACGCCGAACCGGAGTTCGCCGCACCCGGAACGTCCCACCTGGGCCCGCACCGCCCGCTCGACCACCTCATCCGCTTCAAACCCGCCTCAGGGAAGAAGCCGACGGGCGAGTACGCCCTCGGCAACGCCGGCATCGTCCACCACGGCGTCGTCGAGACGGAGAACGCCCCGGACGGCACCCCGTGCGTCCGGCTCTACACGACCGTCTTCAAAGCCATGCCGGTCATCGTCGACCACACCACCGGCCTGGCGACCTCCGACTTCAAGGACGTCCACCAGTACCCGGACGGCACGATCCACATCTCCTCCGGACCCACCTCCCACGAACTCTTCTGGATCGGCGCCGGCCGCCCCCTGCGCGCCATCAGATGGGCCGAGAAATACGCCGCCCAGGACCCCGACAACGCCAGCCCGCTCATCCGCTCCTACCTCGTCCCCCTCACCACCTACCAGGAGATCTTCCGCACCACCGTCCACGAAGAGGACCGCAACGCCGAGATCATCGATATCGGCCTCCCCGCCGACCGACTCACCCTGAACAACCTCAACCAGGCCTACAAGGCCAAGATCACCGAAGCCACGACGAAACTCACCGCCCTGGACGCGACCGACAAGGAGCTGAACAACGCCCTCGGACGCGTCCGCTTCAACTCCCACATCGAACACCTCATCGGCACCCGGATGGCACCCGCCCCGCCCACCGACTCCCTCACCACACGCCCGATCAACGTCGACCACCGCGGCGAGGAGAACCAGTTCGGCATCGGCGGCGACCAACTCCGCCGACTCGAACGCAGCGCCGTGCCGGACTCACTGACCACCTACTACACCCACGAAGACCAGCTCACCACCATCCCCGCCGCCGAGCACGGCACCGTCAAGCACATCGACACCCTGCGCGACAGCATCGGCGCACCGCGCAGCGGACTGCCCAAACTCAGCAACGACCTGCACCCCTGGATCGTCCAGAAGACTGACGGCGGACGGACGACTGCCGAGTTCCGCAACGACGCCGCCGACCTCGCCCGCATCGCCCGCACCCTCCGCGAGCACCTCGTCACCTGGCACCAGTTCAAACAACAACCGAGCGAACGCCGGCCCGACCCGCTCCTCGACCCCGAACACAGCCTCTCCTACGAGACGCGCCTCACCAACCTCAAGACCTTCCTCGCGAACCAAATCACCGCCCACCGCGACCAGGCCGACGGTCCCGGGCACGAACAACAGTCCCCTGCCAAAGCGCTCTTCGACCCGAACATCGGCGCGAACAGCCACGACCGCGGGCCCGTCGACGACTTCATGGAAACCGTCGTCAAGCCCTGGGCCACCCAGGCCGCGATCGCCGAAGTCCTCTCCCGCGGCTACGACGAGAACAAGGCTGACCTCGACGTCCGAGGACCCCAACCCACCACCACCGACTACCACACCCTCCTCCAGAACCTCCCCCAGCACCGGCAACTGCAGACGGACACCGGCAAGCAACTCGACACGCTCTGGCACGACGGCCGCCACCCCGCCGAAATCGTCACCGAACTCATCGACAACTTCCCCGGGCTGGCCCGCAAATTCGACGAGATCGCCGCCAAGACCGAGTCGTACACGTTCCTCACCCACGCCCAGCTGGTCCTCGGCCAGTACCGCAAACTCACCGCTGACACCACCCCGGGCAACCGCTTCGTGCCGACGGAGACCATCGCCAAGGCGATCCTGTTCCACGACATCCAGAAGCAGAACTCCAAAGACATGTACGACCACAGCGGAGGGAAGAAAGCCAAGAAAGCCAAACCCGCCCCGCACGACCGCGAACCCGAACACATCGGCGCCGTCGACATGATGAAGAGCCTGCGTCACCTCTGGCGCGACACGTCACAACTCGTCGCCGCCGTCCGCATGGTCGACTCCGACCCCTTCGGCTTCTACCTGCGCGAGTTCTTCGACGCACCGAGGTACCTCGACGAAGCCGAGCAGACGTTGGAGCGCGCACGGCAGGCCTTCGCCTACATCGCCGACACCGCACTCCTCGTCATGGACCGACGGCCGCGCGAGACTCCCGAGCTGACCGACGAACAGGCCCTGAACGTCCAACGCCTCTTCCACGAGTTCCACCAGTACTACCAAGCCGACTACTCCTCCTACACCTCCGCC
>NZ_JBVHHB010000065.1:0-2215 GCF_055561295.1 Kitasatospora sp. NPDC022785 | reverse complement strand
GTCTCCTTGGCGGCAGCCTCGTTGCCGCCGAAGTGCACCGCGACCAACGCGCCCTCGGCGGCCAGCCGCAGCGCGACCGCCCGGCCGATCCCGCGTGAAGCACCCGTCACCAGAGCGGTTCTGCCGTCCAGCTCAGCCATCTTCGTACCCTCCCGTTCGCCGCCGGTCCCGTGGTGGGATCCGGCGGTGGTTCACAACTCACCACTGCCCAGGGCGGACCGGCCCGACGGCCCCACAGGGCCGGCGACCAGCCGATCCTCCGGCGGATCAAGCTTCCCGTGCACGCGAGGCCGCATCAATGGGGACTACGCCACCGTCGCGATAACCGTGCGGTTATCGATCGGACGGCGGCCCGGAGCTGCCGGGCATCTCCGTGCCGGCACCGTCCCGGCCGACCCGACCCTCGCCCGAGCGGCCACGCTGTTCGTCAACGACCAAGACTCAACGGTGAGTTGTCCATCCTTCTGGCGTCCGGTCATGCCTCGTTCACACGGAGTATGTCGCCCTTCGGGTCAATAGGCGTCTAGTTGTTCAGCCAACTAGCCGCTCTCCCCGACCCGAAGGACCCTCGTGGCCACAGGCAGCTCCCTCACCCTCGCCTCGCCCGCCAGCCCCACCGAAGGCGACAAGCTCACCTTCCACTGGACGACCGACGCCCCCGACGCCAAGAACTGGGTCGGCATCTACGACGGCACCCGCCAGCCCGGCACCGGCAGCTCCCTGCTCTGGAAGTACACCCCCGGCTCCTCCGGCGACGTCCAGCTCGACACCTCCGCGCTCACCGGCGGCCCGTACACCGCCTACCTCCTGGCCAAGGACGGCTACGGCATCCTCGCCCAGACCGCGCCGTTCACCTTCCGCCCGAAGCCCGCGCCCGTCCGCCCGCACCTGGCCGTGGACGCGCTCACCGCGACGGCCGTCGCGCCCGGTGCCGCCGTCTCCGTCAGGCTCGGCGGCCTCTGGTGCCGGGCGGCGGGCACGCCGACCTTCCGCAAGGTCAGCGGGCCGTCCTGGCTCTCGGTGGCCGCCGACGGCACGGTGACCGGCACCGCGCCCACGACCACCGGCGAGGTTCAGCTCCTCGTCGGCGTCAAGGACACCGCCGGAGTCACCGACGCCCTCACGCTCACCGTCCCGGTGACCGATCCGGCCGCTCCCCCGCGCCTGAAGGTGGCGAGCTGGAACCTCGCCAACGCCGGCGCCGCCTTCACCGACGCACCGGAGAAGCAGCTGCGCACCGTCCTCACCCAGGGCATCGACGTCCTGGCGCTCCAGGAGACCGCCGGGACGGCCGCCCAGAGCCTGGCCACCGCCCTCGGCTGGTACGCCTACCAGAGCGCCGGCAGCGTGGGCATCCTCAGCCGGTACCCGCTCACAGCCGTCACGGCCGTCACCGCCTCACTGCCCGCCGCCGGGGCCACCCTCCAGCTCCCGGGCGGCCGCACCGTCCGGTTCTGGGCCGCCCACCTGGACGAGGCCACCTACGGCCCGTACGCCGTCCAGGACGGCCAGAGCGCCGCCCAGGTGGAGGCCGCCGAGACCGCCTCCACCCGCGGCCGGCAGGCCAAGGCGCTCGCCGCCGCCGTCCAGGCGGACGTCACCGCCGGGCGGGCCGTCGTCCTCGGCGCCGACCTCGCCTCGCCGTCGCACCTCGACTGGACGGCCGCCACGGCTGCCTCCCACAACGGGGTCGGCCCGCTCGGATGGCCCGCCACGGTGGCCCTCCAAGGCGCCGGCCTGGCCGACTCCTACCGGCGCACCCACCCCGACCCGGTGGCCGCACCGGGCAGCACCTGGTCGCCGACCCGCAAGCAGCGCGGGACCAAGCCGGAACCGCAGGACCGCATCGCCGCCGTCCACTTCGCCGGCCCGCTCACGACGGTCGAGGCCCACACCCTCGCCACCGGCTGGCCGCAGCCCGAGCCGAACGCCGCCGGCAACGGCTGGCCCTCGGACTCCGCCGCCGCCGTCGCCACCTTCCAGCTCTGAGAGGCCTGTTCGCGATGTCCGAACTCTCCCGCCGTACCTTCGTCGGCGCCACCGCGGCCGCCGGCGCCGCCGCGCTCACCGGCCTCCCCTCCACCCCCGCCCGAGCCGCCACTTCGACCGGCAGCATCGCCGACGTCAAGCACGTCGTCGTCCTCATGCAGGAGAACCGCAGCTTCGACCACTACTTCGGCACCCTCAACGGCGTCCGCGGCTTCGGCGACAAGCA
>NZ_JBVHHB010000064.1:0-2521 GCF_055561295.1 Kitasatospora sp. NPDC022785 | reverse complement strand
AGACACCTCACGGCGCCAAGCCGTCAAGTCGGTGGCCGGGTGGAGCGTGGGGCGGTCGAACAGAGCTGATCTTCGTACGCCAGAATCGCGGTATGGCGATGGCACGGCACTGGTACTCCTCGGCTCCCGTTGTGGACGGCCTCCCGCTGCTGGGCGAGCCGGGATTCTGGGCCGCGCACCTGGTCGACCTGTGCGACGGCGAGTCGCCGGAGGCCTTCGGCGCGGACGCCGGTGATGCCGGCGCCATGCTGGAACGCCTGCACGACAGGTCGGCCTGGCCGATGTTCACGGTCCCGCTGGAGGACGGGTTCTCGATCGTCGTGCACTACAACAGCGGCGAGGAGTACACGAGCACGGACTACTTCCTGGTCCACCCGGGCAGCCCCGACGCGGTCCTGGCCAGCACGGACCAGGACCGCACCGGTCCGGGCCTGTGCTGGCCGGAGCTCGCCGCGATCCTCCCCTCCCCGGGCGGAGCGGTCGGGGTGAGCGATCCACATGCCCGTCTGCTGCTGCTCCTGCCGGCGCTGGGCGACTCTGCGGCCCCGGCCGAGGCCGTGGACGCTGTCGTCGAGGCGCTGATCGCCCACGGCGCCCCCGACGGATGCGAGCCGCTGGCCCGGCGCCTGCTCGGAGGCCACCCGATGTGGGGCGCCCAGCCGTGGTCGTTCGATGCGGACGAGCGGAGCTGGATCTGCGACGGCGACCACAGCCCGCGGCAGACCCCACTCGGCGACCACCTGTCCCCGCGCGGGCGCGCCTCACTTGAGGCCTGCCTCAACGTGGCGGAACTGGACGCCTGAGCCGCTAGGCGGCAACCGCGATCGGTGGGGCCGGGAAGGCGGCGTGCTCGTCGAAGAGGCGGCGGGCCTTGAGGCAGTGGTAGAGCTGGCCGAGCATACGGTTGAAGAGGTTGCGCTGACCGGCGGCGTGCCAGTCGCCGTGGTCGTCTCGGCGTCGCCGGTAGTGGGCCTTCGCGCCGGGCGAGGCGGTGATCGCGGAGAACGCCCAGAGGTAGCCAGCGTGGTTGAGCCGGTCGTTCTTCACCCAGCGGCGGGTGATGCTGGACTTCTTGCCGGAGGCCCGGGTGACGGGGGATGCGCCGGCGTATGCCTTGAGGCCGCGGGCGTCGGCGAAGCGTTCGCGGTCGTCGCCGATCTCGGCGAGGACCCGGGCGCCGAGCTGGGTGCCGAGGCCGGGGAAGCTGCAGATGATCTCGGCGTCCGGGTGCTGCGGGAACACCTCCTCGACGGCCTGGGCGAGGTCGTCAGCGGCGGTGCAGGCGGCTGTGAGCTGGCCAAGGATGGCGAGCATCTGCCGACCGAGGGCGTCCTCGACCAGCGGGGGCTGGCGGACCCAGTCGGCGCGGAAGACTTCTCGCAGCCGGTCGGCCTCGGCGTCGATGCCGCGCTTGCGGCCGGCCCGCTTGAGGGCGGAGGCGAGCTGCGTGCGGGTCAGCTGCGCGGCCTTCGCCGGGGTCGGGGCGGTCTTGAGGATCTCGCGGGCCTCGGGGCGGCACAGGCCGTTCTTCCACGGCTCGAAGGCGGCCAGGGCGGCCGGGTAGTACTCGCGCAGCAGGGAGCGGAGCTGGTTGGCCATCTGCTGCCGGTTCCAGGTGGCGTCCTGCTGGGCGCGGGCGAGGACGGCGACGGCACGGGCCAGGTCGCTGTCGTCGGGCAGCGGCCGGTGGGCGTGCATGTCGGTGCGCAGGATGTTGGCCAGGACCAGGGCATCGCCGGGGTCGGACTTCTTGCGGGAGACGGCGTGGCGGTCGCGGTAGCGGGCGGCGGCCATCGGGTTGATCGCGAAGACCTTCCGCTTGCCGGTCCGCAGGACGGCGACCAGCAGGCCGCGGGAGGTCTCGATGGCGATAGGGATTGGGGTGTCCTCGGTGTCGCCGTACTCGGCGAGCAGGTCCAGCAGCAGCTTGTAGCCGGCCGCGTCGTCGGTGATGTGCCGCTTGGCCAGCAGCTGGCCGCTGTCGTCGACCAGGGCGACGTCGTGCGTCCGCTCGGCCCAGTCGATGCCGCAGTAGATCAAGTTGTTCCCTCCCTGGGGCGCGGTGTTTGTGCTGGTCACGAGCACATGCGGGCCACGCAGCGACCTAATTCCAGGACTCGGCCACCGGCCGGTCCGCCACCTCACTAGCCGTTCGTGGCACCAGCGCGCCGCACGGGCCCCGGTCTGTTGCGGGAGCTCGGCAGCTCGGGCAATTCGAGAGGTCACCGTGCGGCGGGCTCGCACCACCAACACCAACGAGTGATCAAGAGCTGGGTGTTGACGGTGGTGACGGTCACGGAGACGCCGGACGTCGCCGCTCTTGATGTAGGCCTCAAGGCCCGGAATCCCGTAGGCATCCGCCCGGCGCCCACGCGGCCGCCACCACCACGAACACTGGGGCCGCGCGCCGATCTATCCGAAGGCCTCGCTGGCCCGGGTGGCGCGAGGCGTCACGACCTCGGCATTCGAACGGACTGACAGCAGCCCCCTGGCTCCACCGATCCGCTATCAACGAATTAGG
>NZ_JBVHHB010000063.1:0-3450 GCF_055561295.1 Kitasatospora sp. NPDC022785 | reverse complement strand
GCAGAGTCGCGCAGATGCGTTGCGTGAGGCACTTGCCAGCCGGGTGGTGGTGGCCGACGGTGCGATGGGCACGATGCTCCAGGCGCAGGATCCGTCGTTGGAGGACTTCCAGGACCTGGAGGGCTGCAACGAGGTCCTGAATGTGACGCGGCCCGACATCGTGCGTTCGGTCCATGACGCGTATTTCGCGGTGGGTGTGGACTGTGTGGAGACCAATACGTTCGGGGCGAATTTCTCGGCGCTGGGGGAGTACGACATCTCCGGGCGGGTTTTCGAGCTGTCCGAGTCCGGGGCGCGGATCGCCCGGGAGGCGGCGGACGCGTACGCCGCCGACGGCCGCACCCGCTGGGTGCTGGGTTCGATCGGTCCGGGGACGAAGTTGCCGACGCTCGGGCATGCGCCGTACGAGGTGCTGCGTGATGGCTTCCAGCAGAATGCGGCGGGTCTGATCGCGGGTGGTGCGGATGCGCTGCTGGTGGAGACGAGTCAGGACCTGTTGCAGACCAAGGCGGCTGTTCTGGGTTGCAAGCGGGCGTTGGCGGAGGCGGGTCTGGATCTGCCGGTGCTGGTGCAGGTGACGGTGGAGACGACCGGCACGATGCTGCTGGGGTCGGAGATCGGTGCGGCGCTGACGGCGTTGGAGCCGCTCGGTGTCGACTGCATCGGTTTGAACTGTGCGACCGGGCCGGCGGAGATGAGTGAGCACCTGCGCTACCTGGCGAAGAACGCGAAGGTCGGGCTGTCGTGCATGCCGAACGCGGGTCTGCCGGTGTTGGGCAGGGATGGTGCGCACTATCCGTTGTCGCCGTCCGAGCTGGCCGACGCCCACGACGTGTTCACGCGCGAGTACGGGTTGTCGCTGGTCGGCGGCTGCTGCGGTACCACCCCGGAGCACCTGCGGCAGGTGGTGGAGCGCGTCCAGGGTCGCCCGGTCGCCGGCCGTGATCCGCGCCCGGAGCCGTCGGCTGCCTCGTTGTACCAGGCGGTGCCGTTGCGCCAGGACACCTCGTATCTGGCGATCGGTGAGCGTACCAATGCCAACGGGTCGAAGAGGTTCCGTGAGTCGATGCTGGCCGGGGACTGGCAGGCGTGTGTGGAGATCGCCCGCGAGCAGATCCGGGACGGCTCCCATCTGCTGGACCTCTGCGTTGACTACGTCGGCCGTGATGGTGTCGCCGACATGCGGGAGATCGCCGGGCGCCTCGCCACGGCGTCGACGCTGCCGATCGTGCTGGACTCCACGGAGCCGGAGGTGTTGCGGGCCGGGCTGGAGGCGCTGGGTGGCCGCGCGCTGCTCAATTCGGTGAACTATGAGGATGGTGACGGTCCGGACACCCGGTTCGGGCGGATCGCTTCGCTGGCCCGCGAGCACGGCGCCGGCCTGATCGCGTTGACGATCGACGAGGAGGGTCAGGCCCGCACCGCCGAGGCCAAGGTGGCCATCGCCGAGCGGCTGATCGCGCAGCTGACCGGTGAGTACGGCATCGACGAGGGCTCGATTCTGGTCGACTGCCTGGCCTTCACCCTGGGTACCGGGCAGGAGGAGTCCCGCCGGGACGGCATCGAGACCATCGAGGCGATCCGTGAGCTCAAGCGTCGTCATCCGGACGTGCAGACCACGCTGGGCCTGTCCAACATCTCGTTCGGGTTGAGTCCGGCGGCCCGTGTGGTGATCAACTCGGTGTTCCTGAACGAGTGTGTGGAGGCCGGACTGGACTCGGCGATCGTGCACGCGTCAAAGATCCTGCCGATGGCCCGGATCCCCGAGGACCAGCGTGAGGTGGCGCTCGACCTGGTCTACGACCGGCGAAGCGGGGGCTATGACCCGTTGCAGAAGCTGCTCCGGCTCTTCGAGGGCGTCTCCTCGGCGTCGGTGAGGGCGTCCATGGCGCAGGAGCTGGCGGCGTTGCCGTTGGAGGAGCGTCTGCAGCGTCGGATCGTCGACGGCGAGCGGGGTGGTCTGGAGGGGGATCTGGACGAGGCGTTGGTGTTCCGTTCGGCGTTGGAGATCGTGAACGGGACGTTGCTGGCCGGGATGAAGGTGGTCGGTGAGCTGTTCGGTTCGGGGCGGATGCAGTTGCCGTTCGTGTTGCAGTCGGCGGAGGTGATGAAGGCGGCGGTGGCGTATCTGGAGCCGCACATGGAGAAGTCGGATGACGAGGGCAAGGGCACGATCGTGCTGGCCACGGTCAAGGGTGATGTCCATGACATCGGTAAGAACCTGGTCGACATCATCTTGTCCAACAATGGCTACACCGTGGTGAATCTGGGCATCAAGCAGCCGGTTTCGGCGATCCTGGATGCCGCGCAGGAGCACGGGGCGGACGTGATCGGCATGTCGGGTCTGCTGGTGAAGTCCACTGTGATCATGAAGGAGAACCTGGAGGAGCTGAACCAGCGGGAGCTGGCGGCCCGGTATCCGGTGATCCTGGGCGGGGCGGCGCTCACCCGGGCCTATGTCGAGCAGGATCTCCACGAGATCTACGGGGGCGAGGTCCGCTATGCGCGGGACGCGTTCGAGGGGCTGCGGTTGATGGACGCGTTGATCGCGGTCAAGCGCGGTGTGCCGGGGGCGGTGCTGCCGGAGTTGAAGCAGCGCCGGCATGCGCGGGTGGAGGTGGAGGAGGCGGAGGAGGTGAACCTGGGGCAGGTCCGCTCGGATGTGGCGGTGGACAACCGGGTGCCGGTTCCGCCGTTCTGGGGGGACCGGATCGTCAAGGGTGTGCCGTTCGCGGACTACGCGTCCTGGCTGGACGAGGACGCGTTGTTCAAGGGCCAGTGGGGTCTGAAGGCGGCCCGCACCGGCGAGGGGCCGTCGTACGAGGAGTTGGTGGAGACGGAGGGCCGGCCGCGGTTGCGGATGTGGCTGGACCGGTTGCAGACCGAGGGCTGGCTGGAGGCGGCGGTGGTCTACGGCTACTATCCGGCGAACTCCAAGGGTGACGATCTGGTCGTCTTCCACGAGGACGGCTCCGAGCGGACCCGGTTCACCTTCCCGCGGCAGCGGCGTGGGCGGCGGTTGTGCCTGGCGGACTTCTTCCGCCCGGAGGAGTCGGGGGTGCGCGACGTGGTGGGGCTGCAGGTGGTCACGATGGGCAACCGGATCTCCGAGGCCGCGAACGAGTTGTTCGCGAACGACTCCTACCGTGACTATCTGGAGCTGCACGGTCTGTCGGTGCAGTTGGCGGAGGCGTTGGCGGAGTTCTGGCACGCCCGGGTCCGTTACGAGCTGGGCTTCGGCGACGAGGACCCGCAGGACGTGCGGGACATGTTCGCGCTCAAGTACCGGGGGGCCCGGTTCTCGCTGGGGTACGGGGCCTGCCCGGAGCTGGAGGACCGCGCCAAGATCGCGGAGCTGCTGCGGCCCGAGCGGATCGGTGTGGTGCTCTCCGAGGAGTTCCAGCTCCACCCCGAACAGTCCACCGACGCCATCGTCATCCACCACCCCGA
>NZ_JBVHHB010000062.1:0-3896 GCF_055561295.1 Kitasatospora sp. NPDC022785 | reverse complement strand
CCGCTGTCCTGGCGGCTGTTCGTGCCGCCGGACTGGGACGACCACGGCGATGACCGCCGGCGACGCACCGGCCTGCCGGTGGAGGTCGGGCACGTCGAGAAGTGGCGGCTGGCGATCGAGGCCCTCGAGGAATTGATCTCCTGGGGGCTGGCCCCGCAGGTCGTGGTCGCCGACGCCGGCTACGGCCAGTCGGCGGCCTTCCGCCATGCTCTGCGCTCCCGGGGCCTGGACTACATCGTGGCGGTGCGCGGGGACGAGACCGCGCACCGCCACGACGCGGAGCCGGTGGCGCCCGCCTACGGCGGCGCCGGTCGCAGGACACTGCCCCGCTACCGCACCGACTCTGTCGCCCTGCGCGAGCACGCCACCTCCGGCGGGCGCCGGGCGTTTCGGCAGGTCACCTGGCGTCAGGGCAGCCGCGGCGCGATGCGCTCGCGCTTCCGGGTCCTACAGGTGCGGCCCGCCGGAAAGATCCCCCGGGCGCTGGCCGCCGCCGACGCGGGCGGAAGCGCCGCCTGGAACGGCGTCCTGCCGGCCGAGACCCTGCTGGTCGAATGGCCGCCCGGCACCGACGCCCCCACCGAGTACTGGCTCACCAGCCTTCCGCCCGATACGGCGATCCGCCACCTCGTGCGGCTGGCCAAGATCCGCTGGCGCATCGAGCACGACTACCGCGAGATGAAGCACGGCCTGGGCCTGGACCACTTCGAGGGCCGCACCTGGCGCGGCTGGCACCACCACGTCACCCTCGTCACCGCCGCCCACGCCTTCCTCACCCTCCGGCGCCTCGACCCAAAAGTCGAAGCGCCGGCCTGACCTTCTACCGAGTCCTCGACGCCATCCAGGACCTGATACGGGCCTGGACCGGCGAATGCCCCACCTGCCACCGCGAGTTACCCGCTGCAGGCCGACCAGGACGCTCCCGAACACTTCAGACCTAACGAAGTACTAGTAGTGCTCCACCTGCTCCGACACCGGCACCGTCGTGCGTACGTCGTTGCCCGCGAACCTCAGGAACACCGGAGCCGGCCCTGTGTCACGCCACCGGCTAGCGCTGCAGTGTCAGCACGCCCGGCCGGTACGGCAGGAGGCCGTAGTCCATGCCGTCGGTGCTGGGGTCGCGCCCCTGGTAGAGGAACTGCAGGTTGCAGGGGTCAATGGCGGGAGATTCCGCCCTTGACGATGCGGGTGGGCAGCCGCATCCGACGCAGGGGAAGCAGCGCCTTCAGGATGCGGGCTCCGATGAATCCGACCAGGCAAGAGCGGCTGCCATCATCGACGGGGACGGCGCCAGCCTGCGGGCGATCTCCCTCACGCCGGTGTCCTGGGCCCTCAACAGGGAGATCTCCTCGCGCTCGGCGAACGGCAGATACCGGCCTGACAATGGGCTGAGCTGGATCGAAGGCATCCCGCCACGATCGCGGAACCACCGCGAACCGACGGGCCCGGACGCCCCGCATGCCAGCGCGGCATCCTCGCTCGTGAGCCCCTCGGCGATCCTCAACCAGAACGCGCGTTCCACGTCCCGACGCACCGGTGGCCGACCCGGCGAACGCATCGCCGGACGCCCCGTCACCTTCGTCGTCCACCCCACAGGCCGCCCCACCCGACACCTCCACGATCGAGGTGTTGCGACGACCGGTTGAATCCACCCAGTACACGTCCATCAAGCTCACAACCCGCCTGCTGAAGGCGGGAATCAAGCCGAGCATGGGAAGCGTGGGCGACTCGTTCGACAGCGCCCTCGCGGAGAACTTCTGGAGCCTCCTGAAGACCGAGTGCGTGCGCCGCACGACCTTCGAGACCCGGACCGACGCCGACCTGGCGCTGTTCACGTACATCGACGGACCCTGTTGCCCAATTAGGTGAATCGGCGCGATCTTCCGTACACGTGGGGTCTGCTGGGTGGAGCCTTCGAGGTGGCGGCCTGTTCGGGAGGGTCGCCTGCGTCGTGGGACGGGGGCAGCGGGGTGTCGATGGCAGCGAGCTCGGGTCGGGAAGTTCCCGAGGCGACACGAGTGGTCGCCCGGGCGGCCTTCCCCAAGGGGTGCTTGGCGATGAGGGTCCGGGACTCGCTCGGTCCGCTGTTCGACGACGAGGTCTTCAGAGCCGCGTTCGGTGTCCGCGGTCGTCCCGGCATCTCGCCCGGACAGCTGGCACTGGTGTCCGGGCTGCAGTTCGCCGAGAACCTGACCGACCGCCAGGCCGCGCACGCCGTGCGGGCCAGGATCGACTGGAAGTACCTGCTGGGCCTCGAACTCGCCGATCCAGGCTTCGACTTCACCGTGCTGACCTGGTTCCGGGACCGGCTCGTAACCCACAGCCTGGAGGAACAGGTTCTGGACCTCCTGCTGGAACGCCTGACCGAGCTGAAACTGGTCGCGTCCGGAGGCCGGCAGCGCACCGACTCCACCCACGTCCTCTCTGCTGTCAGGAACCTGAACCGCCTGGAGTTCGTGGGCGAGACACTGCGTGCGGCGCTGGAGGCGATCGCCGTCGCGGCACCCGGGTGGCTCGCCTCGTGGATGGATCCCTCGTGGCAGGAACGCTACGGAGCCAGAATCGACTCCTACCGCCTGCCCAGCGAGGAGGCCAAACGGGTCCAGCTCACCCAGCGCATCGCGGCCGACGGATATCTCCTGCACGAGGCCGTCACCTCGCCCACGGCCCCGGGCTGGCTACGGGAGATCCCCGCCGTCACCACCCTGCGGACGGTGTGGCTGCAGCAGTTCAAGCGCACGGTCATCGACGGAGTGCAGGAGGTGGCCTGGCGGGGGAAGGACGATCTCCCGCCCAGCAGAGCCAGGATCACCTCGCCGTACGACCCGGATGCCCGCAACGCGGTGAAACGCGGATCGGCCTGGGACGGCTACAAAGTCCACTTCAGCGAGACCTGCGACGCCCCGGACTCCGGCCGCCCGCACATGATCACCCACGTGGTCACCACGGACGCCACCGCCGGCGACTCGGCGGTCGTCGAGGAGATCCACGATCGTCTCGACAACAAGGCCCTCCTGCCCTCCGAGCACCTGATGGACGCCGGCTACATCTCCGCCGAGCTCCTGCTGACCGCCCCCATCGACCACCGGATCCGCGTCATCGGCCCGGTCAGACCCAACACCACACGCCAGACGGCCCAGGCCACCGGCTTCGGTAAGACGTCCTTCACCATCAACTGGGCTTCCAGGAACGCAACTTGTCCGAGCGGCGCCACCAGTCGCTACTGGACCGAAGGCTGCGATCACAACCAACGGCCGGCCATCCGCATCCGCTTTGCGACCGAGACCTGCGCGCCGTGCCCGGTGCGGGACCAGTGCACCAGTTCCACCCGCTACGGACGCCAACTCACCGTTCGCCCGCAGGAACAGGACGCCATCCTCGAACGCGTCCGGGCCGAGCAGACCACCGACGAGTGGAAGACCCTCTACGCGGTCCGGGCAGGCGTCGAAGGCACGATCCACCAGGCCATCGCGGCCACCGGCGCACGCCGCACCCGCTACGTCGGCCTGCCGAAGACGCACCTCGCCCACGTCTTCACGGCTACTGCCATCAACCTCATCCGACTCGATGCCTGGTGGAATGAAAAGCCACTCGCCCACACCCGGACATCACACCTCGCAGCCCTCGACCTCGCCGCATAGACCAATTGGGCAACAGGGTCATCGACGGTTGGTACAACACCCGCCGCATCCAAAAGCGCCTCGGCTGGCTCAGCCCGGACGAATACGAGGCCAAGCATTACGCAGACCAGGCGACGGCCGAACCAGTGGCCATCGAACCGCCCACACCCGCCCTGACCAGCTACTGAGGTTTTCGTTCTGTTGTCGGTGGTGACAGGTAGTGATCCCTGCGGTATGCCAATGGTGTGCGGTATGCGCAGGGTGGGGGCCTGACCG
>NZ_JBVHHB010000061.1:0-4751 GCF_055561295.1 Kitasatospora sp. NPDC022785 | reverse complement strand
TCCAGCAGCGCGCACACCTCGTCCAGCGCAGCCGCGAACACCGGGAAGGCCTCGTACAGTTCACCACCCATCCCGACCCGCTGCGAACCCTGGCCGGAGAACAGGAACGCCGTCCGGCCGCCGATCCGCGGCTCAGAGGAGCCGCCGCCGGCCACCGCGGCCAGCCCGGCCAGCACCTCCTCACGCGTCGCACCCAGCACCACCGCACGCCGGTCGAACACCGTCCGCGAGGACGCCAGCGAGAAGCCGACGTCGGACAGCCGGGGGGAGTCGTCGGCGGCGACGAACGCGTGCAGCCGCTCGGCCTGCGCCCGCAGCGCCTCGTCCGTACGGCCGGAGACCGCGAACGGCACCGGCAGACCCGCCGGCCGGCCGGCGCCCGGCTCCCGGACCGACTCGACCGACTCGTCCGCCGGGGCCTCCTCCAGGATCACGTGCGCGTTGGTGCCGGAGATCCCGAACGAGGACACACCCGCCCGGCGCGGCGCACCGTCCGCCTTCTCCCACGGCCGGGACTCCACCAGCACCTCGACGGCGCCGGCCTCCCAGTCCACGTGCGAGGACGGAGCGTCCACGTGCAGCGTCTTCGGCAGCACCTCGTGCCGCATCGCCTGCACCATCTTGATGACGCCGGCGACACCGGCCGCGGCCTGGGTGTGGCCGAGGTTCGACTTCACGGAGCCCAGCCAGAGCGGCCGGCCCTCCGGCCGGCCCTGACCGTACGTCGCCAGCAGGGCATCGGCCTCGATCGGGTCACCCAGTGTGGTGCCCGTCCCGTGCGCCTCCACCACGTCGACGTCGGCCGGCGCCACACCGGCGTCGGCCAGCGCCGCCCGGATCACCCGCTGCTGCGACGGACCGTTCGGCGCCGTCAGCCCGTTGCTCGCACCGTCCTGGTTCACCGCCGAACCCCGCACCACCGCCAGGATCCGGTGCCCGTTGCGCCGGGCGTCCGAGAGCCGCTCCACCAGGACGACGCCGACACCCTCGGCGAAGCCGGTGCCGTCCGCCGCCTCGGCGAACGCCTTGCAGCGGCCGTCGGGCGCCAGCCCGCGCTGGCGGCTGAACTCCACGAAGGTGCCCGGGGTCGCCATGACGGTGACCCCGCCCGCCAGCGCGAGGTCGCACTCGCCCCGGCGCAGTGCCTGCACCGCCAGGTGCAGGGCCACCAGCGAGGACGAGCACGCCGTGTCCACCGACACCGCCGGGCCCTCCAGTCCGAAGGTGTAGGCGACCCGGCCGGAGACGATGTTCCCGCTGCCGAAGCTGTTCGGGTAGTCGTGGTACATCACGCCCGTGAAGACGCCCGTCCGGGTGCCCTGCAGGGTGGCCGGCCGGATCCGCGCGTGCTCCATCGCCTCCCAGGAGGTCTCCAGCATCAGCCGCTGCTGCGGGTCCAGGCCCGCCACCTCGCGCAGGCCGATGCCGAAGAACTTGGCGTCGAACTCCCCCGCGTCGTGCAGGAAGCCGCCCCGGTCGCTGTAGCTGGTGTTGGCCCGCTCGCTCTGCGGGTCGTAGAGCCGTTCGAGGTCCCAGCCGCGGTCGGCGGGGAAGCGGCTGATGCCGTCCCGGCCGTCCCGGACGAACTCCCAGAGCTCGTCCGGGCCGGCGGCGCCGCCGGGGAAGCGGCAGGCCATACCGACGACGGCGATCGGCTCACGGGTGGCCGCCACGAGCTTGCGGTTCTGCTCCCGCAGGCGCTCGGTCTCCTTCAGCGAGGACCGCAGTGCCTCGACCAGCTTCGAATCGTTCTGGACCATGACGGCCTCACGCCTCCCGCGTCGTGTCGTTGAGCGCCATCGAGATGAGGCTCTCGGCGTCCATGTCGTCGATGTCCTCGACGTCGCTGCCCCGGTCGTCCGCCGCGTCCCCGGCGGGCTCGCCGAGCCCGGCCAGTTCGAGGAGGCTGTCCATGAGCCCGGTCTCCCGCAGCCGCGCCAGCGGGATCGTCTGCAGGGCGAGCCGCACCCGGGCCTCCGGGTCGGCGGGAAGCCCGTCGGCGGCGGACACCGGGAGCTGCGGGGCGAGCTGCTCCCGCAGGTGCCGGGCGAGGACCCGGATGCTCGGGTAGTCGAAGATCAGGCCGGCGGGCAGCCGCAGGCCGGTCTCCTCCCCCATGCGGTTGCGGAACTCCACCGAGGTCAGCGAGTCGAAGCCGAGCTCGCCGAAGGCCCGCTCGACCTCGATGGCGTCCGCGTCCTTGTGGCCGAGCACCAGCGCGGCCCGGCCGCGCACCAGCTCGACGAGGACCGCCTCGCGCTCGTCGTCGGAGGAGGCCGCGGCGAGCCGGCCCCGCAGGGCGTCGGCGCCGGAGGCGGTCGTTCCCGCCGTGCGCCGGGCGACGGCCGGGCGCACCAGCCCCTGGAACAGGGACGGCAGCTGGCCGGCGCCCAGGCGGCCGAGCGTCCTGAGGTCCAGGGCCACCGGGACGAGGGCCGGCAGGCCGGTCCCGAGCGCCGCGTCGAACAGGCGCGTTCCCTGCTCCCCGGTCAGTGCCGCGACGCCGGAGCGGGCGGCCCGCTGCACGTCGGCGTCGGAGAGCCCGCCGCCCATGCCGCCGGTGCCCCACAGGCCCCAGGCGAGCGAGGTGGCGGGCAGTCCGGCCGCCGCACGGTGCTGGGCGAGGGCGTCCAGGAAGGCGTTGGCCGCCGCGTAGTTGCCCTGGCCGGGACCGCCGAGGACCCCGCCGACCGACGAGAAGAGGACGAAGGCCTTCAGGTCGCGGTCCCGGGTCAGCTCGTGCAGGTGCCAGGCCGCGTCCGCCTTGGGGCGCAGGACGGCGTCCAGGCGCTCCGGGGTCAGGGACCCCACGGTCGCGTCGTCGAGCACACCGGCCGCGTGCACGACCCCGGTGAGCGGGTGCTCGGCGGGCAGGTCGTCGAGCACGCCCGCCAGGGCGGCGCGGTCGGCGACGTCGGCGGCCGCGAAGCGGACCGACTCGGCGCCCAGCTCCTCCAGCTCGCGCCGGAGCTCCGGCGCGGACGGCGCGTCCGCGCCCCTGCGGCTGAGCAGGAGCAGGTGCCGGACGCCGTGCTCGGCGACCAGGTGCCGGGCGAAGACGGGCCCGAGCCCGCCGGTCGCCCCGGTGATCAGCACGGTGCCCTCACCGTCCCACGGGGACGCCGGCTCAGCGCCGGCCGCCTCCTTCGCCACCCGGACCAGGCGCGGCACCAGGACGCCGCCCGCCCGGACGGCCGCCTGCTCCTCGCCGGACGCCAGCACGGCGGGCAGCGCCCGCAGCGACGCCTCGTCGCCGTCCAGGTCGACCAGGACGATCCGGCCCGGGTTCTCCGCCTGCGCGGAACGCACCAGGCCGCCGACGGCCGCACCCGACGGGTCGACACCCTGAGGGTCGCCGGTGTCCGTCGCGACCGCCCCGCCGGTCAGCACGACGAGCTTCGCCGCGGCGAAGCGCTCGTCCGCCAGCCAGCCCTGGAGCACCTCCAGGACGCGGTGCGTCTCGGCGCGCACGGCCTCCGGCGAGGACGCCGCCGGGTCGCCCGGGCCCGCGGCCGGAGCGCCGGCCGGCAGCAGCACCACGTCGGCGCCGCCCACCCCGTCCAGCTCCTTCGCGGGGACGGCGTCCAGCCGGCCCGCCAGGTCGTCCGGCCGTGCGGCCAGCACGGTCCACGAGCCCGTCCGCTGCACCGGTCCGGCCGGGGCCTCGGTCCAGGCGACGCGGTAGAGGGAGTCGTGGAACGCCCCCGCCCCCGCGCCGGCCTCGCCGGCGGACACCGGCCGCAGAGCCAGCGAGCCGACCGACGCCACCGGCAGGCCCTGGGCGTCGGCGACGTCGAGGGCCACCGCGCCCTGACCCGCCGTCGGGCGCAGCCGCACCCGCAGCAGGGTCGCCCCGGTGGCGAACAGCTCCACGTCGGACCATGCGAACGGCAGCTCCGCACGGTCCGACTCCCGTGCCAGCCCGAGGGCGTGCAGGGCCGCGTCGAGCGCCGCCGGGTGAAGGCCGAACCCGTCCGCGCCCGCCACCAGCTCCTGCGGCAGCGCCACCTCGGAGAGGACGTCGTCCCCGTGCCGCCAGGCCCTGGTGAGGCCCTGGAAGGCCGGGCCGTAGACCAGCCCGCCGTCGGCGAACGTCTCGTACATGCCGGCCAGTTCGATCGGCTCGGCACCGGCCGGGGGCCACACCGCCAGGTCGGAGGAGGGCCGGGCGGCCGCCGCCGCGAGGACACCCGTCGCGTGCCGCGTCCACGGCACCTCCGGCGGCGCGCCCACCTGGCGTGCGTGCACGGTGAAGCGGCGCGAGCCGTCGGCGTCCGGGCCGGCGACAGACAGCTGAACGTCCGCCGCACCCTTCTCCGGCAGGACCAGCGGCGCCTCCAGCACCAGGTCGGCGACGCGCCCGCAGCCGACGCGGTCGCCGGCGTGCAGGGCGAGGTCGACGAAGCCCGTGCCGGGGAAGAGCGTCGCCCCGCCGAAGGCGTGGTCGGCCAGCCACGGCGTGGTCTGCGCGGACAGCCGGCCGGTGAACAACCCGCCTTCGTCGCCGGCCAGTTCGACCGAGGAGACCAGGAACGGATGCTCCGGGGAGACGAATCCGGCGGTCGCGGGGCCGGCGTCGAGCCAGTAGTGCTCGTGCTGGAAGGCGTAGGTCGGCAGGTCGACGCGGCGGGCGCCGGAGCCCCGGAACACGGCCGTCCAGTCGACGTCCGCGCCCGCCTCGAACACTGCGGCCAGGGCGGCCAGCAGGGCGGGGGCCTCGTCGCGGCCCTTGCGCAGGGCCGGGACGAGGA
>NZ_JBVHHB010000060.1:0-4887 GCF_055561295.1 Kitasatospora sp. NPDC022785 | reverse complement strand
CACGCCCTCCCGGTCGGTGGTGTGGTCGTCCGCGAAACGACGGTCACCCGTCGCGTCCGGCACGTACTTCACACAGACAACGATCCTCAAGCTCACGGCCTGTCTCCTGTACTGGTCTCGTCCGGCGGCTGCGGCTGTGCAAGCGGGCGCGAACACGGCACGCACCCGCTCCGGGCAGCGTGTTCCCGTGCCGGTCCGGAACTTCCTGGCAGCATACTCGCCGGTAGCTCAGTGGTCACTACTGGCCAGTAGCTTACGCCGCCGGGCCCGGCCGGACGCCCCGCGCGATGCCCGCGACGGCCCCGGAGACCCCGGATTCGGACGAGCGGCGGGACGGCCTGCACTTGCCGTCAGCGCCCATCCTGCCCCAGCCCGCCCCCGGTACCACCTGACGGGGCGGCACGTCGGTGCGCGGGTCCCCCGCCGGAGCGGTCCAGTGCGCCGGTGGCGCCGGTCAGACCGCCTCGCCCAGCGCCGCGATCACGTCCGCCCTGCGCGGCAGCCCGGCCGCCCGGCGCACCACCCGGCCACCCGCGTCCAGCACCAGCACGGTGGGCGTCCGCAGGATCTCCAGCCGGCGGACCAGCTCCAGCCGCGCCTCCGCGTCCAGCTCGACGTGCACGACCCCCTCGACCATGCCCGCCACCTCGCCGAGCACCCGGCGGGTCGCCCGGCAGGGCTGGCAGAAGGCGGTCGAGAACTGGACCAGCGTGGCCCGCTCGCCCAACGGCTCGCCCAGCTCCTCCACGGACAGCCGCACCGCCCCGTCCTTCGTGCGCACCCGCAGCCTCCCGTCGCGCTTGGCCCGCAGCAGCCCGAACGCGCTCGCCACCGCGAGCACGACGACGCACACCACCAACCCGGTCATCCCCCCAGTCTGCGCCAGGGCCGCCCGGCTCCCGCAAGCAGGTCGACCGCCGGGGCCGGACCGCCGTACGATCGCCGGGTGGACTCCGACCGCCCCGCACAGCTGCTGCTGACCACCCGCCTTGTGGTCGACCTGTGCCGGGCCACGGCCTCGCGCTGTCGCTGACGCGCCCCGCCGTCACCACTCTCCCCGCGCCCACTCCCGGAGTCCCCGTGCAGATCGACCCCCGCGGCCCGCGCTTCGCCGCCGTGCTCACCACCCTCGTCCTGATCGCCGTCCTGCTCACCGGCAGCTGGCTTCTGCTCGCCCTCCAAGCCGTCGTCTTCGCCCTCGGCGCCGTCGGGGGCCTGCACCGCTCCCCGTACGGCGGGCTGTACCGCACGCTCGTCCGCCCCCGGCTGGCACCGCCCACCGAGACCGAGGACGAGCGCCCGCCGCGCTTCGCCCAGGGGGTCGGCCTGGCCTTCGCCGTCATCGGCACGCTCGGCTTCCTCACCGGGGTGACCTGGCTCGGCCTGCTGGCCACCGGCTTCGCGCTGGCCGCGGCCTTCCTCAACGCCGCCTTCGGCTACTGCCTCGGCTGCGAGATGTACCTGCTGGTCCGCCGCGCCCAGGGCCGCCTCGACCCCGCCGCCTGAGCCCGCCGGGCGACCGGCTTCCGCCCGCTGTCCCCCGGCACCACCGGAAGGTTCCCGTCCGACCCATCACGGAGATCACACCGCCGGATCGCGCCCGGCGACCCGGTTCAGGTGACAGCGGGCACCCGTTCGGGGGATCATCTCCGTGTATCACCCGTGGCCGCCGCGGCGTGCCGCGCCTCCGGTCGGCCCCCACCGCACGGCCCGGGTACCGCCGTACCGGGCCACCAGAGCCCGTGGGAAGTCAGGACTGACCGTGGCTGAGTTCGTGTACCCGCCGGTGATCGGCGCCGCACTGACCGTCTTCCGCGCGCTCGACGTGCGCATCAAGATCGTCGGTGCCGAGAACATCCCCGCCAAGGGCGGAGCGGTCCTGGTGAGCAATCACATCAGCTACCTGGACTTCCTCTTCGCCGGCCTCGGCGCCTACCGCGGCGGCAAGCGCAAGACCCGCTTCATGGCCAAGGACGACGTCTTCCGGCACAGCATCTCCGGCCCGCTGATGCGCGGCATGAAGCACATCCCGGTCGACCGCACCGACGGCCAGCCCGCCTACGAGGCCGCGGTGAGCGCGCTGCGCGCCGGCGAGGTCGTCGGGGTCTTCCCCGAGGCGACCATCAGCCGCTCGTTCATGCTGAAGAAGTTCAAGACCGGCGCCGCCCGGATGGCCTCCGACTCCGGCGCCCCCCTGCTGCCGGTCATCCTCTGGGGTACCCAGCAGCTCTGGACCAAGGGTCGCCCCAAGACCCTCACCAAGCGGCACGTCCCGGTCACCATCATGATCGGCAAGCCGATCGTCCTGGAGCCCGGCGACAAGCCCGTGATGGTCACCCGCCGGCTGCGCGCCGCGATGAGCGAGATGCTGGACATCGCCCAGCGCGAGTACCCCGGCAAGCCGAGCGGCCCGGACGACACCTGGTGGATGCCCGCCCAGCTCGGCGGCACCGCGCCCACCCTGGAGATCGCCGAGGCCGAGGACGAGGCGGAGGCCACCGCCCGGGCCGAACGCCGCGCGGCCCGGGACTGACCGACCGGTCAGCGGCCCGTCGGGGGCCGGCTCACCCGGTCCGTCCCCGGTCCGTCCGTACTGAGGCCCCCCGCGCCCGGCCCCGCCGAACCCGCCTGTGCGCACCCTCCTGTGCGCGGCACCCGACCGGTCCACGCTCGATCCATCCGTGCCCGATCGGTCAACCGGACGGTCGGCTCTTCATACTCCGTGTGACCGACCGGTCCCGGAGCGTCGCGTGTCGCCCGCCCGTCCGCACTCCCGATCTGCCACAGTGACAGCTCCTTCGGGGCCTTGTCCTGCACCAGAGACGGAGATGACACGGCGATGACCGGCAAACGGCAGCTGCCACTCACCACCACGGCCCGTACCCGCGCGGGTGCGGGCCTTCTGCTGGCCGGCGCCCTGCTCACCGGGTGCGGCGCCGAGCCGGGCGAGATCCCGCTCAGCGAGATCCGGTCCGAGCCCCCCTCCGCGAGCCCCACCCCCGAGCCCGCCGTCGCCGTCTCCGTCCCGACCTCCGGCGCCGTGGCACCCGCCGGAGCCGTCACGGCCACCCGGCACAACGGCCTCATCGCCGGCCGGATCTTCCTCGACAGCGCGCACACGACCAGCGCCCTCTTCACCATCGCCTCCGACGGCAGCGGCGACCACCAGCTCACCCAGCCGCCCGCCCAGACCCGCGACGACCACCCCGACTGGTCACCCGACGGCACCACGCTGGCCTTCGACCGCACGGACGGCGAGTCATCCGGCCGGATCTGGACGATCGGCGCCGACGGCGCGAACGCCCACCAGATCGGCCCGCTCTGCGAGGCCGGCGCCCCCGACTGCACCAACGAGGCGGAGGTCACCCCCGCCTTCTCCCCCGACGGCACGCAGATCGCCTTCAGCCGTACCTGGGGCGCCACCGACTCGACGGCCGACCAGATCCAGTACAGCGACCTCTACGCCATGAGCCCCGACGGCACCAACGTCCAGCGGCTGACCTTCCTCACCAACGACAAGCCGTACTCCGGCAGCGTCACCAACCCCGCCTGGTCACCCGACGGCAAGCAGATCGTCTTCTCCTACCAGACCAGCGCCACCGGCCAGCCCGCCAACAGCCGCGCCCTCTACCTCGTCAACGCCGACGGCACCGGCCTGCGCCAGCTCACCCCCTGGGAGCTGCGCGCCGGCGACCGGGCGAACTGGTCCCCCGACGGCAGCCAGATCGTCTTCACCACCTACCCGGCCGGCTCCGACGGCACCCCCGGCGGCGGCATCTACACCGTCCACCCCGACGGCACCGCCATCGGCGCCCTCACTCCCGGCCCGTCCGACGTCTTCTACGGCGCCGCCGCCTACTCCCCCGACGGCACCTCGATCGCCTTCACCCAGGCCCCGGCCAACGGCAACGCCGAGCTGTTCACCATGAAGAGCGACGGCTCGAACGTCGCCCCGATCACCAGCACCACCGACCGCTGGGAAAGCCGGCCGGCCTGGGGCACGGCTGTGGCCCCCTAGCCGGGCGCCGCCCTGTCACGAAGCCGTCGGCTGGGGGCTCATCGCACGCTCGTACAGCTTGTCCCGCGTCCGCTTGAGCAGTTCGGCGGCCTTCTTCTGTGACGCCTGCTCCGCCTTGTCGAGCGCGCCCGGGTAATCCGCGGACATCTCCGTGCCCGCGTCGTAGTCGACGTCGACCGTCACACGCAGGTTCCCGTCGCAGATTCCCGACTTGAAGGTCAGTTGGTCGACCGGCCCGGGGATGGTGTCGGTGAGCGGATGCCGGACCGCCAACCGGTAGCCCTCCTGGCCGAGCCCCCCGCCGTCGGTCTTCTCGAACTTTCGCGTCTCGGTCGGCTTGGGCCCGCCCAGCGGGGACTTGGCGATGTCCGCCTCGACCTCCAGCCAGTGGCAGCCGCGGGCCGCCTCGAAGACGGTCACGTCGATGCTCACCCGCCAGTCCTCCGTTGCCGTTCCGCCGTCGTAGCTGCAGCTGATCGTCTTGGACGGGTCGCTCGCGATCCCCTCGCTCGTCACCGGTATGGAGCTCCTCAGCTGCCCCGGCAGGCCAGGGTCACCCACCGCCGCGCAGAGGTCGCCGACCGTGCGGTACCAGCCGACGTGGCTCGCTTTGCCGTCGGCGCTGTTTCCACCACTGCTGGAGCCGTCGTTTCCGCATGCGGCGAGGAACACGAGGCCGGCAGCCACGAGAGCGGCCGCACCGGTACGGGTAATTCGGTTTCGAGTTGTCACGGCGCCAGGCTAGAGCCGGCGGCCTGTCGGCGTCCCGGAAATGCAAAGAACCCCCGATCCGTGACGGATCGGGGGTTCTTTGTGAATGATTGTTCGGCGGCGTCCTACTCTCCCACAGGGTCCCCCCTGCAGTACCA
>NZ_JBVHHB010000059.1:0-4952 GCF_055561295.1 Kitasatospora sp. NPDC022785 | reverse complement strand
CGGGAAGTGATGTTTCTAGGGATTGGCCGCCCCGGGACCGTCCGCGCCGATGCGTGTCCGGTGCTCCCTGCCGAGCGACTAGAGAACACTACGCCTATCCGGGCAGGAAACAAAGTCGCCGACCAGGTCGGGCACGGTCGCCTCCCCCGACTTCCTCATCGGCCCCTCGTGTCCGATGAAGCAGAGCGTCTACCGGGAGGGTGGCCTCGCCCGTACCTGGCGCACCAAGATCCTGCCGCTGCTGGAAGATCACCACTGCGGCGAGGGTGTGGACGTCGAGCGCCGCTACGGGCTCGACACGCTCCGGGAAGGCCTTCACCCCCAGGGGAGCTCACCTACCCCACAGCAAGGTCGGGGTGTGCCCGCCGGCGCACCGATCACCCTGCGGATCACTCCCAACCTGACGATCGCGTCGCATCGCACCCGCCGGGCCCCGCGCCCACGCGACCTCGTCCTTCATCGCGGCCACGGCACCGCCCGCACTCAGCGTCTGATCCGCCTTCTCGATCAGCTCGGGCCGGGGGATCCCTCGGCCGAGCTCGACCGAGGCGACCTGGTCCTCGCCGTACCCCAGCCGTGCGCCCAGCTGGGCCCGGGTCAGGCCCTCCCGTTCGCGCAGGAGCGTCACCTGCCGCCCGAAGGAGCGCAGGAAGCCTGCCTCGTCATCCTGTTCCGCCATGTCGCCACCTCCGACCCACCACCCTCAACGGCGTCGCCCACCGCAGGGCCCCACCGGGCATCCGTACACGATCGGCGATCAGGCGATACGGACCGCAACCAGCCCGGCATGTCCGTAATCCCGTGAATTCACGCCCGCTACGCCGCGGGCACTGCCACCGCACCGCGCAGCAGACCGCGTGCACGTTCAGCGCCACGCCGGTTGCGTTCGACGACGGCCACGTCCGGCCCGGCCACCGGAGGTGCGACTCCCGCGCAACGCGGGCAGACAGCGCCACCGCCCACCACCGGGTCCGCGCAGCGCGCGCACTCCCCCATCGCGCGAGGCGGAGCAGTATCGAGCTCCGCCGCCTCCACCGGCATCCTGCGCTCCAGGCGCGCCCGCACGAAGCCCGCCGGCGCGAGTACATGCGGGGGCAGATCGCCCAACAACGCATCCCGCAGCCGTCCGACATCCGGATCCCGGGCCAGCCAGTCCGCCACCAGTGGGGCGAGGTCCAGTACTTCGACCACCCCCAGCCGCAGGCGCCGGTCCCGGGCGGTCAGCCGCCCGAGCAGTCCGGCCGCAGCGGCCCGGGCCTCCTCATCGGCGTCAGCACCCTCACCCGACCTCGCCGGGAGGGAGGAGGTGTTCCCCTCATTCTTCTCCCCCTTGGGGGAACTGCCGACTTCCCGGGCCTCCCCCTCACCGAGTGCCGGGTTTCGGACCGCAGCGCGCCAGGCTGCCTCGATCTCGTCCGCCTCCGTCAGCGACACGCTGCTGACGAGAACGCGGGTCGTCCACGTCCCCTTCGTCGGGTGCTGGGAGCGCCGGACGTGGAGAAAGCCCTCCTCGATCAACTGTGCCCGCGCACCGGCGACGGCCGTGCGCCCCTCGGGCATGCGCTTGCCGATGGTGAGGATCGTGTCCCGACTGCCGGGCGGCAGCGACAGCGCCCAGAGCAGCAGCGTCTTCGCCGTGGCCCGCAGACGCGGGTGGCGGACGATCTCGTGTGACGCCCGTACGTAGCGCTCGGGCGCGATAAAGTGAACGTGCATGAGGAGCTCCAACTCCGTGTGCCGGACCCCGGGGTGTTGGCGCACCGCCGGGGTCGACTATTGATCTGTAGCCGGACGGTAGCACGCGGTGACCACTCCCCGCCCCCGAATCCGGAATCCCACCGGACCACCTGAGGTGGCGTCCGCCGAGCTCTCGCCGGGGATCAACTGCGGGCCGTGGAACGTTGATCCGGACTGCACTGCCGTCAGTCACTCACCCCGGACACACGCGACAGCGTGGTCAGGAAGACCCATCCCGATTCCTTCCCCCGTGCCCGTCGTGGGCGCGGACCCTGTCCAGCTCCGTTACAGCTCGCTCGCCATCGCCGCCCACGAGGACCCGGGGCCGGTCGGCGGCCACGGCTCGAACATGTACTACGCCGTTCATCGGCCCAAGCGGGCTGTGGCCGGCCGGCCAGTTGATCAAGGCGGCGCTGAGGTCCAGGGGGAGACCCGCCCAGTTGCGCAGCGACCAGCCGCACTCGGCGCTCCCGGCCCTGCGGGCGTTCGGCATCCATTGCGTCCAGCGGGTGCGGTGGGTAGACGACGAGACGTACCTGGAGTTGACGAAGCCACAGAGCGCGGACAGCACGTTCTGACAGTCCGCTCCGGCGATCAGCGCGCCAACTTCCCATCGCCTCAGACCGATCCAGGCCGGCGGTGTGCCATTCGCCGGCCTGTCGGCGCGTCGGGTCTTCCTTGCCCCGCCCGGGCGGAACCAGTCACTGATATGACCGCATGTATGTCGGCCGTCACCGTCGTATCAGGGGGCGGGGGGACACATGGACGACATCCACATCCGTACGGACGTCCTGCGACAGTCCGCGAGCGGCCTTCAGGAGGCCGCCGCCGTCGGACCAGCCGGGAACTGGCTCGACAGCAGCATCACCGCCGCCGCCACCAGGACCGCCTGGGAGTCCGGGCCGGCGCTCAAGGACCGCGCCACCGCGTGGCAGGCGCACATGAAGTCGGCCGTCGACCAGCTCCACCGCTACGCGGAACAGCTGCGCGACTCGGCGCACTCGTACGACCAGGCCGAGCAGGAGGCCACTCGCCGGGTCACCGCCGCTCTCACCGACCTCCAGGGGACGGCGGGCACGGGACGCAAGGCGCTCGACATCCTCCAGCGCGAGGCCTCCCAGGCCGAGCCGGCCATGTACACCGGGGCATCCCGAGCGGGCAGGACCCGCGCCTGGTCGCCGACTGGTGGAAGGCCCTGACCGACCACCAGCGCAAGCAGCTGATGCTCTCCGACCCGGTCACGCTGGCCAACCGTCCCGGTATCCCCGACGACGTGAAGCTCGGCCACCGCGGAGGCCCGGGCGCCAAGTGTCACAGGCCTGACACGGCGGCACGCTCCTCCCCATGACCTCCCTGCACAGCCCGGAGCCCGCCGAGGCAACAGCAACCGTCCGCGAGTTCGCCATGCGGTACAGCTCCACCCCGCCGAGACCGGCTCGCCCGCCGGCTCGTCTCCCACCGCCACGACGGCTGGGGGTACAGCTGGGGGTACGGCTACGACTCCCCGCTCGACGACACCCTGGCCCTGATCACCGCCGAACTCGCGGCCTACGCCGTCCGCCACGGCTACGTCCCCGGGCGGGACTTCGCCGTCCGGCTCACTGAGCACCCCGACGTGCTGCGCATCGAGGTGTCCGACACCCGCCCGACCGGACGCCGCCGGCCACACTCCCCACCTCGTCGGCCGACTCCGAGTCCGGCCGGGGCCCTGCTCCTCGTCGCCGCCCTCGCCGACCGCTGGGGACCTCCCCACGCCCGGCGGCCCCGGGCAAGACCTTCTGGGCGGAGTGCCGGCGCTGAGCTCCCACGGGCACCCGGAAGCCCTGGGGCCTACCCCACTCCGGGCGCCGCGTGATGGATCGCGGTGATCGTCGCAGCTGCGTCGAACCCGAGAACCGGGTCGGGACAGTCGGACAGCAGGCTCTCGTAGAGCGGCCGGTAGTGGGCAACCTTCCGGGGCGTCCGGCCATCGGTTCCGAAGGCGGTGAGGAGGGCACCGTCCCGGGCTGCGAAGCCCGTCATGGCAGTGTGGTCGATCCACACCTCCACGCCCGCACGGCCGAACACAAGACTGCTCTCCTTGCTGCTGGAGCCCGTGAGCCAGCTGCTGCGCAGACGGGCTGTGCCCAGCTCGCCCCGGGAGCGGTACTCGGCGGTGCACCACGCACTGGCGCCACCGTCCGTCTGCCTGGCAGAGGTGAGCGCGGTGAGGTCGACCAAGCGGGTGAGCATGCTGAGTTGGTTCACCCCGGAGTCCATCCAGCTGGACGTGTAGGACGCGAAGGCGTCGGCCCCCTTGAGGACGTAGGGGTCGTAGAACGCGGAGGTGACCGCCGTGACGGGCCCCCACTCGGGGTGTTCGACGAGCAGCTCCGCCACCCAGTCCACCTCCGGAGCGAAGGCGAAGTGGTGCGCGGTGAACAACCGGCCCCGGACGTCAACCGCCTCGTCCAGTTCGTGTAGCCGGGCGAGCGACGCGAGATCGTGGACGAGGGGTTTCTCGACCAGCACCTTGGCCGTCGAGAGCATGAGAGCCTGGGCCGCCAGCTCCGCGTGCGTGTCCGTGGGAGTCGCGAGGACGAGCAGGTCGGGCTGATGCCCCGCGAGCGCGTCGGCCAGGCCGGTGTAGTGAGGCGGCGTGGTTCCACGGAACGACGGTGGCTTCGGCCGATGCGGATCAACCGTGAATTCGAGTAGCACCTCGGCCCGTTCGGCCAGGATCGCGAGGTGGGTCTCCGCGATGGTGCCGACACCGACAAGGCCGACGCGTACAGGGTCAGTCATCAAGCGCTGCTTTCTCCGAGCGGCTCGGCCCTGGCCCGGGGTACGGGAGCGTCATCGACGCGTCACCACCGCTGCCCAGCGGCCCAGCGATGCGGCGGGGCCGTCGACCCAGTCGACGGCAGGTAGGTGCTCCGCAGCAGCGAGGGAACCGTCGATCCAGGAGGTCGCGATAGGGACCCAGTAGGTGTTCCCGCCCGACGCGCGCGTGCGGGCGTCGAGCTCGGACCGGGTGCGACGCGCACAAATGCAGAGAGCCCCTGCCCGGGACCCGGGCAGGGGCTCTCTGTGTTTGAGACGCAGAAAGACCCCCTCCGGAATCCGGAGGGGGTCTTTCTGGAATGATTGTTCGGCGGCGTCCTACTCTCCCACAGGGTCCCCCCTGCAGTACCATCGGCGCTGTGAGGCTTAGCTTCCGGGTTCGGAATGTAACC
>NZ_JBVHHB010000058.1:0-5283 GCF_055561295.1 Kitasatospora sp. NPDC022785 | reverse complement strand
TGGCACGCTGTTGAGTTCTCAAGGAACGGACACTTCCTTCGGACCGCCTTCCAGCGGGCCCTCCGGGCGCTTCGTTCTTTCGTGTTTCCAGCTTATCAGATCCTCGCGGCCGTTCTTACCGGCGTTTGTTTCTCTGATTTCCCGCTGGGGGGATTTCCCTCGACTTCGTTCCGAAGCTTATCAAAGCTTTCGATGTGCTCAGTTCCGGGATTTACCTCGTCGGAGGGCGCGTATTTCGTGAAACACGCTCGCCTCGATTTGGCGGTGTCGTAGACACTAGCGCCTGGATCAGGTCGTTGTCCAACCTGTCCCAACCGTTCAAACCTACTAGCCCAGCCCCACCACGTCAATGGTTTGGCTGCGATGCGAGAAGAGTACCAGGTCAGAGGCGTGTGGATCACCTCGGCTCAGGCCGCGACCGGCTGCAGGTCCGCCCGGTCGGCCGCGTCCAGGTCGCCGGTCTCGCCGTCCTCTGCAGCCTTCCGGCCCAGGACGAGGGCGTACAGGAGGAATGCGATCTCGGCCAGCACGCCGATCGAGATGCGGGCCCAGGTGGGCAGGCCGGACGGGGTCACGAAGGCTTCCAGGACACCGGAGACGGCCAGCACGGTCGCGAGGCCGATTCCCATGCCGATGATCGAGCGGCCCTGTTCCGCAAGGGCCGTCGCACGGGTGCGCGGTCCGGGGTCGATGATCGTCCAGCCCAGCCGCAGACCGAGGCCGCCGGCCACGAAGACGGCGGTCAGTTCCAGCAGGCCGTGCGGGATGAGCAGGCCGAGGAAGATGTCGAGCCGGCCGGCGGAGGCCATCAGCCCCACTCCGAGCCCCAGGTTGAGGACGTTGCTCCACAGCACATTGAGCACCGGGATGCCCAGCGCGATGCCGAAGAGCAGGCACTGCACCGCGATCCAGGCGTTGTTCGTCCAGACCTGGGCCGCGAACGAGCTGGCGGGGCGGTCCGAGTAGTAGGCCTCGTAGTCCCCGCCGGGCCTGGTCATCTCGCGGATCGTCTCCGGCGTGGCCAGGCTGTTCCGGACCTCGGGGTGGGTCGCCACCCACCAGGCGACGAGGGCGGTGCCGAGGAGGGAGAGAACCGCGACCGGCAGCCACCAGCGGCGCGAGCGGTAGAGCGCGGCCGGGAAGCTCACGCTGTAGTAGCGCGCGACGTCCCGCCAACCGCTGCTGCGGCTGCCGGTGACCGCGTCGCGGGACCGGGAGACCAGGCTGGTGAGCCGGCCCTCCAACGTGGGGTCGGGAGCTGCGGCCTGGACCTTGGCCAGATGGCCGGTCACGCGCTGGTAGAGGGCGACCAGTTCGTCCGCCTCCTCGCCGGTGAGCCGACGGGTCCGGGCGAGGGCGTCCAGCCGGGCCCACTCCCCCTGGTGGGTGGCGACGAAGACGTCCAGGTCCATTCGGCAGCTCCATGGTCGGCGCGGGGCGCGCGGGCAGGCGGGTGCGGACAGGTGCGCCCAGCATGCCAGGGGGAGGGAGTGCCCGGGCGCCCGGGATCTCCTTTCCCCGGCGGCCCGGGACCTCCCTTCCCGCGCGGCTGCGCGGCCCCGTATGTTGACGACTGCGGATCACGGGATCGTGGGGGCCGATCCGATGGACCCTCCCCGGATCGCGGACCATGAACCACCGACCATGAATCACCGACGGGAACGGACGGGTGTCTTGAGCGACCTGGTGACGGGTGAGGCGGTCGTCCTCGGCCTGCGCACGGCGAAGCTTCCGAGCCGGGCGCTGGCGATCGGGCTGGACCTGGCCGTGCAGGGTGCCGCGCTCCTGGTGTGCTCCCTGACGCTGAGCTTCGTCCTGGTCGACCTCGACCCCGCCGCCCTGACCGCCCTGATGCTCGGGCTCGTGGTCTTCTTCACGGTGGCCCTGCCCGTCATGGTCGAGACCCTCACCCGCGGGCGCTCGCTCGGCAAGGCCGCCCTGGGCCTGCGGGTGGTGCGCAGCGACGGCGGTCCGGTGCGGTTCCGGCACTCGCTGGTGCGCGGGCTGGTCGGCTTCTTCGAGCTCATCATGCTGAGCGGCGTGCCGGCGGTGATCTGCTCGGTGGTGTCGTCGGACGGCAAGCGGCTCGGTGACGTCTTCGCGGGGACCCTGGTGGTCCGCGAGCGGGTGCCGGGCGGCGGCGCTGCCGTGAACCCGCTGCCGCCGGTGCCCCCGCAGCTGCTGCAGGCGATCGGCGGCGAGCTGGTGGCGCTGGACCTCTCCGCCGTGCCGGAGCCGCTCTGGCTGGCGATCCGGCAGCTGCTCGGCCGGGTCGGCCAGCTGGACCCGGCGGTGGCGCACCAGATGTCCGCCCGGCTGGCCGACGACCTGGCGGCCCGCACCGGCCACCCCGTCCCGTACGGGCTGCACCCGGCGGCCTACCTCGGCGCGGTGCTGACCGAGCGCCAGCGGCGCGAGTGGACCCGGGTCCAGGGCTACGCGTTCCAGCCGCAGGCCCAGCCCCAGCTCCACCCGCAGGCCCAGCCCCACCCGCACCCTGCCGCCCAGCCGCAGCCGCAGCCCCACGCCCAGCCCCACGCGCAGCCGTCGGCCCCGCCCGTGGAGCAGCCGGCCGCCCCGGCCGCGCAGCAGCCCACGGCTCCGCCGCAGGCCCCCGCCACCGGCTTCGCCCCGCCGGCCTGACGCAGCCCGGCCCCGCCCGCCCCGCCCCGGGCCGGCTCGCCACCGCCCCGGCCGGCGCTACCCGCCGAACTCCACCGGCCAGGGGTTCGGGGGCGACTCCAGTTCCTCCAGCTCCACCCCGGCCGCGGCCAGCACCACGTCCCCGGCCAGGTGCACCACCTGCTGCTCGCCCGTCTCCAGGTCCGCCACCTGGTACCGCTCGACCAGCAGCGGGCCGGAGTCCGTCTCGTGGGTGTCGATGGCCTCCAGCAGCCAGCCCTGGTCGAAGGTCCGCGGCGCCAGCACCGGCTCGCTGAACGCCACCAGCCGCACCTTCGCGCTCGCCCCCTCCCGCAGCCGCAGCAGCCGCGCGGTGGCGACCAGGAAGCCCGGCGAGCGCCCGGCGAAGCCGTGGGCCCGGTCGTGCCCCTCCACCGTGTGCTCCCCACCGGGGTCGGCAGCGTCGGTGCGCACCCAGGCCACCCCGTCGACGGCGCCGCCCCGGACCTGCCAGCCGCCCGCCCTCAACTCCATCCGCAGCGGCCGGGCCCGCGAGTCCAGCGTCAGGTCGACCGTGCCGAGCACCTGCCCCTCGGGCCCGTACGTCTTGGAGACGTACCGCCAGCCGGCCGGGCCGGGGGCGCAGCTGAAGCGCTCCTCGCCGAGCAGCACGTGGTCATGGGTGTCGTGGAGCGAGTACCGGCCGTTGGGCATGCCCCGAAGCCTATGCCGCACGGCCGGACGGACCCGCATGCAACCTCAGGGGCGGCGCACGCATCAGTGGGGCAGACGGCACGGGGAACGTGCCGTGCGAAAGGAGCGCCCATTTCATGGCGAAGCAACAACGCGACGCCGAGTTCACGGAGTTCGTCGCCTCCAGGGCGGCGTGGCTGCGCAAGGTGGCCTACCTGCTCTGCTCCGACTGGCACCGCGCCGACGACCTGGTGCAGGAGACCATCACCAAGCTGTACGTGCACTGGAACCGGATGCCCGGGGTGGAGAACAGGGACGGCTACGCCAGGACCGTGCTCGTGAACACCTTTCTCGCCGAGCAGCGCTCCCCCTGGGGGCGGTGGATCGCCCGTCGCCGTGCCGACGGCGCGATACCGGAGACCGCCGTCTCGGCACACGACCTGGACGCCTCGGTCGACCTCCGGACGGCCCTCACCGCACTCCCGCCCCGGCAACGGGCCACGGTGGTGCTCCGGTACTACTGCGACCTCACGGTCGAGCAGACGGCGGAGGCCATGGACTGCTCCACCGGCAACGTCAAGAGCCAGACCTCACGGGGCCTCGACTCGCTGCGCCGCCTCCTGGACATGCGCCCGGTCATGCCGGCGGAAAGGACCGCATCGTGAACGACCGTCTCACCCCCGAGTACGCCGACCCGGCCGAGGGCCGGCTGGCCGCGGAACTGACGAGGCTGGCCGACGCCCCGGCCCCGGCCGCCCGGATGGACTCCGCCTGGGCCCTGCGCGCGGGCCGCTCCCGGCTGCGGCGGCGCCGGCTCGGGGTGCTCGGCGGCGTGGTGGCGGTGGCGATCGGTGCCTCGGTGCTGGGCGCGGCACTGCCCGCCCCGCACGGGGGCGCGGCCCCGGTCCCGGTTGCCGCGGCGCCCAGTGCGAGCCCGACCGGCGGGCTCGCCGGCTTCCCCCCGCTCGGCCCGGACACCGGGCGCGACCCGCTGGCGGCCCCGGCCTCCTTCGGCTGGCTGCCCGAGGGCTTCGGCTCGGTGAACTACACCGTCGGATTCTCCGGACAGCCGAACGGGTTCCAGGCCAAGGCCTACGGCCCGAAGCAGACCGGCCCGAACGCGGTCGAGTTCAACCACCAGCTGATCTTCCTCACCCTCTTCGCGCCGGGGGAAGTGCCCGTCGTCGGGAACGCGCCGACCGGCCAGCAGCAGTACCGGGTGGACGCCGCGCCGGTGAACGGGAAACCGGCGTACTGGGTCGGCATGGGACCGGACGACCCGGCCGGACTCGGGCTGGACCGGAACCTCCGCTGGCAGACCGCCGACGGCCGCTGGGCGCAGCTGCACAGCTCCTACATGGGCGACACCGACGACGTGTCGAACGCCCTGCGCCGGGTCGCCGAGGGGATCAAGGTCGCCCCGCAGGCCGTTCCCCTGCCGTTCAAGCTCCACGACGTGCCCGCCGGCTTCACGCCGTCCGGCGTGAGCCTGGACTACGGACCCCAGGCTGCCGACGGCTACCCCTGGTCGGTGAGCATCAACTACAACTCGGGCGCCGACCAGATCAGCGTCGGCATCCGGCCCGACGTCGAACCGTCCTCCGACGGGAGCCTCGTCGGGCTGCCCGGGGCCGCCCGGCAGCAGAACACCTGCACGGTCGCCACAGGTCTGAAGCTGTGTGCGACCTCCTTCAAGGGCGAGGCGCCGTTCGCCTCGGTCGGGGGCTACAGCGGCTGGCTGGGCCACTTCACCGCGCTCGGCCTCTCCCCGGCCGACTGGACCACCGAGGTGCTCGGCTGACCTTCCCCGGACGTGCCGGTGGCCGGCGTCCCCGCGAGGGGGACGCCGGCCACCGCCGTGGTTCCGGGGCGATCAGTAGCGGTACTGGTCCGCCTTGTACGGGCCCTCGACCGGAACGCCGATGTAGTCGGCCTGGTCCTTGGTCAGGGTGGTCAGCTTCACGCCCA
>NZ_JBVHHB010000057.1:0-5328 GCF_055561295.1 Kitasatospora sp. NPDC022785 | reverse complement strand
CACCCCCGTCGTCACCCTCGACGCCCGACGGCGCGACAGCGCCAAGAGCGCCCTCATCACCCTCGTCGAACACGCCCTCCTCGCCCGCCTCCGCTGAGCGCGGCCCGCAGGCCGGCAGCCCCGGTGTCCCGCCAGCCCGGCGGGGCACCGGGGCACCTGCGCACGCGGGGGGTGTCGTCCGAGCGGCCCGCGCAAGACCCCTGCATAAGCAGCGGATAACAGTTCGGTAGGCATTTTGTGATCAACAGTGACTCTGCGTAGCGAATCAGCGCCACTCAGCGCCAGAAGACCACAGTTTTGCGCCATCATGTCGGCGAATGTCCTAAATGTTCCGCAGCAGGGCGCCCTCAGTGGCTGTTTGTCCCCCATCCCTGCACGTGCTGAAATTCCAGCTACCCCTAAATCCCGTACGGCAGTCCCACCCGGCAGCGGGCAGCTGCCAGGGGTAGCGCTGGATTGATCCATGGCCGCCAATCGGCCGAGAGGTTGTTGTCGAGTGAGGCGTAAGCAGCAAGTCGCCCCGCAGCGGCGCTCCGAGCCCCGCCAGAGCGAGCCGAACGGTAACGCAACGGACCAGGCCGGATTCTCCGCGTTCACGCCGGGCCAGGAGCGCCCGCCGGCCGCCAGGCCGCAGCCGCCGGCCCCCTCCACGGAGCGCCGCAGCGGCGGCTCCGCGGACGAGGGCGACGGTGGCAAGGGCGGAAGCCGGTACGAGTTCCTCCGGCCCCGTAACTGGCGTGTGCCGGCCCGTCTGATCGCGATCCTGATGATCCCCGTGATCATCGGACTGGTCTTCGGCGGCCTGCGCGTCAACACCTCGGTCGACGGCTACGTCAAGGCCTCGCGCGCCGAGAAGGCCTCGCGTCTGGCCAAGGCGGCCACCGAGCTCGCCGAGGCGCTGGAGAACGAGCGCGACAAGACGATCAGCCCCATCCTGACCGGCCAGGATCCGAACGGCGACGTCGTCAAGACCCGTGCGACCACGGACGCCGCGCTCAAGGCCTACAACGCGGCCTACGACGCCACCGACAAGTCCGGTGAGCTCCCCCACCGCCACGCGTCCTTCCAGAGCCTCGTGATCTTCCTGCCGCACCTGCGCGACAACGCCTACAAGCCGGAGCTGTTCGCCACCGCGACCCAGTCCGCCTACTCGACGATGGTCGCGCCGCTGCTGGCCTACGACAACTCGGTCGGCCTCGGCAGCACCAACATCACCAGCAAGGGCCGCGCGATCTACGCCATGTCGCTGGCCAAGGCCTCGGCCTCGACCCAGCGCGCGCTGATGCTCCAGCTGCTGGTCGGCATATCCGCGCAGTCCACGACCCGGTACGAGAACGTCGACCTGATCCAGCAGCTCCTGGTCTCCCAGAAGCTGGAGCAGGTGTCGATTTCCGAGTTCAACACCGGCAGCTCCCCCGAGGACGCCAAGCGGTACTCCGACGCCCAGGTCGCCCAGGCCACCGCCGACCAGCGGTCCGCGTTCCGCATGCCGAACGGCAGCGTGCCCACCATGACGGGCCTGATGGCCCTCGGTGCCGCGTACAGCCAGGCCGCCGCGGAGGGCCAGTCCAAGGGCAAGGCCGCCGCCGACGCCGCCTTCAACGAGGCGAAGAACTCCGGCCTGACCAAGGAGAACTGGGAACAGGCCGCCAACACCCACATCGCCACCCTGCGCGCCACCGAGGTCGCGCTGCTGGACGACGTCCTCAACGACGCCGCGGACCTGCGGGACAACGCGCTCTACGACGCCATCCTCAACTCGGCGATCGTGCTCGCCGCGCTGGTCCTCGCCGGTGTCCTCACCGGCTACGTGGCCCGCTCGATGATTCTCGGCATGCGCACCCTGCGCAACGCCGCCCTGGAGATCGCCGACCACCGCCTGCCGGAGCTGGTCGAGAAGCTGTCCAAGACCGACCCCGAGCGGGTCGACACCTCGGTCATCCCGATCCCCCTGCACGGCAAGGACGAGATCGGCGAGGTCGCCCGGGCCTTCGACCAGGTCCACCGGCAGGCGGTCGAGCTGGCCGCCGAGCAGGCCCTGCTGCGAGGGAACGTCAACGCGATCTTCACCAACCTGTCGCGTCGCAGCCAGGGCCTCATCCAGCGCCAGCTGGCGCTGATCACGGACCTGGAGAACAACGAGGCCGACCCGGACCAGCTGGAGAACCTCTTCAAGCTGGACCACCTCGCGACCCGTATGCGCCGCAACGGTGAGAACCTGCTCGTCCTCGCGGGCGAGGAGGCCGGCCGCCGCTGGAACACCCCGGTCCCGCTGGTCGACGTGCTCCGCGCCGCCGCCTCCGAGGTGGAGCAGTACGAGCGCGTCGAGCTCGCCGGCATCCCCGAGGCCGAGGTCGTCGGCGCGGCCGTGACCGACCTCGTCCACCTGCTCGCCGAGCTGCTGGAGAACGCCACCTCGTTCTCCAGCCCGCAGACCCGGGTGCTGGTCAACGCGACCCGCCTGCCGGACGGCCGGGTGCTGGTCGAGATCCACGACAAGGGCATCGGCCTCACCGCCGAGGACTTCGCCGAGATCAACGAGAAGCTCGCCGAGCCGCCCACGGTCGACGCCACCATCTCCCGCCGCATGGGCCTCTTCGTGGTCGGCCGGCTCTCCCAGCGGCACGACGTCCGCGTCCAGCTCCGCCCCTCGGGCGAGTCCGCGGGCACCACCTCGCTGGTCATGCTGCCGCCGTTCCTGACCCAGATGGGCGCGGCGCCGGAGCCGGAGGAGCAGTTCACCGTCTCCCGGATCTTCGCCGACCAGGAGCCCGCCCAGGCCGACTGGGCCCCCGCGGCCCAGAACCAGCCGCGCAGCGCCGCCGAACTGGGCTTCGACGACCACCTGACCGGCAACGGCAGCGCCGGCTCCAGCGGGTTCAGCCCGGCCCTGGAGGCCGTCCAGCGCTCGCAGCGGCTCGACCAGGTCCGCCGCGCCGCCCTGGAGGCCGGCCCGGAGACCGCGCAGATGCCGCCGGTGGTCGACGCCGAGGTCGAGGAGGAGTACCCGGCGTACGGCCGGCGCAACGACGAGACCTACGCCCAGGACGACCAGTACGGGCAGCAGGGCTACGAGCAGTCCGGCTACGCCGACGAGCAGTACGGGTACGGCCAGGACGAGTACGCCGCGAACGGCTACGGTCAGGACGGGTACGGCCCGGACGCCTACGGCCGGCTCCCGCAGCAGGGCTACGCCGACGACCAGTACGGCCAGAACCAGGGCCAGGACGACCAGTACGGTCAGTACCAGGACTACCAGGGCTACAACGACGGCTACGCCGACGAGCAGTACGGCCACCAGGCCGAGGAGGCCCCGGCCGGCCACCCGTACAGCCCGGAGACCCCGGCGCTGCCCGCGGCCGAGCCGTCCACCACCCTGCCGTCCGGCCTCCCGCAGCGCCGCCCCGGCCAGCAGCTCGCGAGCGGCGGCCCCGGTACCGCTCCGCACCAGGGCGGCCAGGACAGCGGCGAGACCCCGAACTGGTTCGCCGGCGCCAAGGACACCTCGGCGCCGACCGAACCGCGCGGACACGAGGTGTCCGCGCTGGGCGGGTACGGTCCCACCGGACCGACCGGCCCGACCAGCGCCGCCTGGCAGTCGCCCAACGACGGCTCCTGGCAGCGTGCCGAGCAGCTCCGCGAGCCCGCCTCCGGTGGCACGACCCCGGCGGGCCTGCCCCGCCGGGTGCCCAAGCAGAACCTGGTGGCAGGCAACGCCAAGCCCACTCCGCAGGACGGGCCGCAGGTCTCCCGCAGCCCCGAGGAGGTCCGTGGACGCCTCACGAACCTGCGCCGCGGTGTGGAGCAGGGCCGCAGCGCCGGCAACACCGGAAGCTTCCGGATCGACCCCGATCAGGTAGACCCGTCCGGCAACGGACAGCAGAACCGCAGCACCGATCTCTTCGGCGGCTCGAACCACCAGGAGCGTTGAGTTGAGTCAGATGAGCCAGGCCGCACAGAACCTGAACTGGCTGATCACCAATTTCGTGGACAACACCCCTGGGGTGTCGCACACGGTGGTGGTCTCCGCGGACGGCCTCCTGCTGTGCATGTCCGAAGGTTTCCCCCGCGACCGCGCCGACCAGCTCGCCGCCGTCGCCTCCGGCCTCACCTCCCTCACCTCCGGCGCCAGCCGGATCTTCGAGGGCGGCGAGGTCAACCAGACCGTCGTCGAGATGGAGCGCGGCTTCCTCTTCCTGATGGCCATCAGCGACGGCTCCGCCCTCGCCGTGCTCGCCTCGCCGGACTCCGACATCGGTCTGGTCGGCTACGAAATGGCCCTCCTCGTCGACCGCGCCGGCGCCGTCCTCACACCCGCACTTCGCGCAGAACTCCAGGGCAGTCTCCTGCACTGACGGTTCGTCGGATACCGTCCTGGTATTCGAAGCACCTCCACGGCCGTCCCGGGCCCGCTTCGGCGGGCTCGGGTTCGGACGTTGTACGGCTTCGCACCACCGGCTGGGGACCTGTGCCCGAGCTCGCACCGCACCGCCGCACCTTGTGAGGAGAGGAACCGTGACACCGCCCGACGACCGCAGCGGCCAGTACGGCGTTCCGTACCCTGGCACAGGCCATGACGCTTTCGGAGCCCCCGGCGTCGTCGGCCACGGTCAGCAGTACGGCCAGCAGTACGGACAGCAGCAGTACGGCCAGCAGCAGCACCAGTACGGTCAGGCCCAGGAGCAGTACGGCCAGTACGCCCAGCCGCAGCCCTCCTACGACTCGCCACCGGCCGGCTTCCCGGCCCAGGACGGCCACCTGCCCGGCCGGCACGCCGGCCACGCCGCCCCCGGCCAGAGCCCCGACCCCGGCTACGCGCCGGCCGAGGAGCCCGGGTACGCCGAGGAGTACGAGGACGACCACGACTCGGGCCCGCTGATCCGGCCGTTCGCGATGACCGGCGGGCGAACCCGCCCGCGCTACGAACTGGCGCTGGAGGCGCTCGTCTCCGCCAGCGTCGACCCGCAGCGCCTGGCCACCCTGCTCCCCGAGCACCAGCGGATCTGCACCCTCTGCACCGAGGTGAAGTCCGTCGCCGAGGTCTCGGCGCTGCTCTCCCTTCCCCTGGGGGTGGCCCGCATCCTCGTGGCCGACCTGGCCGAGGCCGGCCTGGTCGCCATCCACCAGCCCGCTTCCGGCGGCGAATCCGGAAACCAGCCCGACGTCACGCTGCTCGAAAGGGTCCTCAGTGGACTTCGCAAGCTCTAACGCGGCCGCCCCCACCCGCGCCACCACCTCGGCGAAGATCGTCGTCGCAGGCGGTTTCGGTGTCGGCAAGACCACGCTCGTCGGCGCCGTCTCCGAGATCAACCCGCTGCGCACCGAAGC
>NZ_JBVHHB010000056.1:0-6365 GCF_055561295.1 Kitasatospora sp. NPDC022785 | reverse complement strand
CGCAACGGGCGTGAGGAGGTGTTGTGCGGGCTGTTCGCCGAGGTCCTCGGGCTGGAGCGGATCGGCATCGACGACAGCTTCTTCGAACTCGGCGGCCACTCCCTGCTCGCGACCAGGCTGCTCAGCCGCATCCGCTCCGAGTTCGGCGTGGACCTCGCGGTGCGGGCGGTCTTCGAGGCGCCCACCGTCGCCGGACTTGCCGGCCACCTGGACGCCGCCGGTGCCGCCCGCCGGGCTCTGACCGTGGCCGAGCGCCCGGCCGAGATCCCGCTGTCCGCCGCCCAGCGGCGCCTGTGGTTCCTCAACCGGGTCGAGGGCCCGAGCGCCACCTACAACCTGCCGCTCCCGGTGCGCCTCACCGGCGCCCTGGACGTCGACGCGCTGCGCGCGGCGCTCGCCGACTTGGTGGCCAGGCACGAGAGCCTGCGCACCGTCTTCCCCGAGACCGACGGCCGGGCCCGCCAGGAGGTCCTGGCCGCCGAGCAGGCGACGCCCGAACTCGTCGTGACCGACGTGGCCCCGGCCGACCTCGACGAGCACGTCCGGCGGCTGGCCCAGACGGGCTTCGAGCTCGCGAACGAGCTCCCGCTGCGTGCCCACCTGCTCCGGGTGAGCGTCGAGGACCACGTCCTGCTGCTCGTCGTGCACCACATCGCCGGCGACGGCTGGTCGATGGCCCCGCTCGCCCGGGACCTCTCCGTCGCCTACCAGGCGCGACTGGCGGGCCACGCGCCGAGCCAGGAGCAGCTGCCGGTCCAGTACGCCGACTACACGCTCTGGCAGATCGACGTCCTCGGCGACGAGAACGACCCGACCAGTGCCATGGCGGGCCAGCTGGACCACTGGCGCACGGCGCTCTCCGGGATTCCGGACGAGCTCCAGCTGCCCACCGACCGGCCGCGTCCGGCGGTCGCCAGCTACCGGGGCGCCCGGGTGCCGCTCGCCCTCCCGAAGGACGTCCACCAGAAGGTGACGGCCATCGCGCAGGCCCGCGGCGCCAGCGTCTTCATGGTGATGCAGGCCGCCATCGCGGCACTGCTCGCCAAGCTCGGCGCCGGCGACGACATCCCGATCGGCAGCGTGATCGCCGGTCGTACCGACGAGGCGCTGAACGACCTGGTCGGCTTCTTCGTCAACACCCTGGTGCTGCGCACCGACCTGTCCGGGAACCCGACCTTCCAGGAGCTGATCGACCGGGTCCGGGAGACCGACCTCGCGGCGTACGCCAACCAGGACGTGCCCTTCGAGCAGCTGGTGGACGAGCTCAACCCGGAGCGCTCGCTCGCCCGGCACCCGCTGTTCCAGGTCATGCTGTCGTTCGAGAACAACGCGGCCGCCCGGGCCGACCTGCCGGGCGTGCAGGTGGCCCCGTACGCGGTCGAGCTGGACGTGGCCAAGTTCGACCTGTCCTTCCAGCTCGTCGAGCAGTTCGACACCGATGGCGCGCCCGTCGGCATCGCCGGCGCCCTCGAGTACTCGGCCGACCTGTTCGACCAGGCCACCGCCGAGCGGATCGTGGATCGCATGGCCCGCCTGCTGGACGGCGTCCTCGCCGACTCGCACGCGCCGGTCGGCTCGGTCGACGTCCTCACCGCCGAGGAGCGTGCGCGCCTGCTGGTCGAGTGGAACCCCACCGGCAAGGACGTGCCGCAGGCGACCCTGGTCGAGCTGTTCGAGGCCCAGGCGGCCCGGACTCCCGCAGCCGTCGCGGTGACCTCGGAGGACAGCGAACTCACCTACGGGGAGCTGGACAGCCGGGCCAACCGTCTGGCCCGCCACCTGATCGGCCACGGGGTGGGGCCGGAGCAGCTGGTCGCCCTCGCGCTGCCACGCACCGAGCAGATGATCGTCGCGCTGCTCGCGGTGCTGAAGACCGGCGCGGGCTACCTCCCGGTGGACCCCGACTACCCGGCGGACCGGATCGGCTACATGCTGGAGGACGCCCGGCCGAGCCTGGTGCTGCTCTCCCGCGACACCGCCGCCGCGCTCGACGCGGTGGACGCGAGCGGCCCCGCCCGCCTCGTGCTGGACGAGCCCGCTGTGACGGACCTGCTCGCCCGCGAGAGCGCCGCGGCCGTCACCGACGCGGACCGCACCACCGCGCTCCGGCCGGCGCACACGGCCTACGTCATCTACACCTCGGGCTCCACAGGGCGCCCCAAGGGCGTGATGATCCCGCACCAGAACGTGGTGCGTCTGTTCCGCGCGACCGAGCACTGGTTCGACTTCGGCGCCGACGACGTCTGGACGATGTTCCACTCGTACGCGTTCGACTTCTCCGTCTGGGAGATCTGGGGTCCGCTGCTGTACGGCGGCCGCCTGGTGATGGTCTCCTACGAGACCAGCCGCAGCACGCGGGACTTCCGCGCCCTGCTCGCACGCACCAAGGTGACCGTGCTCAACCAGACCCCCTCCGCCTTCTACCGCCTCATCCAGGAGGAGCGCGAGAACCCCGGCGCCGACGCGCTGTCCCTGCGCACCGTGGTCTTCGGCGGCGAGGCGCTGGACCTGGGACGGCTGGAGGAGTGGTACGGCGTCCACCCGGACGACGCGCCGACCCTGGTCAACATGTACGGCATCACCGAGACCACCGTGCACGTCACGCACCGCGCGCTGAACCGGGCCGCGGCCGCCGAGCTGCGCGGCAGCGCCATCGGCCAGGCGATCCCGGACCTGCGGGTCTACGTCCTGGACGCGGGCCTGCAGCCGGTCCCGGCGGGTGTCACCGGCGATCTCTACGTCGCCGGCGCGGGTCTGGCCCGTGGCTACCTCAATCGCCCGGCCCTGTCGGCGGAGCGTTTCGTCGCGGATCCGTTTGTCGGCTCGGGTGAGCGGATGTACCGCACGGGTGATGTGGTGCGGTGGTCTGCCGAGGGTGAGCTGGAGTACCTGGGCCGGGCCGACGACCAGGTGAAGATCCGCGGCTTCCGGATCGAGCTGGGCGAGATCGAGGCCGCCGTGTCGACCGATCCGGCCGTGGCGAACAGCGCGGTGGTCGTGCGGGAGGATGCCTCCGGTGCGAAGCGTCTCGTGGCCTACGTGGTCGGAGGCGATGACGGCCTGGACATCGAGGTGCTGCGGGACCGGGTGGCGTCGCGGGTGCCGGAGTACATGGTGCCCTCCACGTTCGTGGTCATGGACGAGTTGCCCCTGACCGCCAACGGCAAGCTGGACCGCCGTGTGCTGCCGGAGCCGAACTACGGCGGCCGGGCCTCGGAGCGCGGTCCGCGCAACCAGCGTGAGGAGGTGCTGTGCGGGCTGTTCGCCGAGGTTCTCGGGCTGGAGCGGATCGGTATCGACGACAGCTTCTTCGAGCTGGGCGGTGACAGCATCGTCTCCATCCAGCTGGTCAGCCGCGCCCGCAAGGCCGGCCTGGAATTCTCGCCGCGCGACGTGTTCCAGCACCGCACGGTCGAGGCACTGGCCGCGATCGCCGTAAGCCTCGAGGGCTCGGACGAGGGCGATCAGGACCCGGATGCGGGTGTCGGCGCGGTGCCGCCGACCCCGATCATGCGCTGGTTGGAGGAGCTGGGCGGCCCGGTCGACGGGTACAACCAGGCGATGGTGGTGCAGGTGCCGGCGTCCGCGACGCTGGAGAGCCTGACCGCCGCGCTCCAGGCCCTGCTCGACCGGCACGACCTCCTGCGGGCCAGGCTGACCCGGCCCGCCGACGGTCCGTGGTCCCTGGAGGTCCGGGCCCGCGGCGCCGTCCGCGCCGAGGACCTGCTGCTGCGCGTCGACGCGGACCGCGCACAGATCACCGAGGAGGCACAGGCCGCCCAGCGCCGGCTGGACCCCGACCGGGGCGTGATGGTGCAGGCGGTGTGGTTCGACGGCGGCCCCGGAGTCTCCGGCCGGCTGCTGCTGATGGCCCACCACCTGGTGGTGGACGGGGTGTCCTGGCGCATCCTGCTGCCGGACCTGGCCGCCGCCCACGACGCCGTGGCCGAGGGCCGCGAGCCCGAACTCGCTTCGGTGGAGACCCCGTTCAAGGTCTGGGCCGAAGGCCTGGTGACCGAGGCCGGTACGGCGGAGCGTGCCGCGGAGCTGGACGTGTGGACCGGGATGCTCACGGGGGAGGACCCGCAGCTGGGCGCCCGTGCGCTCGACCCGCGGCGGGACACCGCGCCCGCCCGGCGGGTGCTGTCCGTGGAGCTTCCGTCCGAGGTGACCGGCGCGCTGCTGACCCGGGTGCCGGCGGTGTTCCACGCGGGTGTGAACGATGTGCTGCTGGCCGGCTTCGCCCTGGCGGTCGAGGACTGGCGGCGCCGCCGCGGCGTCCGGGCCACCGGTGCGCTGGTGGACCTGGAGGGCCACGGCCGTGAGGAGCTCGTGCCCGGCGCCGACGTCTCGCGCACGGTGGGCTGGTTCACCAGCCTCTTCCCGGTCCGGCTGGACCCGGGCGTGCCCGCCGACGCCTGGGACCAGGTCTGGTCCGCGGGCGCGGTGGTCGGCGACGCCGTCAAGGCCGTCAAGGAACAGCTCCGCGCCCTGCCCGACAACGGCGCCGGTTACGGCCTGCTGCGCCACCTCAACCCCGGCACCGCACAGGCCCTGGCCGCTCTGCCCACCCCGCAGATCGCCTTCAACTACCTCGGCCGCTTCGAGTTCGCCGACCCGGCGGCCCAGGCTGCCGACTGGGGCCTGTGCGCCGACGCCGACACCGGCAGTGGTCTGGACCTGGAGGGCCTGATCGGCCACGCGCTGGAGGTCAACTCGCTGACCGTCGACCGCCCCGAGGGCGGCTCGCTGGTGGCGAACTGGTCCTGGCCGGCCGAGCTGTTCACCGAGGACGAGGTCCGGGACCTGGGCGAGACCTGGTTCCGTGCCCTGAAGGCCATCGCGAACCACGCCGAAGGCCCCGGCGCCGGCGGCCACACCCCGTCCGACTTCGCCCTGGTGGAGCTGACCCAGTCCGAGGTCGACGAACTCCAGGAACAGCAGGAGCAGTTGGCGGACGTCCTGCCGCTGTCCCCGCTGCAGGAGGGCCTGCTCTTCCACGCGCTGTACGACGAGCACGGCTCGGACGTCTACAACGTCCAGATGTCCTTCGAGTTCGAGGGGCACCTCGACGCCGAGTCCATGCGGCGGGCGGCAGGGGTGCTGCTGGAACGGCACGCGAACCTGCGCTCCGCCTTCCGCGCCCTCAGGAACGGCACGCTGGTCCAGCTGGTCCCCGGCCGGGTGGAGCTGCCGTGGACCGAGGTGGACCTCAGCGGCTTGTCGGAGGCCGACCGTGACCGGGAGCTGGCCCGCCTGGTGGCCGAGGACCGGGTCAGCCGCTTCGACCTCGTCCGGCCGCCGCTGATCCGCTTCACGCTGATCACCACCGGACCGCAGCGCCACCTCCTGCTCATCACCAACCACCACATCCTGCTGGACGGTTGGTCCACCCCCATCCTGCTCGACGAACTGTTCTCGGCGTACGCCACCAAGGGCGACGGCGCGCACCTGCCCCGGGTCACCCCCTACCGCGACTACCTGGCCTGGCTCACCCGCCAGGACCGCAGCGAGGCACAGGCCACCTGGGCACGCGAGTTCGAGGGCCTGGAGGAGCCGACCCTGTTGGTCGGCCAGGACGCCGGCGGGCACTCCGCGCTCCCGGAGCGCCTGGTGGTCGAGCTGACCGCGGAGCGGACCGATCGGCTGACGGCCGAGAGCCGCCGCCGTGGCGTCACCACCAACACCATGGTGCAGACCGCCTGGGCGATGCTGCTGGGGCACCTGACCGGCCGCGACGACATCGTCTTCGGCGCCACCGTCTCCGGCCGGCCGGCGGAGATCCCCGGCATCGAGTCGATGGTCGGCCTGTTCATCAACACCCTGCCGGTGCGGGTCGGGTTCGACCCCGCCGAGTCGCTGGAGGACCTGGTCAACCGCGTCCAGGAACGGCAGACCGCGCTGCTGCCCTACCACCACATCGGCCTGAGCGAGGTCCAGCGCCTCGCCGGCCACAGCGAACTCTTCGACACCCTCGTCGTCTTCGAGAACTACCCGATCGACGAGGAGGCGCTGCAGCAGGACAGCTCCAGCCTGCGCACCGTCTCCGGCAGCAGCCGGGACGCCACCCACTACCCGCTCAGCCTGATCGCGGCACAGACCGCGGCCGGCTTCGAACTGCGGCTGGACTACCGTCCGGACCTCGTCGACCGTGAGCGCGTCGCGCTCATCGGCGAGAAGCTGCGGACCCTGCTCGACACCCTCGTCGACCAGCCCGCTCTGCCCGTCGGCCGGCTCTCGCCGCTGACGCCGTCCGAGCGCCTGCAGCTTCAGGGCTGGAATGCGACGGGGTGTGAGGTGGGGGCGGGTTCGTTGGTGGATCTGTTCGAGGCTCAGGTGGTGCGGACGCCGGATGCGGTTGCGGT
>NZ_JBVHHB010000055.1:0-9453 GCF_055561295.1 Kitasatospora sp. NPDC022785 | reverse complement strand
CGGCTCCACCGCGGCCTCCAGGGCGCCCGCTTCACCGCCACCGCGCTGAGCGGCGTCCGCCGCCGCGGCTGGGCCCAGTCGATCGGCGAGCGCGAGCCGGGCGTGGCCTCGGTCTCCGCGCCCGTGCGCGGCCCCTCCAACCGCGTGGTGGCCGCCGTTTCCGTCTCCGGCCCGATCGAGCGCCTGACCCGCCACCCGGGCCGGCTGCACGCCCAGGCCATCATCGAGGCCGCCAACCGTCTGACCGAGGCCCTGCGCCGCGGCTGACCACTCCCCCGCCGACAACGGAAAGGGCCCCCACACCGGAGTGTGCGGGGCCCTTTCGGCAATGTCCCGGGAAATGCAAAAAAGCCCCGGTGGCCGGGGCTTCATTCTCTATCTGGCTGGGGTACCAGGACTCGAACCTAGACTAAATGAACCAGAATCACTCGTGCTGCCAATTACACCATACCCCAACAAAGCAATCGGCCGATGGGCGTTCCTTCGAGGAGGACACAGCCACCGGCTTCGTGCTCTGGTACCCCCGACCGGATTCGAACCGGCGCTACTGCCGTGAGAGGGCAGCGTGCTAGGCCGCTACACAACGGGGGCTTCCTGGCGATCCCTTGCGGGATCAGTACCCCCGACCGGATTCGAACCGGCGCTACTGCCGTGAGAGGGCAGCGTGCTAGGCCGCTACACAACGGGGGCTTTCCAGGTGATCCCTTGCGGGATCAGTACCCCCGACCGGATTCGAACCGGCGCTACTGCCGTGAGAGGGCAGCGTGCTAGGCCGCTACACAACGGGGGCTTGATCTTCATTTGTACTGCTGGGTACTGCTTGTACTGCGCTGGGGTACCAGGACTCGAACCTAGACTAAATGAACCAGAATCACTCGTGCTGCCAATTACACCATACCCCACCAGAGTTGAACCCTTGCGGGCCCTTCTCAGGCGTTGCGCCTCTCGTTCGGAACCGGCGGGGGTTTCGCTCCCTCGTCCGTTCCCTCCCGGGCGGCGCAGAAAGAACATTACCCGACGTCTGCCCCGGCTCCAAAATCGATAACCCCAGGCAGCGGCCGGGGCGGCTGCGGGCCAGGTCGGAACCGGGCCCGCAGCCGCCCGCGCGGGGCTCAGGCAGCCGGGACGGCGGCCAGCGCGGAGGTCAGCCGGCGCAGCGTCTCGGGGCGGCCGAGCAGCTCCATCGACTCGAACAGCGGCGGGGAGACCCGGCGGCCGGTGACGGCCACCCGCAGCGGTGTGAAGGCGAACTTGGGCTTGATGCCCAGGCCCTCCACCAGCGCCTCGCGCAGCGCGGCCTGGATCGGCTCCGGGGTGAAGTCCTCCAGCGCCTCCAGCGCCTTGACGCTGGCCTCCAGCACCGGGCGGGCGTCGGCGTTGAGCACCTTGGCCGCGTCGTCCGGGTCGAGCGTGAAGTCGGCCGGGTCGACGAAGAGGAAGCCGGCCATGTTCACGATCTCGCTCAGCACGACCATCCGCTCCTGGGTGAGCGGGGCCACCTTGGCCAGCAGCTCCAGCTGCTCGGCGGTCGGCTCGGCCGGCAGCAGGCCGGGGGCCTGCAGGTACGGCACCAGACGCCGGACGAAGTCCTCCGGCGCCAGCTTGCGCAGGTGCTCGGCGTTGATGTGCTCGCACTTCTTGAGGTCGAAGCGGGCCGGGTTGGCGTTGACGTCGGCGATGTCGAACGCCGCGACCAGCTGCTCGACGCTGAAGATGTCGTCGTCCGCCGAGAGCGACCAGCCCAGCAGCGACAGGTAGTTGAGCAGGCCCTCGCGGATGAAGCCGCGCTCGCGGTACAGGTTGAGCGAGGCCTGCGGGTCGCGCTTGGAGAGCTTCTTGTTGCCCTCGCCCATCACGTACGGCAGGTGGCCGAAGCGCGGGGTGCTGCCGTCGCCGACACCGATCTCGGCGAGCGCCGCGTAGAGCGCGATCTGTCGCGGGGTCGAGGAGAGCAGGTCCTCGCCGCGGAGCACGTGGGTGATGCCCATCAGGGCGTCGTCCACCGGGTTGACCAGGGTGTACAGCGGCGCGCCGTTGGCCCGGACGATGCCGTAGTCGGGCACGTTCTCCGGCTCGAAGGTGAGCGTGCCGCGCACCAGGTCGTCGAACGAGATCGTGCGGTCGGGCATCCGGAACCGCAGGATCGGCTCGCGCTTCTCCAGCTTGTAGACGGCGATCTGGTCGTCCGTCAGCTCGCGGCAGTGGCCGTCGTAGCCGGAGGGCTTGCCGGCCGCGCGGGCGGCCTCGCGGCGGGCGTCCAGCTCCTCGGTGGAGCAGTAGCAGTGGTACGCGTGGCCGGCCTCGTGCAGGCGGCGGGCGACGTCGGCGTAGATGTCCATCCGCTGCGACTGGCGGTACGGCTCGTGCGGGCCGCCGATCTCCGGGCCCTCGTCCCAGTCGAAGCCGAGCCAGCGCATGGCGTCGAGCAGCTGGTCGTACGACTCCTCGGAGTCGCGGGCGGAGTCGGTGTCCTCGATCCGGAAGACCATCGTGCCGCCGTTGTGGCGGGCGAAGGCCCAGTTGAAGAGGGCGGTGCGGACCAGGCCCACGTGCGGGTTCCCGGTCGGGGAGGGACAGAAGCGAACCCGAACGGACGGGTCAGTGTTAGCCACGCTTGATCACCTTGTTGGTGAGAGTGCCGATGCCTTCGATGGAGACGGCGACCTCGTCGCCGACGTTGAGCGGGCCCACCCCAGCGGGTGTGCCGGTGAGGATGACGTCGCCGGGCAGCAGCGTCATGGCCTCGGAGATGTGGACGATCAGCTCGGCGACCGAGCGGACCATCAGGGAGGTGCGGCCGGTCTGCCGCAGCTCGCCGTTGACCGTGCAGGTGACGGCCAGGTCGGCCGGGTCGAGGTCGGTCTCGATCCACGGGCCGAGCGGGCAGGCGGTGTCGAAGCCCTTGGCCCGGGCCCACTGGCCCTCGCGCTGCTGGATGTCGCGAGCGGTGACGTCGTTGGCGCAGGTGTAGCCGAGGATCACCTCGGGCACCCGGTCCAGCGGGACCTCGCGGCACATCCGGCCGATCACCACGGCCAGTTCGGCCTCGTGGTGGACGTCCGAGGAGAACGGCGGGTAGGCGATCGCCTCGGTCGGGCCGATCACCGAGGTGGACGGCTTGAAGAAGGTGAGCGGAACGTCCGGGACGGCATTGCCCAGCTCGGCCGCGTGGGCGGCGTAGTTGCGGCCGACCGCGACGATCTTGTTGGGCAGCATCGGGCTGAGCAGCCGGACGTCCTGGAACCGGTAGCTCTCACCGGTGGGCTGGGGCTGCCCGAACGGGTGGCCGGCCAGGGCGTGGACGACCAGAGACTCGGGCTGGGCCGGGTCGCCCTCGACCACTCCGAAGGAGACGCTGCCGGCGGCAGGGCTCCCTTCCCGGACGGAAAACCTGGCAATGCGCACGGCTGGGCTACCCCTCGCTTCGTCGGCCGCCCGGGGCGCGCCCGGGCGCTGGTGGGCGCCGCGCCCTCGGGCCCGGCCCCGCTCAATCGTCGACCAGGCTATCGCGCGGGCCCCCCTCCGGCCGCTTTGCCCCTGTTCGGCGGGGTTGCGCCCGACTCGGGCGCGCGCCGGGTCCGGGACGGCCCGGCCCCGGGCGCCGGGCGCCGGGCCGGAGCGGGCGGATCACGGCGAAGGGCGCCGGAGCCGCCCGGTGGGGGCGGCCCCGGCGCCCTTCGCGGAGCGCGGGTGGCTCGGTCCTGCGGCGTCGCTCAGTCCTGCGGGACGGCGACCACGGGGGCGACCATCAGCTTGGTGCGGCGCGGGTTGGCGGTGTTGGCCGGCAGCTCGGTGGCGTAGGTCACCACGTCCTCGGACCTGCGGGCACCCGGGATCTTGCTGAAGTCCTCGACCGAGGCCAGCGTCGTCCGGCGCGGGTTCGCCGTGGAACGGCTGGTGAGCGTGGGCTCGGTGGCGGCCTTGTTCGCCTGGGACATCGCGTCAGCACCTCTGGGTCGTGGACGGCGTCTCGGCATGAACCGGCGCCGGCCTGAGTGATTCGGGGAGATTCTGGGCAGGCTGATCGGGGCCGTGCTCCGGAAGCAGCCAGATTACGGATCTCATTCCACAGGCACCGTGACCAAAGCTACACATTGACCTGTGATTTTGATCACAAATTGAGGAGCAATTCTCCTATATCCGACATATCGCTGCATCAGGTTTTACCGGCATAGCGGATATATCGGGCATTCCGGAAGGTCCGCTCGTCCAGTTGATCTCGGGTCGGCTTGGCATGTATCCGGCGAGTGTCCGAAAAAGGCCGTATTCCGGTCCTGTTACCGCACAGTCAGTGAAATCGCGCGCGCGGTCCGTAGTGTCGCCCGGCGCGCCCTGGCGGCCCTTGTTGGGATTCCCCGGCTGTGCTGGAATGCCACGGACCGTGGGTAGGGAGTAGTCCACCCCCGGCGACCCGCTCTCCCGGACCGGCCGGGGTGCGGATGGAAACTCGACACCGTCCAGGCCGTGGCGACGCGGCGGGACGCCCGGTCCAGAGGTTGCGACGCCAGTGCAGGGACGTTTCAAAAGGGGTAGCGGCGCCGCGGGTGACCCGGAGTCGCGTGAGCCCGTGGCAGCCCCGCAGCAGGTGGCGGCGCCCGGCGGGCCGGCCGAGCCGGCGCCCGATGCGGGCGGCCGCCCGGAGGACGACGGCCAGCAGGACCGCAAGTCGGCCCGGGACAAACTCCGCAAGACCCTCACCCGGCGGCGCGCCACCGGTATGAGCCGGCTGGCGATGCGCAACTGGCGGATTCGTACCCGCCTGATCGCCCTGCTCACGCTGCCCGTGCTGGTCGCGCTCGTCCTCGGTGGCCTGCGCATCCAGACCTCGCTCGAGGCCTCGCAGCAGCTCGCCCAGATGGCGAACCTCTCCGACCTGGCCAAGAAGGCGACCAACCTCGCCGACGCGCTGCAGAACGAGCGGGACATCAGCGCCGGCCCGATCACCGCGGACCCGCAGAAGCCGCTCGACGACGACATCGTCAGCGCCCGCAAGATCACCGACGACCTGAACCGCACCTTCACCGCGTCCTCGGACAAGTTCGAGAACCTCGAACTCTCCGGCGGCAAGGCGCTGCTCTTCCAGATCCGCCGCGACCTGAACTCGATCTCGGACGCCCGCGGCAACCCGTACCAGAACAACCAGAACATCCAGGCCACGATCACCGCCTACGACGTGATCATCCGAGACCTGCTGTCGATCTCCCAGGACATCGCGCTCGCGTCCAACAACAAGGACCTGGTCCGCGCGACCCGCGCGCTGCAGCAGTTCTCGCTGGCCAAGAACGCCACCTCGCAGCAGCGCGCACTGATCGCCGCCGCGCTCGCCAACCCGAAGCCCGACCTCAGCCTGAGCGACGAGTCCTTCGGCATCCGCCTGCGCACGTCCTACGACAACGCGCTCACCAGCTTCAACAACATCTACACCTCGCACGACCTGGACAACCTGCGCGGGCAGCTCAGCTACAACTCGGTGGTCGCCGACGCCGACCGCTACGCGCGCTCGATCCTCCAGCAGAGCGGTATCCACCAGACCGAGCCGGTCAGCTACAAGGACTGGTACGAGAAGATCAGCGCCAAGATCACGGCCGAGCGCCGGATCGAGGGCAAGCTGATCGAGGACCTCGACGGCAAGGCCCAGGACCTGCAGTCCCAGGCCGACACCGAGGCCCTGGTCATCGGTGCCGCCGTCGCGCTGGTGCTGCTCTTCGCCCTCGGCGGCGCCGCCGTCATCGCCCGCTCGATGGTGCGCTCGCTGACCCGTCTGCAGGCCGCGGCCGAGGACGTCGCCGAGCGGCGGCTGCCCGAGCTCGTCAAGACGCTCTCGGAGAGCGACCCGCACGACGTCGACGTCACCGTCGAGCCCGTCGCCGTCGACTCCACCGACGAGATCGGCCACGTGGCGCACGCCTTCGACATGGTGCACAGCGAGGCCGTCCGGCTCGCCGCCGAGCAGGCCCTCCTCCGCGGCAACATCAACGCGATGTTCACCAACCTCTCGCGCCGCAGCCAGGGCCTCATCCAGCGCCAGCTGTCGCTCATCTCCGAGCTGGAGAGCCGCGAGGCCGACCCGGACCAGCTGGCCAACCTCTTCAAGCTGGACCACCTCGCGACCCGTATGCGCCGCAACGGCGAAAACCTCCTCGTCCTCGCCGGTGAGGACCCGGGCCGCCGCTGGACCCGCCCCGTCCCGCTGGTCGACGTGCTCCGCGCCGCCGCCTCCGAGGTGGAGCAGTACGAGCGCATCGAGCTCGCCTCGGTGCCGTCGGCCGAGGTCGCCGGCCGCGTCGTCAACGACCTCGTCCACCTGCTCGCCGAGCTGCTGGAGAACGCCACCTCGTTCTCCAGCCCGCAGACCCGCGTCCGGGTCACCGGCCACGCCCTGCCGGACGGCCGGGTGCTGGTCGAGATCCACGACACCGGTATCGGCCTCAGCCCCGACGACCTCGCCGACATCAACGAGCGCCTCGCCAACCCGCCGACGGTGGACGTCTCGGTCTCCCGCCGCATGGGCCTCTTCGTGGTCGGCCGCCTGTCCCTGCGACACGGCATCCGCATCCAGCTCCGCCCCAGCGACTCCGGCGGCACCACCGCGCTGGTCATGCTCCCGGTGGACGTCACCAACTCGGCCGACCGCCGCGGCGCCGGCCGTCCCGGCCCGGCGCAGGCCAAGCAGCAGCGCGGGGTCGCCCCGACGCCGCGCCAGCAGCGCCAGGTGCCCGGCGGCCCGGCCGCCGGCCTCGGTGGCGGCCCGGCCGCGCTCGGCCAGGGTCCGGCGGGCGGTGCCCCGCAGGGCCGTCCGCAGCTCGGCCAGGGCGGTCCCGGCGGCCAGGGTGCCCAGGGCGGTCCCGGCGCGCCGGGCGGCCAGGGCGGGCGGGCCGGAGCCGGCCTGCCGACCCGCCAGGTCGGCCAGTCGCTGCGCGAGACCCCGCCGCAGGGGCGGCCGGGCCAGCAGGGCCAGCCCGCGCAGCAGAACCCGCAGGCACAGCAGAACCAGCAGGGCGGCCTCCCGCAGCGCGGCCCGGGCCGGCAGGGCCCGTCGCAGGGCGGCCCCGGCGGCCTGCCCCGCCGCGGCCAGCAGCAGCCCGGCGCGCCGCAGCCCGGTCCGGGCCGGCCCGCCGACGGCCGTCGCCCCGGCCAGGAGCGGCCGCGCCCCGGCGGGTCCGACGGTGGTCCGGGTGCCCGGACCGGCGAGCAGCCTCAGCACGGCTGGGCCGACCAGTCCGGCCGTCCGGGTGCGCCGCAGGGCGCCCGCCCGGGTCGGCCGCAGGAGGGCCTGCCGCAGCGCCGCCAGCCCGGCCAGGCCCCGCAGGGCCCGGGCGGCCAGGGCCCGCAGGGTCCGCAGGGTCCGCGCCGCCCGCAGCGCCCCGGTCCGGACAGGCCGCAGCAGGGCCGGCAGCCGCAGCTTCCGCCGCAGCAGGCCCAGCCCCAGCAGGCCCAGCCGCAGCAGATCCAGCCGCAGCCCCAGCCCCAGCCGCTGCCGTCGGCCGAGCCCTCGCCGATGGAGAGCACCGCGCAGTTCGCCCGGCCGCGCTTCGAGGCCAGCGAGATCGACCCGCGTGACCCGCTGGGCCTCGGTCTGGTCGAGCCGGTACTGCCGAACGTGCCGAACCCGGCCACCCGTCCGGAGCAGGTCCGACAGGAGCAGGTCCGCCAGGAACCCGCCCGCCAGGAGGCCTTCCGGCAGGAGCCGATGGCGCTGCCGACCGGTCCGTCCCAGGGCGGTGCGCCGGGCTTCGAGCCGGCGGAGCAGGCCTGGTACGCCGAGAACGGCCAGCAGGCCCAGGCCGCGCAGGCGGCCCGGCCGCAGCAGTACCAGCCGCGCCGGCCCGGGACCACCGCGCCCGGTGTCCAGGAGCAGGCACCGCAGGCCCGCCCGCAGCAGGCGCCGCAGGCCCCCCAGGGCCAGGCCCAGCCGCAGCAGGCCCCGCAGCCCGGCCAGGGCGGTCACCCCGGCCAGCCCGGCGAGGGCGACGCCCCGTGGCGCCCGTCCGCCAACGACGAGCGCTGGCGCCGGGCCGAGCAGGTCCGCGAGCCCTCGACCAACGGAGTCACCATGTCCGGCCTCCCCCGGCGGACCCCGCAGGCCAACCTGGTCTCCGGTACCGCAGAAGCGTCCCCGCTGACCGGTCCTCAGGTCTCCCGTGCCCCCGAGGAGGTGCGCGGCCGGCTGACCAACCTGCGCCGCGGCATCCAGCAGGGTCGCCGGGTCGGCGCCGAGCAGGCGTCCGGCCCGGGCAACCAGGGCGGCCAGCATGGTGCCCAGCAGCCCGGGTTCGATAGTTTCGGGGGCCGCACCGACGGCAACGGCGCAGATCATCAGGAGCGTTGAGTTGAATCAGATGAGCCAGGCCGCACAGAACCTGAACTGGCTGATCACCAATTTCGTGGACAACACCCCTGGGGTGTCGCACACGGTGGTGGTCTCCGCGGACGGCCTCCTGCTGTGCATGTCCGAAGGTTTCCCCCGCGACCGCGCCGACCAGCTCGCCGCCGTCGCCTCCGGCCTCACCTCCCTCACCTCCGGCGCCAGCCGGATCTTCGAGGGCGGCGAGGTCAACCAGACCGTCGTCGAGATGGAGCGCGGCTTCCTCTTCCTGATGGCCATCAGCGACGGCTCCGCCCTCGCCGTACTCGCATCCCCGGACTCCGACATCGGTCTGGTCGGCTACGAAATGGCCCTCCTCGTCGACCGCGCCGGCGCCGTCCTCACACCCGCACTCCGCGCAGAACTCCAGGGCAGTCTCCTGCACTGAGCGCCCTGAGCGGCCGACCCATCCGTCCCACCTCCCCGCCGGTCTGACCCGACCAGGCCCGGCGCCTCACCCTCAGCTACCCTCAGGCAGCTGATTTCGCCTCAGCTGGCATCGCCCCAGCTGGAACCGGCTGCCCAAGGCTGCAGCACAAGGAGGACCCATGACCCCGCCTTCGACACCCGCCGGCTCGTACGGCAGCGGGTACGGCAGCGGCTACGGCGGGCAGCAGTCCGACGGCTACGAGCAGCAGCCGCTGGTCCGCCCGTATGCGATGACCGGAGGCCGTACCCGGCCCCGGTACCAGCTCGCCATCGAGGCGCTGATCTCGACCACCGGCTCCGCCGAGCGGACCGGCGGCCTGCTGCCCGAGCATGCCCGGATCGTGAACCTCTGCCGTGAGGTCAAGTCCATCGCGGAGATCTCCGCACTGGCCGGCGTGCCGCTCGGTGTCGCCCGCATCCTCGTGGCCGACCTGGCCGAGGCCGGCCTCGTCGCCATCCACCAGCCCGCCGCCGCGGGCGAGTCGGGCGGAACGCCCGATGTCACGCTGCTCGAAAGGGTCCTCAGTGGACTTCGCAAGCTCTAACGGAGCCACCCGCGCCACGACCTCGGCGAAGATCGTCGTCGCAGGCGGTTTCGGTGTCGGCAAGACCACGCTCGTCGGCGCCGTCTCCGAGATCAACCCGCTGCGCACCGAAGC
>NZ_JBVHHB010000054.1:0-9531 GCF_055561295.1 Kitasatospora sp. NPDC022785 | reverse complement strand
CTGGCGGAAGTCGGCGCCCGCCGGACTGAGCGGGCGCGGGAGCGTCGACGGCGGCCTCGGAGAAGCGCAGGGAGAGCCTGCGGCGGTCAGTCATGATCACCAGAGTGCAGCAAGGCAACCCTTGCTGCACCCGTGACCGGCCGGGGCCCGGGGAGGTTGCACCGGTGTGACAAGGACTCCGACTGGGTGAACCGGCCGGCCCGCGCGACGCGCGCTCGGGCCGGTGGCGGCCCGGGTGCTGGCCGACACCGTGAGCGCTCCCCGCCGGCCAGCACCCTGGTCCGCGGCCGCCGTCGAGGCCGCGCTGCACGAGGTTGTTTTCGACAGGTAGAACGGGAGCCACCTGGGCAACGAGTCCATCCGGCTGCCGCCGAATCGGCCAAGTGTTCCAGGGGGTCCCGGGCGGTGACCGGTTTGTACCCGGGTCGTTGAAGCAGGCTGGACAGCCGAGTACTGCGGTGCCCCGGTCGTGGTGGTCCGGGGCGCCGTGGTGTGCGGCTCGGCTTCCGTCTTTCCCGGGTCTGGACGCTTCGGCGTCGTGGGGCCTGGTCCAGATGCGAGCGAGAGGACAACGGCGTGGCCGGACGGTCTGGTCTGTGTATTGGTGGGTTTGTGGGCAAGGGCCGCGGCGGCGGCCGGGCCGGGCGGGCAGCCGTGCTGGTGGTCGCGGCGGTGCTGAGCGGTTCGGCGATGCCCGCGCAGGCGCGGGCGCAGGTGCCCGTCACCGGTGCCGCTGCGGCGGTACCGGTGACGAAGGTATATGCGGCCCCGGGCGAGTACGAGTTCACCGTCCCGAAGGGCGTCACTCAGCTCAGGGCCACGGCGGTCGGCGCCGGAGGCAGCGGAGGCGGTGGCGGCTCCGGCGGCAACGGGAACTCGTTCCAGTTCGGTGGCGGTGGCGGTGGAGGCGCCGGCGGCAACGGCGGCGGGGCTGTCGAGTGCGTCTTCCCGGTCAAGCCCGGACAGGTCATCCACCTCGCTGTGGGGAAGGGCTACCCCGGCGGCCGCGGTAGCCACAGCTGGGACCCCGAGAACCGCTACCACGGCGGCGGCGGACAGGGCGGCGACTACGGCGACGATTCGTGGGTGTGGGACAAGACGACGAACAACTCCATCAGGGCCAAAGGCGGTGACGGCGCGTGGGGTGGATGGGGAGGAGAGTCGGCGAAGGGGAGCACGCAAACCATCCGCGACCTGAGCGGTAAGGGCGGCAAGGGCGGCCCGTCCGAAGAGAGGGACGGTAGCGGGAAGTGGGACATTCGCGGCAAGTGCGGCGGGAATTCGCTGGCCAGGGGAGGCAAGGTCGGAGATAGCGGCCATGGCGGCCAGGACGGCAAGCACGGCCGGGGAGATGGCCGCGGAGGTGACGGCGGACGCGGTGGAGCCGCCGGTGTGACGACGCCCTGGGACGCGATTGTCCCACTGCCGAGCATGGCGCCCTGCCCCGAGAACGCACGCGGGAAGGGCGGCGACGGAGGCCGCGGCGGGGACGCGGGGGACTGGAACGGAAACTATGAAAATTACCACCCTAAGCCGGGTGAGGACGGTAAGGCCGGCCAGAGCGGCTGCCTCGTACTGACCTACTGAGAGCCCGGCCCCGCCCGGGCTGGCTGACCTGCCGACCCGGGCGGCAGGCCCGGTACGTCACGCCCGACCTGCCGATGCGGACAGACATGGTGTGACCCGGGCGGGTCTCCCGCCGGATCCGCACCTTGCCAGGCCCCACGAGACCGGTCCGACCCCACAGCCAGAAGACCATGCTTGCGCGACGGGTTCGCGTTGCCCGCCCTGGAGCACTCTGCGGCACCACAGCTCGGCCAAGTGGCGTAGCCGAGGCTCACCATCTACCCCAGTACTCAACGGGTGTCGATGGTCCAGGCCGCAGGTGGCTCTCGGTTCCGTTGCCTAACTGGCTCCCGAATCGAATTACCTGTCCAAGACAACGAGGTGCTGCACGTCTACGAGGAGCGGGCAGAGGTGTGGCGGGACGCCTTCGACGGGCTGGACGAGGACCTGCTGGCCGAGGCCGCGAGCGAGGCCCGCTCCTTCCACGCCGACCCGGCGGCCGCGGTCGACACCCTGGTGCGTTCCCTGCTGCACCAGCTGACCGACCGGCAGCAGGCGATCGGAGCGCTCGGCCGTGACCTGGTGGCGGCCGCGCAGGAGCGGCCGCTGCCCCAAAGGGCGGCCGACGCCGGCCGGCGTCGGTCTATCGGGGAATGATCGTGGTGAGAGGCCCGCGAGCACGATGTGGTTGGTGTCGAGGGAGCGGGACGCCGCCCGGCTCGGGTCAGCCCAACGGCTGGGCCGTGAGCGCCGTGCCTGTCCGAGTGCGCAGGTGGACAGCCGTACGGCCTGTGCGGGAGGTCGTCACCAGCCCGGCGCCGCGCAGCGCGCCGAGGTGCTGGGAGACTGCGCCGGGCGTGACGCCCAGGCGGGCGGCGAGGTCGGGGGTGCTCAGCGGTTCGCCGAGTTCGGCGAGCAGGGCGGCGCGGGTGCGGCCGAGGACGGCGGCGAGGCCGGCGGAGCTCGGCCGGGGCTGCTCCCAGAGCAGCCCGACACCGGAGGCCGGGTAGCGGATGGAGGCGGCAGCGCGGGGAGAGTAGTCGACGATGACGTTGGGCCAGCCGAAGACGGACGGCATCAGCACCAGCCCGTGCCCGCCTGCCTCGACCGTCCACACCGCGCCCGGGCGGGGACGCCCGTGCACGACCAACTCGCCGTCCCGCCACACCACATCGGCGTGCAGCTGCGCGAAGAGTCCCTCCACCCCAGCGTCCACCAGCGCCACCGCCCGCCGGGCCAGGTCCGCCTCCAGCACCGCCCGCATCCGCCCCCAGTGCGGGGCCACCAGCCGGACGTGGCAGCGCGTCAGCGCATCGGCAACTCGTTCCAACAGCTCTGCCGGCCCCGGCAGTTTCCCGGCCTGGGCACCCAGCGCGGCAGCGCACTCCGCCGTGACGTACGCCGGGTTCGCCGCCCGCAGGCCCGCCAGCTCGGTGTCGAACGCCGGCAGGCGCTCCTGCGGCACCGGGAACAGGAACGACGGCAGGCAGCCTTCGAGCAGCGTCCGCAGCAACGGCAACTCCGACTCCGCTGCTAGCACCGGCTGCGCCTCGCGTACCCACGGCCGGTGCACCTCGTGCCCGCCGACGCCGAGCGCTGCCCGTACCCCGAGCACCGTTTCGGCTAGCGGCGACACCGCGAGCCGCACCCGGGCCACCTCGGCCGCCGAGAGCCGGATCTCCACCGCCACGCCCGCCCCACCCTCCGATCGTTTAGCTGTGGCTGAACGATAGCCGGATCCGGCCACCACCCCACAGGCTGTCCGCCATGGAGTTCATCACCTCGTACGACGGAACCACGCTCGCCTTCCGCACCCTCGGCGACGGCCCGCCGCTGCTCTGCCTCCCCGGCGGCCCCGGCCGCGCCGCCGAATACCTCGGCGACCTCGGCGGCCTGTCCGCCCACCGCACCCTGATCCTGCCCGACACCCGCGGCACCGGCGCCTCCGCGACGCCCGCCGACCTGGCCACCTACCGGGTCGACCGTCTGGTGGCCGACGTCGAGGCGCTGCGCCGCCACCTCGGCATGGGCCGCGTCGACCTGCTCGGCCACTCCGCCGGCGGCAGCCTGGCCATGCTCTACGCCGCTGCCCACCCCGACCGCCTGGCCAGCCTGACCCTGGTCGCCCCCTCCTACGCCGCCGTCGGGCTGCCCTCCGACACGGGCGTGGAGAAGGTGATCGCCTCCCGCGCGGCCGAGCCCTGGCACACCGAGGCCGTGACGGCGCACCGGCACATGATGACCGCGAACACCTTTGCCGAGGCCGCGCCGTACCGCTTCGCCTTCGAGCCGCTGATGTACGGCCGTTGGGACGACGCCGCCCGCGCCCACGCCGCCGCCGACCCCGCCCAGCGGGCGCTCCCCGTCAGCGAGCACTACTACAAGGACTACACGCCCGACACCGAGGAACTCCGGCGCCGCCTCGGCGCCCTGCCCTGCCCGGTGCTGCTCCTCGTGGGCGAGGTGGACCTGTGGCCCACCGTCGAGTCCGCCGCCGACGCCGCGTCACTCTTCCCCGAGGTGAGGCTCGCCGTCCAGCCGGGCGCCGGCCACTACCCGTGGCTGGACGACCCACAGGCGTTCACGGCAGCGGTGGAGGGTTTCCTCTCCAGGGTCAGCTGACAGCACGCTCCGAGCAGCGTGCCGCCACCCGCCACCACCGCCCTTCGAACAGCGACAGTCTGGGGTGCTGTCGGAAGTGCTGAACAACTGCTGTCCGATCTCGTGAACAAAGCCAGCAGAGGCCCGCCCGCACCGCAGCTCGCAGCGCGGGCGCTCGGCCGGGAACGCGGCCTTCGCCTCGGGCGACATCTTCCGGTATTCCACGTGCCCCTCCAGTGCCGGGTCTGCTCCGGCTCCGCCACGGTCGCAGGCGCCTCCGACAGAACGTCAGGGACTATCACGATCTAGGTGTACGGCACCCGGTTGGACTAGGTGTTGATCTTGCTGTCGGGCGTAGGCCGGTTGGGCTACGCCCGTCCGGCTGACAGGCGTCCGTCGAAGGTGGTGTCGAAGGCGTTGAGGGCGGCCATCCAGCGGTTGCTCCAGCGTTGGCGGCCGCGGCCGGTGGGGTCGAGTGCGAGGGTCGCCGGGTAGAGCCGCTTGAGGGCGGCCTGCTCGTTGGGGAAGTGGCCGCAGGCGCCGGCGGCCCTTCGGTAGCGGGGAGTTGAGGCTCTCGATGACTACCGGCTGGCCCGCAGCCCCATGGCCAGCCGTCGCTGACGCTCCTCGCCGTGGCCCGCTCGTGCAGTGTGCGGGCCGTGCCGACCGGTCAAGGGTGCCTGGGGCGGCGCTACGTACCGATCTTCGAACACCATGGGCAGTCCTCCTCTTCTGGACCTGGCTGACGGCGACCGCAGTTTCCCGGCGCAGTCGGCCATTGCGTCTGCAGAGGCCGTATCTGGTGGCCTCGTGTCGCCTTGGAGGCCGAAAGTCCGTCACCGGGGAGCGGCGTCGACGGAATGAAGGGTCTGCCTACTCGCCCGCCCGCTCGGCGCAGACCGACCGGATTTCCTTCAGCAGCTCTGGGTAGTGCTCTCCGTACGTGTGCAGCGCATGCCACACCGCGTCCAGAGCCGCTTTGAGCGGGGCGGGCTCGGCGGCAGCGAGCACGGCGGGGAGAGCGAAGTACGGCTGTGAGATCGGTTCGGGGACGTGCGGGGTGCTGGTGGGGTACACCAGCAAGGCGGCGGTGGGCCTCGTGTCTGCGGGTGATGCCAGCCTCTCGTCGCCGGACTTCGTCGCTACGAGGCTGTCCGGTAGCCGGCCAAGTTCGTACTTCCTCGCCCCGTCGTCTCTCGACTCTGCGGCCGGGACCCACGTCCACCCTGCCGGCGGCGGGGGAAAGTACGGCGCTCGCTCGCGGGGCATCGCCTTGAGCACCGGCGGCCCCGGTACGAGGGGGGTGGATCGCAGGGTCTCCCACATCCGGGCAGCGTCGTCGAAGGGAGGCGGTAGCGGATGCCCCTCCGCCAACTTGGTGAGCGCCTGGGCGACCCACACCACATCGGTCAGCCCCGCCGTCTCGCATGCCCGCTGCGCGGCGAGCAATGCCACTGCACGCTGGACTTCGGGACCTGCGGCATCGAGGGCATGCACCAGGTCGCTGTCGAAGGTGAGCAGACCCAGGACGTTGGTCCCGTGGACACCGCGCAGCCTTTCGCTTGGCAGCCTTCCGCCCCACTGCCACCTCTCGTAGTGCAGTTGCCGTTCCTCTGCGGCCTGTATCTCGTCCGTGACCAGCCCGTGCACGAAGCACCCTCCTTGTTGAGGACGGCCTCGGAAGTCCCTGTCGGATAGGCCGTCACATGCCTCGCATCATGCCGCAAGCCACTGACACGACAGAGCCGAGCCGGCCACCAGGCGGGCTGTGACGTCGGTGATGCAGCGCTGGGCGGAACCCGGATGGTGTACAGGTCAACGCAGCTTCGGCCGGGGAACCAGGCCGAGCAGCTCTGAGCTTGTTGTTGAGAAGCCGTTGTCTTTCCGATAGTGACGGGTGCGTTTTCGCTGGTCAGGCATAGTGCCGGTGCCTCGGCGGCAGAGACGGGGCGTCGTGTCGTCTCTTCGGTGGAGGTGCTGGATGCCGTCGGTGATGGGGCTGCTGGAGGAGCGCGAGCGTGCTGCTCGGCAGCGGGCGGAGGTCATGCGGGCCGAGCTGCAGGAGGCTGAAGCCGCGTGGGAGCGGTTCGTAATTGCCCGTCAGACGGTGGCCGAGGTCCTGGCAGAACCTCCTGCAGACGAGGAGGCGCCGCCGGCCGGGGTGGCCGGTGAACGGCCTGCGCGGGTCGCCGGGGCGGTGCCCGGATCGGTGGTTCCCGCCTGGAGGGAAGGGCTCGCTCTCGACTCGCTGGCGCCGGACTACCAGCGGTTCGTGGAGGTCCTGGCGGGGAGCGGGGAGGAGATGGACTGTCGGCAGCTCGCGGCGGCCTTGGGTCTGGAGGTGGTCGCGGCGAAGGTGGAGGGAGTGCGGTCGAAGGTGAAGCGCCTGGCCGTGCGGGGCTGGCTGGCCGAGGACCGTCCGGGGATGTTCAGCGTGCTCGCCGGGCGAGTCGGCGGCTCATGACCATGCTCATCGACCACCGGATCATTGCCTCGGAGGTGTCGGTGCGGGTCTCGTAGTCGCGGGCCAGGCGGCGTGAGTGCATCAGCCATGCGGACGTCCGTTCCACCAGCCACCTTTTCGGCAGCACCACGAAGCCCGTGGCGTCGTCGGTGCGCCTGACCACCGTCAGCGCGATCCGTAGGACATCGCGGGCGAGGTCGACCAGGCGTCCGGTGTGGCCGCCGTCGGCCCACACCGGCGAGATGCGCCAGTGCCGCTCACGCAGCCGCTCCAGCAGTGTCCGGCCGGCCTCGCGGTCGGTGACGAATGCGGCGGTGACCATCACGGCCAGCAGCAGCCCGAGGGTGTCCACGACGATGTGCCTCTTGCGGCCGTTTACCTTCTTCCCGCCGTCGAACCCCCGGCTGGCAGCCGGCACCGACGCCGCCCCCTTCACCGACTGCGCGTCGATGATCCCGGCGGTCGGCTCCGGATCACGGCCCGCCGCCTCGCGGACCCGATCACGCAGCCGGTCGTGGAACTCGCCTACCAGGCCCCTGTCCCGCCAGCGCCGGAAGAGGGCGTAGACGCGGTCCCATGCGGGGAAGTCCGCGGGCCCCACCCTCCAGGCGATGCCGCCCGCGATCAGTTAGCGCACAGCGTCGACCAGCTGCCGGTGGCAGTAGCCGTCCGGCTGCCCACCCCTTCCCTCCAGCCAGGCGGGCACGGGCATCGCGTCGCGCACGACTGCCCACTCCGCGTCGCTCATGTCCGACGGGTACCTCGCACGCCTGTGCGGCCGGTCCCCGGCGTTCCCGAACCGGTGAGCGAGGCAATCACACGACAGGGGTGCGGACTTGGACGGGAACGCAAACGGAGACGGAAGACTGCGGCACCAGGGGCCTCCTGTTGCTCGGCTGGATTCGACACCCACGAGCGGTGCGGGAGGCCCCACCTTCATGCCCTGCCGACCAGAGGATCACCCGACCGAGTCGGCAGACTCGAACTCACGATCACCAGCTCGTTCGAGCGACGGCTAGTTAGAACTGACCGCCACGAAATATCCGCCACAGCCGTTTTCAAAGATCGCCATCAGCTGGCGCCCTACTCGTACGACAAGGGCTTCAAACACGCCATCGACCGGGTGAGATGCGGCGGCACGTGGATGGGTGATGGCTATCTTGCGACCACCAAGGGCGAAGCGTAAGGGCTGCCCGGGCAGGGAGCAGGAGTGGGTCGATGGGGCAAAAGTATCTTCAGCGTTTCGTCTATGCCGAGGGCGTCACCAAGCCTGCACTCGATGAGGCGTGGGGCGAAGCCTTCAAGGCGTTCGCCCGGTCGGGCAACTGGGGCGACGTCGACAGCGGCATCGTGCACCACCAGACGTACGGCACCGGTTGGGGCGGGTACGCGCTGATCGAAGTGGAGGACCCCGATGCCTTCGGGCGCTACCAGATGTTCCACAACCAGACCTACGGCCACGTCGTCCACGTCACCTTCGAACCCTTGTGGGACATGGATCGGGCGTTCGAGGCGACCATCCGCGAGCTGAAGTGAATGTACGACGCAGACGGTTGTCCCTCCCTGGGTACGGGCGAGGGACCACCGTGGAGTGCGCCAGCCGGTGAAGCCGGCCTGGTGGTGTCGGCGGCGGCCGAACCGTGGTTCTGGATCACTTTCCGCGCCAGGGCCACGGAGCGTCACCGGAACCGCGATCATGAACGATCGTGGCTGACGATCTCCTCCAAGACCTCTGGCTCCGCAGCGCCGATGTCGCGGTCAACACCCTGACCATCCGCGCCGACCGCGTCACCGTCCACGCCGCCACGACCGGCGACGAGGCGGGCTGTCCGTCGTGCGGGACCGTCTCGACCCGAGTGCACAGCAGCTACGTGCGGCGGTTGGACGACAGCGCGGCGGGCGGGCGTCGGGTGGTGGTCAAGTTACGGGTCCGCCGGTTCCGCTGCCGTGAACGAGCTTGCCGCCGGGCCACGTTCGTCGAGCAGCCGGCGGGACTGACCTTCCGTCACGGGCGGCGGAGCCTGGGCCTGCAGACCGCGCTGCAGCAGCTCGCCCTGGCCGTGGCCGGTCGGGCGGGCTCCCGCCTGACCGAGACCTTCGCGGTCCCGGTGAGCCGCTCCACGCTCCTGCGGCTGATACGCGCCCTGCCGGATCCGGCGCACGCGGTGCCGCGCGTGCTGGGCGTCGACGAGTTCGCCCTGCGCAAGGGCCACGTCTACGCCACGATCCTGGTCGACATCGAGACCCGCCGCGCAGTCGATCTGCTGCCCGACCGCACGGTCGAGACCGTCCGGTCCTGGCTGGCCGACCATCCCGGGGTGAAGGTCGTCTGCCGCGACCGGTCGGCCTCCTATGCCGAAGCCGTCCGGCTCGGCGCCCCGGACGCGATCCACGTCGCCGACCGGTTCCACCTGTGGCAGAACCTCGCCGACGCGGTGGAGAAGACCGTGCTCCAGCACCATGCTCTGCTACCCGAACCGGCCCCTGCAGCCGAGCCGGCTCCGGCTGTCGCCTTGGCGGCCGTCAGCTCCGAGCCCCGCCGGACCGGCCGGCTGTCCGACCGGGTCCGCGAACAGCACGCCGCCGTCCACGCGCTCATGGATGACGGTTTCAGCCTGCGCGCTATCGGCCGACGACTGGGCCTGGCCCGCAACACAGTGCGCCGGCTGGCCGGCGCGAAGGACCCGGACGAGCTGCTGGTCGGCCGCTGGACCGGACGCACCAGCATCCTCGACCCCTACAAGCCATACCTCCACCAGCGGTTCGCCGAGGGCTGAGCTTCCCCCGCTGCGCGGGAGGTGTTGATTACTGAGGCTTTCAGGGTGGAGTCGGTGGGGTGAGTGGCAGGCCGGTGCCGGCCAGGCATCCATCGATAAGGGCGGGTCGAAGTTGGATGTGCC
>NZ_JBVHHB010000053.1:0-12051 GCF_055561295.1 Kitasatospora sp. NPDC022785 | reverse complement strand
GCCCCCTCGACCCGGACCAACGTCCCGGGCGTCTTCGGCGCCGGCGACGTCGTGGACCACACCTACCGCCAGGCCATCACCGCCGCCGGCACCGGCGCCTCCGCCGCCCTGGACGCCGAGCGCTACCTGGCCTCACTGGCCGACCCGGAGACCCAGGCCGTCATGGTCGTCTCGGCCGTCTGACCACCACCACTCACCCGAACCAGCCGAACCAGCCGAATCACTCCAGTCACCCGAACCACCCGACTCGCCCGAGTCACCGACAGATCAAGGACATCTCCCATGGCCGGCACCACCATCACCGCAACCGAGAGCAACTTCGAGGAGCTCGTGTTCCAGAGCGACACGCCCGTTCTGGTCGACTTCTGGGCCACCTGGTGCCCGCCGTGCCGGATGATCGCTCCCACCCTGGAGCAGATCGCCGCCGAGCACGCCGACCGCTTGACGGTCGTGAAGGTCGACATCGACAAGAACCCCGCTCTCGCCGCCCAGTACGGGATCATGTCCATCCCGACCTTGAAGGTCTTCGCCGGTGGCAAGGCCGTCAAGACCATCGTCGGCGCCCTGCCGAAGGACCAGCTCAAGCGGAACCTCGCCGACTTCATCGGCTGACCGTCCCCAAGGCCGGCCCGGGTCGTCGACCCGCTCCGCAGGCCGGTGCGGGCGCCCGGCGCCCGCACCGGCCTGAACACCCGCACGGCAGGCAAGAGCCTCAGAGAGGACATGAGGACGAAGATGCGCATCGAGATCTGGGCGGACGTCGTCTGCCCCTGGGCCTACATCGGCAAACGCCGGCTGGAGGCGGCCCTCGCCGATCCGGCGCTGTCCGCCCGCGACATCGAGGTCGTCTGGCGCCCCTACCGGATCGACCCGACCGCCCCGGCCCAGGCCGTCCCGGTGGAACCGGCCCAGCGCGACCCGATGGTCGACGACACCGCAGGCCGGTGCGCGGTGGACCCGCCGGCCACGCAGAGCCCGGCGACCGCCGACGACCGGGTGCCCATCTCCCGCATCGCAGCCGCCGAAGGGCTGGGACCCAACTGGGGCGCGGCCTGGCGATCCAGCAGCCACGACGCCCACCGGCTCCTGGCCCTCGCCCACGAGCACGGCGGCAGCGCACTGCAGGACACCGTGGCCGAGTACCTGATGCGGGCACACTTCGTCGAGGCCCACGACATCAGCACGCGCGACACGCTCAGGACGCTTGCGACCGCCGCCGGATTCGCCGAAGCCGCCGCGCTGCTCGACACCGACGCGGCCGACCGCACCGTCCGGGAGCTTCGCCTGATCGGCAAGGCGCGGGGCATCAAGACCTCCCCGACGATCGTCGTCGGAGACCGGGCCCTCGCCGGCGCACAACCACCCGACATCATCGCCGACTTCCTCGCCACCGCAGGCCCGGAACGCGATGTACCCGAAGAGGTCGGGCGCCTGCGGTACGCCGACTCCCTCCTGGACCTACGGGACCCGCTCGGCGCGCTGACCCTGCTCCGACCGCTGCTCGACGAACACGGCGACGACCTCAACGTACGTCGCCTCGCCGCCCGCGCGTACTTCACCTCCGCCCAGCTCGGCCGCGCCCGGCGAACCCTGGAACAGCTGGTCACCGACCTGCCGGACGACTCCTACCTCCGGCTCATGCTCGGTTGCACCCTTCAGCGCCTGGGCCTGGACGAACAGGCCGCTCCGCACCTGAAGATCGCTGCCGCCATGACACCGGAATTCGCCTGACCGCCGGCGGCGGATCACCTTCGGCGGCGGATCACCGGACGCGGCCGGTCACCTTCAGCGGCCGATCACCGGCACCCACGACCGCCGAGCCGCAGTTCCCCCCACCTTCCCGCACCCGTAAGGACACCCGCGCCATGACCGGCCCCGCCCCGCCACCATGCCTGCCGTCGGATACCTCACCAGCCTGCCCATCGAGGACCCTGCGAGCCTGCTCGACCTCGAACTTCCCGTCCCCCAGCCCGGACCGCGCGACCTTCTGGTCCAGGTCGAGGCCATCGCGGTCAACCCCGTGGACTACAAGATCCGCCAGAACGCCGACCCCGGCGGCGAGCCGCGGGTGCTCGGCTGGGACGCGGCCGGCACCGTCGTCGCGATCGGCGCGGAGGTGACGCTGTTCGAGGTCGGCGATGAGGTCTACTACGCCGGCGCACTCGACCGGCCGGGCGCGAACTCCCGTTTCCACGCCGTGGACGAGCGGCTGGTCGGACTCAAGCCGGCCACCCTCACCTTCGCCGAGGCCGCAGCCCTGCCGCTGATCGCGCTGACCGCCTGGGAGGGCCTGTTCGAGCGCCTGGGACTGCGGTACGGCGCCTCGACGAGACCGGCACCCTGCTGGTCACAGCCGCAGCGGGCGGGGTCGGCTCGATCGTCGTCCAGCTGGCGCGGACACTGACCGGGCTGACCGTGATCGGCACCGGGTCCTGCCCGGAGTCGGCCGCGTTCGCCCGCCGGATGGGCGCCCACCACGTGATCGACCACCGGCGGCCGCTGGTGGAGCAGTTGACGGAGGTCGCCCCGGGCGGCGTCGACCACGTCTTCAGCACCGCCGCCACCGACCGGTACCTGGCGGCCTACGCCGAGGCGCTCAACCCGTTCGGCCGGATCGTCGCCATCGACGACTTCGACAACCTCGCCATCCGCGCCCTCAAGCCGAAGAGCATCTCCTTCCACTGGGAGTTCATGTACACCCGGTCGATGTTCCACACCGCCGACCAGCAGATGCAGCATCACATCCTGAACCGGGTCGCCCGGCTGGTGGACGCCGGACTGCTCACCACCACCGCGACCCGGGACCTGGGCCCCGTCAACGCGGCCAACCTGCGCGAGGCCCACCGGCTGCAGGAGAACCGGGCGGCGATCGGCAAGACCACACTGACCGGGTTCTGAACCCCAACGGCCCGGAGCCGCCACCCCGGCCCCGGCAGGTCAAAGCCGGACGGTCGCCGGCTCCTCCTCGAGGGACGGGGCGAAGGTCGGCGGCCGCGACGTCAGGAACTCGGGCAGGGCACGGCTCTCACCGACGGGCGACAGCAGCAGCCGCAGGTCCGACGGGTCGAATCGGGCGAGCACGGAGCCGCGCCACGGGCCGTGCAGCGGGTAGCGGGCCCGGATCGCGCAGCGCCCAGAGGCTGCCCATGACCTGCTGGAAAGGCGAGACGGCGAACCGGGTGTCAGCGAGGTCCTCCACATCGGGGTGGAAACGGATCATTAAGCGGAAAGCTACATCGATTGGCCGGGCCGCCGACATGGCGTGGACTTCCGGACCATGACAGAGCGAAACACCCCGCCCACCGGGCCGGCGGTCGCCCGCCCCCACCGCCGGACGATCCTGCTGCTGGCCCTCGCCTGCGGAGTCGCCGTGGGCAACGTCTACTTCCCCCAGGCGATCAGCCCGCTGATCGCGCAGGGCCTGCGGACGACCCCCGACACCGCGGCCCTGGTCGTCACCGCCACCCAACTCGGCTACACGGCAGGGATCTTCCTCATCGTCCCGCTCGGCGACCGGATCCCGCACCGGCCGCTCATCGCCACCCTGCTCGGCCTCGCCGGCCTCGCGCTGGCCGCCGCCGGCAGCGCACCCGCCCTGCCGCCCCTCGCCGGCGCCGCCGTCCTCGCCGGCGCGACGACCGTGGCCGCCCCCGTCATCGGCCCGATGGCCGCCGGGCTGGTCGGCGAGGAACGACGCGGGGTCGTCTCCGGCACCCTGCTCAGCGGATCCCTCGGCGGCATGCTGCTCTCCCGCACACTCGGCGGGCCGCTCGGCGAGTGGCTGGGCTGGCGGGCCCCCTACCTCGCGGCGGCGGCACTCTCCCTGCTCCTCGCCGTCCTGCTCGCCCGGCTGCTCCCGACCACGACCCCGACCTCCCGGCAGAGCTACCCGGCGCTGATCTCCGAACCGCTGCGCCTGCTGCGCACCGAACCCGGGCTGCGTCGCTCCTGCCTCTGCCAGGCGGCGACGTTCGGCGCCTTCTCGGCGGTCTGGACCGCCATCGCGCTCCTCCTCACCGGCCCGGCCTACCGGCTGGGCGCACCGGCCGTCGGGGCACTCGCCCTGGTGAACGCGGTGACGATGGTCTGCACACCGCTCGCCGGGCGGCAGGTCGACCGCCGGGGACCGGACGCCGTCACCCTGGTCTGCCTGCTCACCGTCGCCGGCTCGGCGGCCGTCCTGGCGGCCGGCGCCGTCGGCGGCGCGGTCGGGCTCGCTGGCCTGGTGGCGGGCACGCTGCTGCTCGACGTCGGGATGCAGTGCGGGGCGGTCGCCAACCTGGTGCGGATCTACGCGCTGCGCCCCGATGCGCGGAGCAGGCTCAACACCGCGTACATGACCTGCGGCTACCTCGGCGGGACGGTCGGTTCCTGGGCGGGGGCCCATACCTACCAGGCGGTGGGGTGGCCCGGGGTGTGCGCTGTGGTCGCGGCGGCACCGGCGCTCGCGCTGGCACCGCTCGCGGGCCGGTACGCGCGAGCCGGCCGACCGCCGGCCTCCCCGGCGGCCCGGCAGCAGTACGCGAGGCCCTCCACCCGCTGACCAGCCGGGCAGCGGGTCGGTGCCCCGCACCGCCTGGGCTCAGCCCAGCGCTTCCATCAGGGCGGTGACGTAGGCACCCAGCCGCTCCTCCACGGCTCGCGTCGTCGGCTCTGTCCTCCCTGCCTCCCGCCATGGCTGCGCCACCGCCTGCCCTCCTTCCGAGAACGCCAGGCCGTCTGTCCCGCACGATGGTCAGCTCCGCATTTCGGCGGCGATGCCGCCGTGCAGCGCCTCGGTCCTGACGATCCGTTCGCCGGCAAGGACCCCGCTGGCTGGCCCTGGCGGTGACCGTGGGGATCCCCTCACCGGCGGTCACCGAAGCAGGACCATCGTGCAAAGTGGTTCGGATCCAGCTCGGCCGTAGAGCTGCCGTTTGATCTTCTTGATGCGGTTCACGGCACTTTCGGCGGGCCCGTCGGCCGGCTGGTTCCGGGGCGAGGGGCGCCGGGCCGCGGCCTCGGCTGCTGCCGGCGGTCACCGGTCTGGCCGAGGTACGCGCATGCGGGAGCGCCGGGCCGTCAGCTCCCGGCGGTCAGCCGCATGGGAAGCCCCCACAGCGGGAACAGCCGCTCGGTGTCCATGTGGTTGGTCATGGTGCTGATCTTGCCGTCGGTGATTTCCAGCAGCGTGATGCCCCACGGCGTCCAGCCGTCGCCGTCCTCGGCCGGCCGGTACTGCGCGAACGCGGGGGTGCCGTTCGCCTCCACCCGAATCATCCGCGACCCCCGGCACCCGCAGCCCGCGCCGAGCCACCACTCGCCCAGTTCCACCACACCCCGCACCCACATCTGGTACGGCGGCATGTTGAGGACCGCGTCCTCGTGCAGGAGCCGCCGCAACGCCTCCACGTCCAACGCCTCGAACGCCCTGACGTACCTCGCCAGCAGGGCCTGCTGAGTCTCGTCCAGCGGTTCGAAGGTGTCGGTGTCCGGCACCCCACCGCTGTCGGCGAGAGTCGCCCGCGCCCGCTGCAGCGCGCTGTTCACCGAGGCGACGGAGGCCCCCAGCAGCTCGGCGGTCTCGGCCGCCGACCAGGCCAGCACCTCGCGCAGGATCAGCACCGCGCGCTGGCGCGCCGGAAGCCTCTGCAGCGCGGACACGAACGCCAGCCGGATCGTCTCCCGGCCCACCGCCACCTCGGCCGGATCCCCGGCGAGCACCCGCTCGTCGGGGATCGGCCCGACCCAGACGTTCTCCTCCAGCCGCGCCAGGTCCGGTGCGGTGGCCGAACCCGGCGAGGACAGATCCATCGGCCGGGCCCGGCGCTGGGCCGCCGGAGCCATGTCCAGGCAGACGTTGGTCGCTATCCGGTACAGCCAGGTACGCAGCGCCGAGCGACCCTCGAAGCCGTTGAACTTCGACCAGGCCCGCACCAGCGTCTCCTGGACGGCGTCCTCGGCCTCGAAGGCCGAACCGAGCATCCGGTAGCAGTAGGCCGTCAGCTCCCGGCGGAAGGGTTCGAGCCGGTCGACGACATCATCACGATCATGGATCACAGACACGGCGTCACCCTAGCCCCCGAACCCGACCAAGATCATCACCCCTCGGGGCCCTGGAAACTGACTGTTCCGCCCCGGAGACCGGCGAGCTGGGACGCCTGGGCAACTGCGCGATCGAGCACCTCGACAGCGAGCGGCCGACGATCGGCGGCGAGGATCGGAAGAGCTGTCGTCGGGGCCGCCATAGCCTGTGCTGATCGGTCCACCGCCCGGGCCTGTTGCCGCGGTGACAGCGGCGGCCACGGTCTCTGCCCCCTCGTGTCGAGGTACACCTCTCGACCTCGCATGGTGGCCGGCGTCGCTCCTGGGATCATGACCGCATGCGCGAGGAATCGAATTCGTTGTCAGACCTGTGGCCGCTCGCGCCGTCGGGTGCGACCGACTGGTTGCTGGAGCTGTGCGGCGATGGTGTGACAGGCTTCATGCCGCCTGCGATGCCTGACTCGGCCTGGGTGCTCAACGCCATGTACGAGCACGACCAGGGGCCGGCCGACCTGTCGTACCACGACTACCGCCAGGCGGGCCTGGCAGACGGCAGCCTCCAGCCCAACACCTTTGCGGGCATCGACCTCGACGTGGGCATCGCCACGGGAGGCGGCCTGGGCCGCGCCGAGCACCCCGGCCGCGGCTGGCGACGGCTGCGATGGGCGGAGCTGGCCGGCCGCACCGGCGACCCCGTTGTGCCCGATGGGCTGTTGCCCTCCCGGTGCTTTCCCTCGGTCAAGAAGGAGGGCAGTTGGCCGCTCGGCATCGTCCCGCCCACCGAAGGGAGCCTGGACCGTGAGACCTGGAACCGGCTGATCGCCGTCCTCACCGAGCACAGCCCCGCAGGTCCCGACAGTCCATGCCTGGCCTACTACAACCCCCTGATGCTCGCGGCCAGCGAGTTCGACAACCTCCATGTGCGTGCGGGTCGCCTCGGCGATGCCGAGATTCTGTACGACAACCCCGAGGCCGGCTTCAGCCCCTCCAACCTCTGGGCCGAGGACCTCTCATGGGTCCTGTGCACCGACTACGACCTGTGGGCCACCAAGGTCGCCGGACCCCAAGCCCTCATCGAAGCGCTGCTGGACGACACCGAGATCGAGGCGGTACGACTGCCTTGGGCGCCCTGACAACCGGCCACCCCGCGTGAAGCGCGGCAACTCCTCGGTCGGCCCGGACAGATGGGACGTCCGAGCGGGTGATCGTCCGGACCTCAAGAGGAGCAGGGACATCGCGACCTGCACCACTCGCCAGGTAAGCCCGCCCGGACGGCGGAGGGGCTGGGAGCAACGGCCAAAGGTTGTGGGTGGGTGTTGTCGTGCGAGCCTGCTCGACGACCTCCTTCCAGGACCGATCCACACGTCCTGATCGCCGCTCGCAAGCCGATCAGTTCCAGCGACGCTGACCTGGTTCAGCGGAACGCGGCGATATTGCGGGCGGCCCAGTCGGCGAACGGACGCGGGGCGCGGCCGAGGATCCGCTGGACCTCCGGGCTGACGCGCAGTTCGGCCGGGTTCGGGGAACCGAGGATGGTCAGGGTGTCCTCGGCGAGCTCGGCCGGCATGCTCCGGGCCATGGCGGCCTTGGCCTCGTCGCGGGTGAGGTCATGGAACCGCACCGGCGAGCCCAGCGCGGCGGCGATGGCCTCCGCCTGCCGGCGCGGTGTGATCACCTCCGGACCGGTCAGCTCGTACACGCCACCGGTGTGCCGGTCATCCAGCAGGCAGGCCGCCGCGACCTCGGCGATGTCCGCCGGGTCGATGATGGGCACCCCGACGTCGCCGAAGGGCGCGGCGACGACCCGCTGCGCGCGGACGGACTCGGCCCACCACAGGGCGTTGGAGGCGAAGCCGCCCGGCCGCAGGACGGCCCACTCCAGGCCGGACTCCCGCAGCACGTCCTCCAGCGCGCGCATCGCGAGCCGCGTTGCGCCGAAGGGCCTGGTCGCCACGCCCTGCGTGGAGAGCAGGACGACCCGGCGGACCCCACTGGCCTCGGCTGCGCGGATGATGTCGGCCGGGCTGGCTCCGGCGGCGTGCATGTCGCCGGACAGCAGCAGGAACAGCGCTTTCGCTCCGGCCAGCGCGGGCTCAAGGCCGGCCGGCTCGGCCAGGTCGGCCGCCACGTGGCGCACGCCGTCCGGCACCGCCGCCGCGTGCCGTGAAACCGCCGTCACCTGCCGGCCCGCCTCGGCCAACGCCCGCGTCAACGGCCGGCCCACATTCCCGGTAGCCCCGGTCACCACGATCATGATCAGCTCCCTGTCACATGTGTTCTGTGGCCTTCACGTTAGGAGCCGGCCTTACTCTTGGTAAGGACATACCTTTGGGTAAGCTCATCACATGGTGGTAGGCGTGCAGCACACACAGGCCGAGGCCGAGAAGCGGTATGAGGTGTTTCACACCGACTGCCCGGCGCGAGATGTGGTCGACCACGTGACCAGCAGGTGGGGCATCTGGGTGTTGATCTCCTTGCGGAGCCACGACCTCCGGTTCTACGAGCTGCGCGAGAGCATCCAGGGCATCAGCGAGAAGATGCTCGCCCAGACCCTGCGCGCGCTGGTCCAGGACGGCCTGGTCTGGCGGGAGGTCGAGCCGACGACCCCGCCTCAGGTCACCTACGGGCTGACCGAGTTCGGTCGGGACGTCGGCGAGCCGCTGGAGGATCTGTTCGACCGGATTACACGGCGGCTGTCGCCGCGCAACGCGGGATAGCGTGGTAGCGGCCGACTGGGGAAGCGCACCAACGTGACCGAGCACCCCACGACCCGAGGCGCGGACTGTCCCCGCTGACGCGTAGCGACCGGAGCGATCCTCAGCAGACTCGGCAGTCGGCCGGGCCGGCAGCCCTTCCACGGCCCTGGGTGCGTTCTCCGAGAGTGCGTTGGTGGGCGAACTCCTGAGCGTCCCCCCCCGCAGGATCGCGGACGGCTACGGTTGGCGCATGGCGCATGGATCAGGGGGCAGTTGGAGCCCTACCAGTCGGCCCTGGTCGATCCCGCGATGGCCGCGCGCCGGTCGTCGCGACGTTCGACTTCCAGGAGCACCAGGGCCAGTGCGTCGAGGGCTGCGCTGGCCGTAGGCCTGTCCAGGGTCTTACCGCGCCAGCCCCCCGTTCGCGCGATCGGGCAGCCCGCAGCAAGCCGGTGCAGGGTGTCCGGCTCTCGCTGGTCGTCGTGAGCCCCCAGCCCGCGGATTGGTATGCGACGTCGGTTTACTCGTCCGGGTGATCCAGGCAGCTGGCGGCCGCAGCTATGGCCCCTTGACCCGTGTCGGACGAGACCGGGTGACGCCACCCGTTCGGTCCGATGGCAAGGCGAGCCAGCTTGGGTAGGTATGGCCTGTTCGTGCCACTACGACCGAGGAAAGTTGGGCACACCATGGAGAAGGACCAGCTGGCTCACCTGGAGCAGCGCATTCACCACCTGATTACGGTGACCAAGTCCGTGACCAACGACGGTCACGAGGAGCTGCTCAAGATCATCCACCGGCCGGGTTGGACGACGCCGGCCGAGATGGCTCTCGTGACCAACGCCGTTGATCACCTGATCAAGCAGACAGAAGCCCTGAACGAGGCCCGCATGGGGCTCATCGAGGGGGCTCGTTCCATCGGCTGAAGGCCGATCCGCGAGTCGCGCACCATGAGTGCCGGCCGGAACTGCCGCTGCTGGTCGGGACGTGGGCTCCTCGGCCCGGCCGCCGCAGCCGGCCGCGCGCCTTCTCGATGCCGCCGCCCGGGGCGTGCAGCCGGCGCCGCTGCTCCGCGGTGGCGATGCGGAACTGGAACAGGGAGGCGAGCACCGGCCGAGTGGTCCCCACCTCCCGGTGCTCGCCGTCCGGCTCCGTGCCCGGCCTCGCCCTGTTCCTGCCCGTGGTCATGCCTGGCAGCGCGGCGGTAGGTCGCGGAGGGGGCGGTGGGCCAGCGTTCGAGGCCGGCCTGTCGGCAGGTATCCACGGCGAGGTCGTGTGCACTGAGCCACTGCAGGAAGGCCACGGCCGCGTGGGTGCGCTGATGCGGATTCGAGGTTCGCGATCACGCTGTGAATGACAGCGAGTGGGTCCCGGCCGTCGGCGTCGTGACACTTCACGCAGCGGGGCCTGGCCCCCGCCCCGGCGGGGTCAGTGCCTGTGTCTGAACCTCTGGCTGCCGAGGAAAGGCCGTGCCCGCAGTCGGATCAGGCCACTACGCTGCCTGGATGACCCGTTCGTCGCCCTCGCCACTGACCCTCGAAGCCGCCGGGGACCTCCAGCGTCTTCTCCGTGCCGAGATCGGGCCGGCGGAGGACCTCCGCGCGGTCCCGCGCGGTGAGAACGGGGAAAGTTGACCGGGACAGCAATCGCCAGGCGACCGGGTCGTCGTCTATGTCATCGATGACCTGTGCGTCGATGAACAGGGTATAGAGCGGATGCTCAGGAAAGTCGTTGAGCCGCAGGACCAGCCAACGTCCTTCGACCCGGGCCGCGTCGACGCCCGCGTCCCGTTCGCCTGGGTGACCGCGGACGAGGCCTACGGCCAGGCCAAGCACCTCAGGTCCTGGCTGGAGGAACGCCGCATCGCGCACGTGCTCGCCACCAAGGTCGACGACACCGTGATCACCGCGGGCTGGGCCGAGGTCCGGGTGGACAAGGTGATCGCGACACTGCCGCGGCAGGCCTGGAAGCGCATCTCCGGAGGCCAGGGCTCCCACGGCGAGCGGATCTACGACTGGGCCCGAGTAGCGGTCCAGCCCGTGTGGGAGAACGGCTTCGGATACTGGGTCCTCGCACGCCGCTCCGTCAGCGACCTGAGCAAGATCGCCCACTACGTCTGCTACGGCCCCGTCGGCACCCGGCTGAAGGACCTGGTCAAGGTGGCCGCCGCGCGGTGGGCGATCGAGGAGTCGTTCCAGGCGGCGAAGATGGAGTGCGGCCTGGACCACTACCAGGTCCGCCTCTACCGCGCCTGGTACCGGCACATCACCCTGGCCACGGCCGCTCTCGCCTACCTGACCGCCCTTCGCGCCCGTGAGGCCGCAAAAGGGGCGACGCTGACGACGAACACGAACTCATACCCCTGAGCGTGCCGGAGATCCGCCGTCTCATGGGCCACCTCGTCGGGCCCCGACACCGGACCAACGAGCACCATCTGCGCTGGTCACGCTTCCGACGACGAAGCCAGGCCCGAGCCCGCCGATCCCACTACAAACGCCGAGGCCACTACACCGGCGGCACCGCCCTCTGACACACCAAGGCGATCCAGGCGGGGCCCGCACCGAACGGTGTGGCCCCCGCCGCGGCCTGTACGGGCCGGGCCGGGCTGCAGTGATCCCGCGCCAGCGACGCCCCGACAGGCAGGCACACCGACGGCAGTAGTGGCGCTCGTCCGTCAGCAGTACGTCCGGGCCTTCTTGACTGCGGGTTCGGCCTGCTGGGGGTCGGAGGTCACGGAGAGCAGCTGCTGCGCCTCCCGCAGGGCATCGGCGAGCGGCTGGAACTTGGCGTCCGCCAGGGCAGCCGCCCTGGCCAGTTCCTCGGCGCCGACGAGGCGCGCCACCACGATGTCGAAGGCCTGCCCGCCATCGGTGCCCGGCAGCTGTTCCGGCAGCCGACTCACGGCCGCGCACGCCAACTCGGCGTCGGTGCCCTGGGCCTTACCGGACGCCGCCCCTGACTGGCAGGCCGTCAGGGCCAACAGTAGACAGACTGCGGCCACAGCCCTTGCCGGACGCCTCATCAGTTCCCCTGTTCGAAGACTTCCGCCATCGTCGGGGCTTCGCCCAGGGGAGATAAGTCCAATCCCGGCCAGTTTGCACGAAGCAGCAGCCTGCCACTCCACGTGACGTCGCTCTCGCCCGCGCCATACCTGACGAGCTCTACCTCAACCGCCTCGGCACGTTCTGGCTGTACAGCGGCCACCCCGGGTGCAGATCCCCCAGATGCGGTTGCAGTACTACTGAGGTTTTCGTTCTGTTGTCGGTGGTGACAGGTAGTGATCCCTGCGGTATGCCAATGGTGTGCGGTATGCGCAGGGTGGGGGCCTGACCGC
>NZ_JBVHHB010000052.1:0-12877 GCF_055561295.1 Kitasatospora sp. NPDC022785 | reverse complement strand
GTCATCGCTCTCGTAGAGCGCGATCCCGTCCTCCCGGGTCAGCCGCTCACCCGCGTAGACCTTCGCCTCCAGCTCGCGCTTCAGCCCTGCGTCCATGCGGTGCCCCGCCTCCTCCGACTTCGAATCGTTGCCGGAACGAGCGTACGCCCCTGGCGCCCGCGGCCCCGTCGCGACCCGGGCGCGGCGACCTCAGCCCGCCAGCAGCTCCGCGAGCAGGGCCGGCTCGATGTTGCCGCCGCTGACCACCGCCGCCACCGCCTGGCCGCCGGTCTCGGCCGCGCGGTGGAAGTACGCGGCCGGGGCGACCGCGCCGGAGGGCTCGGCCACCAGCCGGCCACGGCGGGCCAGCAGGGCCACGGTGGCGCGGATCTCGTCCTCGGTGACGGTGACGATGTCGTCCACGTAGGCGGTGAGGTGCTCGAAGGGCAGCTCGCCGACCGAGGGGGTGCGCAGCCCGTCCGCGATCGTCCGGTAGGTGTCGGCGACCGGCCAGGAGAGCCGCTCGCCGGCCCGGAGGCTGGCCTGGGCGTCGGCCGCCAGCTCGGGCTCGACGCCGACCACCCGGACGCCCGGGCGGGTGAGCTTGAGCGCGGCCGCCGTGCCGGAGATCAGGCCGCCGCCACTGACCGGCACCAGCACGGTGTCCAGCTCGGCCGGGGCGTCCTCGGCGATCTCCAGGCCGACCGTGCCCTGGCCCGCGATGATGAACGGGTCGTCGTACGGGGGCACCCAGACGTAGCCGTGCCGCTCGGCCAGCTCGCCGGGCAGGATGTCGCGCTCCTCCGGCGAGACCAGGACCACCTCGGCGCCGAACGCGCGGGTGGCGTCGACCTTTACCGCCGGAGAGGTGTCCGGCATCACGATCACGGCCTTGATGCCGAGCAGCCCGGCCGCGTACGCCACCGCCTGCGCGTGGTTGCCACTGGACTGGGCGACCACGCCGCGGGCCCGCTCCTGCCCGGTGAGCGCGGCGAGCCGGTTGTAGGCCCCGCGGGTCTTGAAGGCGCCGGTCGGCTGGAGGTTCTCCGGCTTGAGCCAGAGCCGGCGCTCGCCGTGGGCTGCCCAGGGGGCGGGGACCAGCGGGGTTCGTACCGCCACCCCGGCGATCCGCTGCCGGGCCGCGCGCAGCTCCTCCAGACCGACCAGTGCCATCGTTTTACTCCCCTTCGGCTAGAGGGAGTTCGCTCACCCGGTTCTCCCACTTCGTGGAGAGTACGACGGTAGTACGGGTCCGGGCCACGCCTTTCGTTCCGGAGATCCGCTTGACCACCGACTCCAGGCCCTCCACGTCGGAGACCCGGACCTTGAGCATGTACGAGTCGTCACCGGCGATGAACCAGCAGTCCTCGACCTCGCCGAGGTCCTTCAGCCGGTGCGCGACGTCCTCGTGGTCGGCCGCGTCGGTGAGCTGAAGGCCGATCAGGGCCGTGACGCCGAAGCCGAGCGAGGCCGGGTTGACCGTCGCCCGGTAGCCGGTGATGACCCCGGCCTGCTCCAGGCGGTTGATCCGGTCCGTGACGCTCGGGCCGGAGAGGCCCACCAGTCGGCCCAGCTCGGCGTAGGACGCACGGCCGTTCTCCCGGAGCGCCTGGATGAGCTGTCTGTCCACCGTGTCCATATACCGTCCGCGTCCTTCCGAACCTCACCAGACCCACAGATCATTATCCGGATTCAAAGGCGCCATGCGCGGAACAACCCGGGTATCGCAGAGAACATACTCTCCCGCTCCCGGGCTCCTCACTCCCCCTCACTCCGGCTGCGCGGTGTGGCGCGCGGCCGCGCCCAACTCACCCTCCCAGCGCCGGTACAGCATGTGCGGTACACCGGCCGCGTCCAGCACCCGTCCGGCCACGAAGTCGACCAGCTCCCGGACGGTGGAGCCGCCCGCGTAGAAACCGGGCGAGGCGGGGAGCACGACGGCGCCCTGCGCGTCCAGCTCCACCAGGTGCTTCAGCGTCACCCCGTTGAGTGGCGCCTCGCGGACGCAGACCACCAGCGGGCGGCGCTCCTTGAGGGTCACGCTGGCGACCCGCTGGAGCAGGTCCTTGCTCAGGCCGAGCGCGATCCCGGCCACCGCGCCGGTGGTCGCCGGGACCACCAGCATGCCCTTGGCCGGGTAGGAGCCGCTGGACGGGCCGGCCGCGAAGTCCCCGGCGGGCCAGTAGCGGACGTCGTCGAGCTGCTCCGGGCCGAAGCGGGCGTCGTCGGTGGCCAGCCAGGCGGCGAGGTCGGTGCGCCAGTGCGCGTCACGGAACGAGATGCCGGTCTCGTCCAGGATGGTGAGCCGGGCGGCCCGGCTGACGATCAGGTCCACCGGCTCCCCGGCGGCGATCAGCGCCCGGATCACGGAGGCCGCGTACGGCGTACCGGACGCGCCCGAGACCCCGACCACCCACGGCTGACGCTTGTCTGTTCCCATGGCTCCCTTTCTATACGGAGGCCACCGCAACGGCCCCATCCGCCGTCACCCCTGGGAGGATGGGCGGCATGGCAGCGACCCTCGTCGACCTCACCCATCAGGTGACCACCGCGATGCCGGTCTACCCCGGCGATCCGGCCGTCGTCCTGGAGCCCGCGCTCACCACCGCCACCGCCGGGGTGAACGTGCTGGCCCTGCACCTCGGCTCGCAGTCCGGCACCCATGTGGACGCGCCGTACCACGTGGACGTCACCTGGCCGACGCTGGACGGCCTGCCGCTGGAGCGGTTCACCGGCCCGGCCGTCGTCGCCGACCTGCGCGGTCTGGAGCCGCGTGCGGAGGTGACGCCGGAGCTGCTCGCCCCGGCGCTGGAGCGGTCCGCGGAGGGCACTGTCCTGTTGCTGGCCACCGGCTGGGCCCGGCACTGGGGCACCGACGCCTACCTCGCCCACCCCAGCCTGACCGCCGGGGCGGCCGAGGCGATCGTCGCCGCCGGGGTGCGGACGGTCGGCGTGGACGCGCTGAGCGTCGACCCCACCCCCGATCCGGGCCCGGGCGACCCGGCGGTGGCCGCGCTGCTCGCCGACCTGACCGACGAGCACGACCAGCCGGCCGCCGCGGAGCCCACGCTGGCCGCGCACCGGGTGCTGCTGGGCGCATCCGGGGGCGGCGTGATCGCCGAGAACCTGACCGACCTGCGGACGCTGCTCATGGCCCAGCAGGCCGGGCGGCCGGTGGAGGTCTCGCTCTTCCCGCTGCGGCTGGTCGCGGCCGACGGCGCGCCGGTGCGGGCCGTCGCCCGGCTGGGGTGAGCGGGCGGGCTCGACCGCACCGGCTTGACCGGACCGGCTTGACCAAAGGGGGACTTGGTCTAGACCATCCCCGGCGGGCGCCGCTAGGCTTTCCCGCCATGGCAGAGATCATCGGAGTGATCGAGCAGCTCTGGCGCTACCCCGTGAAGTCCACCGGCGGCGAGCGGCTCGACTCCGTCGAGGTGGACGAACGCGGCCTGGCCGGCGACCGCCTCTACGCCGTGCGCGACGGCGCGGGCAAGTTCGGCTCCGGCAAGAACACCCGGCGCTTCCGCCGGATGGACGGCCTGCTCCGCCTCTCCTCCCGGCTCGGCCACCGGCTCGACGGCCCCGAGCTGTTCGACCCGCTCGGCCGGCCGGTCGCCGACCCGACCGCCTTCCTGCGCGCCTACCTCCAGCGCCCGGACGTCGCACTCGCCCGCGAGGACGCCGTCTCCCACCTCGACCAGCTCCCGGTCAGCGTGCTCACCACCGCCACCCTGGACTGGGTCCGCGCGGCCTGCCCGTCCACCGTCGTGGACGAGCGCCGCTTCCGCCCCAACATCCTGCTGCGCACCCCGCCCGGCACCCGGCCGTTCGTCGAGGACGACTGGTTTGGCCACGAGGCCCGCAGCGGCTCCAGCGCCGGCGCCCGGCTGGCCTTCGTCCGCTCCAGCGAGCGGTGTGTGATGACCACCGCCGCCCAGCCCGGCCTCCCGCACGCCCCCGAGATCCTCAAGGCCGTCGCCCAGGCGCACGACAACCGCCTCGACGCCCTCGCCGAGGTGGCGACTCCCGGCCGCCTGAGCGTCGGTGACGTCCTGTCGCTGGACTGAGCACGCGCAGCAGGACTCCGCCCAGCGTGCGCGGGCACCGGGGAACGTCTCCGGTCAGCCGGCCGCGAGCAGGCAGAACGGGTGGCCGGCCGGGTCCGCGTAGACCCGCCAACCACCGGCGTCGGACAGCCTGGTGGCGCCGAGCGCGAGCACCTCGCGCTCGGCGCCGTCGAGGTCCTCCACGTCGATGTCCAGGTGCACCTGCTGGGGGTGCGCCGGGTCGGGCCACTGCGGCGGCCGGTGGTCGGCGACACCCTGGAAGCAGAACACCGGGCCGCCCTCGGTGTGCAGGGTGGACCACGTCTCGTCCAGCGACCACCGCCGGTCCGGCCGGTCGACCTCGCCGCCCAGCAGCGCCGCGTAGAACCGGGCCAGCACGGCCGGTTCCGGACAGTCGAGGACGATGCACTGCAGCTTGCCGATCACGGTGTTCCTCCCAGGGTCCGGCTCGTTCCCGCCCACCGTGCCATGCGGGCGTCGTGCCCGCACGGCCGCCCGCCGGGCACCCGCTTTACAGCAGGTGCCCCAGTCGGGAGCATGAGCGGATGATCATGGGAGCCGGGTCGCCGGAGGAGCGGGTGGCGCGGATGCGCCGGGAGCGCGGGCTGCTCACACCCGGGGAGCTGATGGACCTCGCCGACCAGGGCGTCGTCGTACTCGACCCGTTCTCGGTGATCGTCTCGCGGCGGGTCCGGCTGCACCCCGGGAACGTGCTCTACCCCGGCGTGGTCATCGAGTGCGACGAACGCAGCGGTTGCCTCCTCCGGCGGGGGAACGTGCTGCACGGCGGCACCCTGATCAGGGCCACCGGCGTGCGGGGCCATCGTGATCGGCGCGCGGTCGGAGATCGGCGAGGGCGGTGCACGGATCAAGGCGGCCGGAACCGACAGCATCGAGCTCGGCGACGAGACCCGGCTCGGGGGCGGCGCCGAGGTGACGGGCTCCAGCCGGATCGGCTCCGGCGCTCAGGTGCTCGGGCAGGTCTCGGCCCGTTCGGTGGTCCTGGCCGCCGGCCACCCGTACGGCTACCCGGACCCGGACGGGAGGGGCGGGGTGCTCAAGGGCTTCGGCCGGGCCCAGGGCGTCCGGGTCGGGGTGGGCGAGGTCGTCAACGGCAAGGGCGACTTCGGCGACGCACCGGTCGAACGGCAGCGTGCCTACCACCCGGAGGCGCCACGGCTCGGCTAGGCCGGCCCCGTCCACCCCCGAGCCTCGCGCCGGCTCTCGGCGGCCACGGCCGCGGCGAGGCGCTCCAGCCCCTGCGGGCAGTCCCGGAGGAACAGGTTCGGCTCGATCAGCTCCAGCTCCATGACCACCGGCTCCCCCGCCTCGTCCAGCGCCAGGTCCACCCGGGCGAACAGCAGCGGGTCGGCGGCCGGGACCGCCGCGAGAGCGGCCCGGGCGGTACGGAGCTCGGGCTCGGTCGGCCGGTACTGGGTGACGCCGGGGTGCGCCGTCCGGAAGTTGTCGATCACCCCCGGCTCGGTCAGTACCGGGCTCTTGCGGATGGCGTGGCTGAAGGCGCCGGCGACGAAGACCAGTGCGCGCTCCCCCTCCTCCACCCGCCGGAGGTACGGCTGGACCATCGCCGTGCGCCCCTGGTCGAGCAGCAGGCGGGCATGGGCCAGGGCGTCCGCGGACCGGCCCGGCTCGTAGCGCGCGGTGTCCCGGGCGCCCGCGGAGACGGCGGGCTTGACCACCACTCCCCCGGCCAGGTCGAAGTCCGCCTCATCGCAGGGCGCGCCCGGGTCGAGGAACCGCGTCGGCACGACGGGGACGCCACGCCCGGCGAGCGCCGGCAGATAGCGCTTGTCGCTGTTCCAGCGCACCACGGGCGCCGGATTCCACAGCCGGGTGGCGCGGGCCGTCGCGTCGGCCCAGGCCAGGAACTCACCGAGCCGCTCCGCGTAGTCCCAGGTCGACCGGATGACCGCCAGGTCGAACCGCTCCCACCCCGGGGCGTCGGCGTCCCAGGCCACCGCCTCGGCCGCCAGGCCTTCGGCCCGCAGGGCGTCGACGATCAGCGGGAGGTCGTCGTCGTACTCGGCGCCGACGGCGCTGGTCACGACCGCGATCCTGGCAGCTCGCACGGAACTCTCCTGTCGCAGAGGGCCGGTTCGCCTTCGCGTGTGCCGGTCGGCCTTCAGTGTATTGACGGCCGCCGACGGCCGACCGCCGAGGAGTTCCACCGCGGCCGGAGCTCGGGGTGGTGGCCGGGGCGGCTGGGCAGGTGCAGGAGGTCCGGCGGCTCGTCCAGCAGGGGGTGAGCACGCGCCGGGTCGAGCTGGTAGGCGCCGCAGATCGCCGCCGTCGCCGTCCGCGCGCTCGTGGACGACGGGTACGACGGCGCCCGGTACCACCCGACCGGCCCCTCCTCGCCGACCCAGGCCGAGCACCTGCGGATCCTCGGGGAGGCCGCCGGCCGGCCCGTCCGGTGGGAGGAGATCCCCCGGGAGGAGGCGCGCCGCCGGATGCTCGGCAGCGGCCGGCCGGCCGGATCGTGGAGGACGCGCTCGACTTCACCGGCGCTCACATCGGCTCCCCGGAGCCGGTCACCTCCGCCGTCCGGGACGTCACCGGCCGGCCCGCGGGCTGGATGCCTGGGCCGCCGACCATGCGGAGCCGTTCCGCCGAGCTCCCCGGCCGAACTGCCTATGCTGGCAGGCATGATCAGGTTGGAGCGGCTCCGGAACGACCACGCGCCGGCCCTGCTGGCGTTCGAGCTGGAGCACCGGGAGTACTTCGCCCGGTCGGTGCCGGACCGCGGTGACGCGTACTTCGAAGGCTTCGCCGACCGGCACCGCGCCCTGCTCGCCGAACAGGACGCCGGGTCCTGCCACTTCCACCTCGTCGTGGACGAGCGCGGGGAGCTGCTCGGCCGCGTCAACCTGGTGGACGTCGAGGACGGCGGCGCCGAACTCGGCTATCGGGTCGGCGAACAGGCCGCGGGCCGGGGTGTGGCGACGGCCGCGGTACTGGAGGTCTTCCGGCTCGCCGCGGCCGACTACGGGCTCTCGACACTCACGGCCGTGGCCACGCTGGACAATCCGGCGTCCCTGGCGGTGCTCCGTCGCACCGGCTTCACGGCGGTCGGGGACCTCACCGTCAACGACCGCCCCGCCGTCCGGTACCGGCGCCGTCTGCTGGGCTGAACGCCTCAGCCCAGCGTGCGGATGCGCTCCCGGACGGCAGCCGGCGCCTTGGCCGGGGAGCCGGTGTCGAACGGTGGTTGGGGGTCGTACTCGGTGCAGAGCTGGATGGCCTGGGCGGTGACGTCGTCGGTGAGCAGGGCAGCCAGCCGGAGGGCCATGTCGATACCGGACGAGACACCCGCCGAGGTGATGATCCGTCCGCTGCGGACGACCCGCTCGGCGGTGTAGGTGGCGCCGTGGCTCTCCAGATCGGCGACGGCGCCCCAGTGGGTGGTGGCGGTGAGCCCCTTGAGCAGCCCGGCGGCGCCGAGGACGAGGGAGCCGGTGCAGACGGACGTCGTGAACCGGGTCGTCTCGTGCACGCGGCAGATCCAGTCGAGGAACTCCGGATCACCGGCGAGCGGCCGGGTGCCGTTGCCGCCGGGGACGAGCAGCACGTCGCAGGCGTCGACCTCCGAGTAACGGGTGGGAACGTCCACCGTGAGGGCGCCCAACGCGTCGCCGACCCGGCCCGGTTGCGGCGCGACGAAGCGCACCTTCGCGCCCGGCACGTACGCGAGGATCTCGTACGGGCCGATCGCGTCGAGCGGCTCGAAGCGATCGAAGAGCGGGATCACGATGTCCATGTCCCGCAGCGTAGGCACGGGTTGGACCGGCCTTCCATGCCCGGCGGCGAACTTCACGCCATCGAGTGGCCGCCCGCTCCCGCGGGAATACCAGCCGGCGGGACGACCCGAGACAGCGCCTACCGCCGCAGCCGGAACCCGCTCCGGCCTACTGCAGCGCGTCGAGCGCGGCCCCGACAGCGGCGCGGACCGCGTCGTGCTGCGGGCCGAGGGCGTACTGCGGGTCGCGCCAGTGGTCCTGCGGGTAGAGCCAGACCGGCATCCGGACGAGGTGGTCGGGCTCCCAGTCGAAGCGGGGCCAGACGTGGGCGTGCAGGAAGGCGTCCTTGTTGCCGAGGATCTCAAGGTTGACGCGCCGGAACGCCGGATCTGCGGCCCGGCAGGCCCGTTCGACGGCCTCGCCGAGGCGGTCCATGTCGGCGAGGTAGGCGAGCCGGCGCGGGCGCGGCAGGTCGGAGAGGCGCTCGACACCCGGTTCGTCGGTGAGCAGGATCGAGTATCCGGGCAGGAACTGGACGTCGCCGACGACGGCGAACCCGGCGTCCAACCGCCTCATGACGGTGGGGTTCTCACCGCGCAGGGCGCTTCCGATCCGGTCGGCCCGCCAGTCTGGAGCGGTCTCGTCGATCATGCGCAGATGCTACGTCCCGGCCCGCACGACCGTCCCCCGGTGGGTCGTTCGTCCCTCTGCACCACCACGTGACCCCCTGTGACCCGGATCACACCCGGCATGCCGATGAGTTCCGCTCACGCCCCCGGTCTTACCGGGCATGACGAACACCACCGCAGTGCTGAGCGCCCCCGCCGCCCGCACCCGCACCCTGCTGACCGCCGGCGCCGCCGCGGGCCCGCTGTTCCTGGCCGTGGGAATCACCCAGGGCCTCACCCGTGAGGGCTTCGACTTCGGCCGCAACGCCATCAGTCAGCTCGCGCTCGGCGGTCTCGGCTTCATCCAGGTGGCGAGCTTCCTGGTCACCGGCGTGCTGACGATCGCGGGCGCCGTCGGCCTCCGCCGGACCCTGCGCAACAGCCCCGGCGGCACCTGGGCCCCTCGCCTGGTCGGCGTGTTCGGCGCGTCGTTCCTCGTCAGCGCCGTGTTCAAGGCCGACCCCGGCGCGGGGTTCCCGGTCGGCGCCCCGGAGGGCCGGGTCGCCGAGCTCAGCCCGCACGGCACCGTCCACATGATCGGCGGCTCGGTCGGCTTCCTCGCCCTCTGCGCCGCCTTCCTGGTGCTCGCCCGGCACTTCGCCGCCGCCGGCGAGCGCACGTGGGCCGTCGCCTCCCGCGTCGTGCCGGTCGGCGTGCTGGCCGGATTCGCCGGTTCCGGAGCCACCGTCCTGGCCTTCACCGCCGGGGCCGCCCTCGGTCTGGGCTGGCTGACTGCCACCACCGCCAAGCTGACCGCGTGACAACCACCGGATCCGGATCACCACACGACCAGGAGACCCCCACCATGAGCACCGAACCCGCCAAGGGCCCCGCCGCCTACTTCCCGTCGATCGAGAAGAAGTACGGCGAGCCGATCTCGCACTGGAAGGAGCTGATCCGCTCCTCCCCGCTGACCAGGCACATGGAGCTGGTCGCCTGGCTCAAGAGCGAGCACGGTCTCGGCCACGGACACGCCAACGCCCTCGTCAAGCACACGCTCGACGAGGGCGGGAAGAGCTGACGTCAGATCCCGAGGCCGCGCACGACCAAGTCGACCAGTGCGAAGAAGAACAGCGAGATCCCGACGAACCCGTTCGTCTGGAAGAACGCCCGGTTCAGCTTCGACAGGTCGTTCGGCTTCACGATGGTGTGCTCGTAGACGAAGGCGCCGGCCACGACCGCCAGCCCGATCCAGAACGCGGGCCCGGCGTCGGTCAGCACCGCGTACCAGCCGAGCAGCAGCGTGGTGAGCACGTGGCAGACGCGGGCGCCCCGGATCGCCGCCGGGATGCCGAAGCGGGCCGGCACCGAGCGCACGCCGCCCGCCCGGTCGGAGGCGACGTCCTGGCAGGCGTAGATCAGGTCGAAGCCGCCGATCCAGATGCCCACCGCCGCGCCCAGGACGACCGCGTCCCAGGACCACGAGCCCGTGACGGCCAGCCAGGCGCCGACCGGGCCCATGGCCTGGGCGAGGCCCAGGATCGCCTGCGGGAAGTCCGTGAACCGCTTGCCGTACGGGTAGACCACCATCGGGACGACGGCGACCGGCGCCAGCGCGAGGCAGAGCGGGTTCAGCAGAGCGGCCGCGCCGAGGAAGACCACCAGCGCGATCGCCGAGCCGGTGTACGCGGTCTTCACCGACACTGCGCCGGTGACCAGTTCACGCCCGGCGGTGCGCGGGTTCCGGGCGTCGATCTCGCGGTCGATGATCCGGTTGGCGGCCATGGCGAAGGTGCGCAGGCCGACCATGCAGACCGTGACGATGAACAGCTCGCCCCAGTGCACCCGCTCGTCGGCGAGGAACATCGCCGTCAGCGCGGCGATGTAGGCGAAGGGCAGGGCGAAGACCGAGTGCTCGATCATCACCAGCCGCAGGAACGCCTTCACCTTGCCCGGCGGGACCTCCGGAAGCGCCGCAGCGGTGCTCACAGCCCGTACTCCTTCCAGCGGCGGTCCACCAGCTCGGCCGTGGCCGGGTCGGAGGAGACCATCTCGGGCCAGCCGCCGTCCCGGGTGTAGCCCTCCTCGGGCAGCTTGCGGGTCGCGTCGATACCCGCCTTGCCGCCCCAGAACTGCTGGTAGGAGGCGTGGTCGAGGTGGTCGACCGGGCCCTCCACCACCGTCAGGTCGCGGCTGTAGTCCACGTTGCCGAAGGCGCGCCAGGCGACTTCCTGGTAGTCGTGCACATCGCAGTCGGAGTCGACCACGATGATCAGCTTGGTCAGCGACATCATGTGGGCGCCCCAGATGGCGTGCATCGTCTTCTGGGCGTGCTTGGGGTACTTCTTGTCGATCGAGACGATCACGCAGTTGTGGAAGCCGCCGGCCTCGGGCAGGTCGTAGTCGACGATGTCCGGGATGATGATCTTCAGCAGCGGCAGGAAGAACCGCTCGGTGAACTTGCCCAGCGGGCCGTCCTCCGTCGGCGGGCGGCCGACCACGATGGACTGCAGGATCGGGCGGCGGCGCATCGTCACGCAGTCGATCTTCAGTGCCGGGAACGGCTCCTGCGGCGTGTAGAAGCCGGTGTGGTCGCCGAACGGGCCCTCGGGCAGCATCTCGCCGGGCTCCAGCCAGCCCTCCAGCACGACCTCGGCGTCGGCCGGGACCTGCAGCGGGACGGTCTTGCAGTCGACCATCTTGACCCGCTCCCCGGCGACGAAGCCGGCGAACAGGTACTCGTCGATGTCACCCGGCAGCGGCGCGGTGGCGGCGTAGGTGACGGCCGGCGGGCAGCCGAAGGCGATCGCGACCGGCAGCCGTTCCCCGCGGCGGGCGGCCACCGCGTAGTGGTTGCGGCTGTCCTTGTGGATCTGCCAGTGCATGCCGATGGTGCGCCGGTCGTGCCGCTGGAGCCGGTAGAGGCCGAGGTTGCGGATGCCGGTGTCCGGGTCCTTGGTGTGGGTCAGGCCCAGGTTGAAGAAGGAGCCGCCGTCCAGCGGCCAGGTGAAGAGGGCGGGCAGCTCGTCCAGGTTGACGTCGTCACCGGTGAGCACGACCTCCTGGACGGCGGCCTCGCCCTGCTTGACCTTGCGGGGCGGCACGTGGGCCATCGAGGCGAGCTTGCCGAAGGCGTCCCGGAAGCCGGTGAAGCCCTGCGGCAGCTCCGGCTTCAGCAGGCCGGCGATCTTCTCGGAGATGTCGTCCGGACCCTTGAGGCCGAGCGCCTTGGCGAGCCGGCGCTCGGTGCCGAAGACGTTCATCGCCAGCGGCATCGACGAGCCCTTGACGTTCTCGAACAGCAGGGCAGGGCCCTTGGCCTTCTGGACCCGGTCGACGATCTCGCCGATCTCCAGATGGGGGTCCACCTCGGCCTTGATGCGCTTGAGGTCGCCCTCCCGGTCGAGGGCCCGCAGAAAGGAGCGGAGATCGTCGTATGCCATGCCAGTCAGTATCCGCCACCCGATAGCCTGGCTCGGTCAAGGGCCCCCGTGAAGCCGCCGCCGCTTCGAGGCCGCCCGCCACCACCGCCGTCGCCGGGGGAGATCGCCGCCGTGCTGAGGATCCTGACCTTCGTCCTTCCGCTCGCCCTCTGGGTGTGGGCGTTCATCGACTGCCTGACCACGCCCGAGGAGGAGGTGAAGCACCTGCCCAAGGTGATCTGGGTGATCATCGTGCTGCTCTTCCCGCTGGTCGGCTCGATCGCCTGGCTGGTGGCCGGCAAGCAGCGCGGCGCCCTGCAGATCCGGCCGGCGGACCGCATCTCCGGCGGGCCGGGGTACGAGCGCCCGCGAGGCGGGCGGCCGCTCGCGCCGGACGACGACCCGGAGTTCCTGGCCTCGTTGAAGAAGGACGACAACCGGCACGAGGACATGCTCAGGCAGTGGGAGGCGGACCTGCGCCGCCGCGAGGAGGAGCTGCGGGGCAAGGACGAGCCGGAGGACGGCCGCAAGAGCTGACGCAGTCCCTCGGACAGCCCACCCGGGACCATCCGGGTGGGCTTCGGTGTTTTTGGCGTATCCCTACGACTGATCGGCCGCCGAAGCCGCTCCTTCCCGCCCGGCCGACGCCGCCGGAGCCTGCCCGCAGCGACTCCGCGGGTGGCCCGCCGACGCCCCCCGGCGACCGGCCTGACCTGCACGTTTCCTCATGTCCAGATCATCCGAACGGGACCCGGTGGACAGCATCGGGTAATCGAACGGGCACTGTCCGCACATGGGCTCCGGGGCCGGTTTCTGTGCAGCCCTGACATCTAAACGGACGCGACCTTGTACAGAATCGACGCCGAAACCAGCGCGGGGCCCCTCGTACAGTCATAAGTGAAGAAGTGATTCGCAGCCGGGGGCAATGCAGACGTTGGCTGTCGGACAGTTCCCTCACCCTTGGAGTGGTTCGAGATGACGGTTGTGCATGAGGCGCCGGTCGGCGACGAGATCCCCGAGGTCCCGGCCGACGCCCACGGGCG
>NZ_JBVHHB010000051.1:0-13900 GCF_055561295.1 Kitasatospora sp. NPDC022785 | reverse complement strand
CACATCGTCGACGGTGGGTGACGGGCCCTCGGCCGCGTGTGCCGAAGTGGTGGGGTGGTGACCGGGCCGGGGGTGGCCCGCACCACAGCCCTCACGCCCGGCCCGCCAACCGTCCACACTCCGTGACGAAAGGCGGGCCCGGAATGCTGCGAGGGCTCCCGACGGTGTCGGAACGCCGGCGCCCCGCCTGGTGCCGCGACGTGCCACGGCCGCCGTCGCCGAACGCGTCACCCGCCGAGCCCGGCGGTCTGAACCTTGCGTGATCCAGCCGGGAGCCGCCGGGAGCCTGTGGCGGGGGCCGGCGGGGCTGACAGGGGGCCGACGGGGCGGTGTCGCCCTCGTCGGGCGTGCAACAGGCCTCGTGAACCGTGCACCGCACGGGCTAGAACTCCCCGCCCACCCCCAGGTCCTGCCGCATCGCATGCCGCATGGTCTTGATCAGCGCCCACAGCTCGTCCTGTGCCTCGGCGGCCGATCGCAGGTCCTCGCCGGGCCGCGCGTCGCCTTGTTCCAGGCGCTTGACCATTCCGTACACGTGGGTGAGGGCCTGGTTGGCGATGCCGCCCGGGGCTATCACGGCATCGGGTGCGATCATCAGGGTCTCGGACCAGTGGTTGCGGTGCGCGTCCTTGGCCTCGTCCAGCGCCCGGGCGTCGTCCTCCCCGGGCGTCCGGTCGCGCAGGACACGCAGGTGCCGGTTGAGGGCGGTCGCGAACTGCCGTGCGTCGCGGTACAGGCGGGTGTAGCAGTCGCGCCGCAGGGCGAGGTTCTCGCGGGTCTCCGCGAAGGCTTGGCTGAGCTCCAACTCGCGCCGCTTTGCTCGTTCGGCGCCCCGTTGGGTGAGCAGTGCGGCCCCGAGCGTTCCCGACACTCCGGTCACCGCAATCGCCACCGCTGCTATGTCCACCGGGACACCCTAGACACGTCGACCTCCGCCGGCCGACGGGGGGTCAGGTCGTTCCGAGGGCGGATCTTGGCCGGTCCGTACGGACCCGGCGCGTCCCGCCACGGCGTACCCGTCCCGGGGCGGACACGGGGCCGCCCCCGCCCAGCGCTCATCCCGGACCGCGTCCACTCTCCGGCAGACCCCTAGCTCTGCGCGGTGGGACGGACGACGATGTCACCCACATCGACGCTGTCCGGCTGCTCGACGGCGAAGGCGATGGCGCGGGCGACGGCCTCCGGGGGGATCGCGATCCTGTCCATGGTGTCGCCGACCTGGGCCTTCATCTGCGGTGACATGGAGTCCGGAAACTCGGTGCGGGTGATACCCGGCGAGACGACCGTCACCCGCAGGCTGTCGCCGGCCTCCTGGCGCAGGCCCTCGGACAGGGTGCGCACGGCGTTCTTGGTGGCGGCGTACACGGCCTGGAGCGGGACGACGCGCAACCCGGCCGTGGAGACGGTGTTGACGAAGTGTCCGAAGCCCTGCTCCCGGAAGACCGGCAGGGCGGCGGCGATCCCGTACAGGACGCCCTTGAGGTTGACGTCGATCATCCGCTCCCAGTCCTCGACGCGGAGCTCGTCCAGGGGCGAGATCGGACCGATTCCGGCGTTGCTGACCAGGACGTCGAGCTTGCCGAACCGGCTGCGCGCCAGTTCGACGAGCGCGGACAGGTCCTCGCGCCGTGTGACGTCGGTGCGCGTCCACGTGGCTTCGCCGCCCGCCTCGCCGATCCGGGTGGCCAGGGCTTCGAGTCGATCCGACCGGCGCGCCCCGAGGACGACCTTGGCGCCCCGCCCGGCGAGCAGCAGGGCGGTGGCCTCGCCGATGCCGCTGCCGGCGCCGGTGATCGCGACGACCTTTCCTTCGATTCCCGACATGACCGGTAGCCCTTCCAGGAGGTGTGCGGGCAGGCCGGGGCCATGCCCTAGAGTGAAAGTGGAGGCGCCACCACTTGATGCCAGGCTAAGTGGGCTCGCCTCCACTTAGCAACCGGAAGGGACGACGACCGCCGATGGCCCGAGATGCAGAACGCCCGCTGAGAGCCGACGCGCAGCGCAACAGGGAGAAGATCCTCAGCGCTGCGGTGCGCGTGTTCGCCGAGGAAGGGCTGGACGCGCACCTTGAGCGGATCGCCCGGGAGGCGGGCGTCGGCACCGCGACCCTGTACCGCAACTTCCCCACCAGGGAGGCCCTGGTCGAGGCGGCCCACCGCAACGAGGTGGCCCAGCTGTGCGACGTCGTTCCCGACCTGCTCGCGGCGAACCCGCCCTACGACGCCCTGCGCGCATGGACACGCCTGTTCATGGACTACGCCACCGCCAAACTCGGCATGGCCGAGGCTCTGCGAGCCATCGCCGCTGCGGGGAGCAATCCGTACGCCCACAGCCACGACATGATCCAGACCGCCATCACCGCCCTGATGGACGCATGCGCCAAGGCCGGGGCGATCCGGACCGACATCAGCCCGACCGACATGTTCGCGGCCCTTGCCGGCATCGCCCTCACCTCGGCAAGGCCCGAACAGCGGACGCAGGCCGAACGCCTGCTCGACCTGACCCTGGACGGGCTCAAACCCACTCCGGCACCGCCGCCCTCCGGCTGACGGTGCGGCACGTACGGACGCCCGGTGTCGAGGTGCCGGCAAGAACGCTCAATGGCGGGGTCGATGAGATGCGGCATCCTCGGTATCAGTCTTGTCCGCCTCCGCTTGTTCTTCCAAGAGCTGCGCCGCTCTCAGCTTGGCGAGAAGTGCGTTGAAATCATCCTTCAGCTTGGCAGTGTCCGTCGCGGTCGAGTTCGCCTGTTTTTCCGCGCGCTGCGGAAGCGGTTCAAGGCACCCTTTGTTTGCGGGAACATCCAGGTCGCAGAGCGTCTGCCAAACCAGGTCCTTGTCGTGAGTCACGCTTCCGACGCTCTGGGGGTGGTTGGTCCAGGGATCCTGTTCACCGGAGACATTGAGATTCGGGTTCAACAGGCAAATCGGTCTTGTAGGCGGTCAGCCGGTACAGGAAGCCATTGGGCTCCGTCGGCCTGACGGTTTGCCTGCGGTTTGCGGGGACGGGAGTCGTGTGATCCATTGGAAGGACAACGGATCGCCGGACACGCCCCGGTTCGACCCCTCGGACCACCCGGGTGCGGCCCTCCCCTCGAACCACCCGAGCCCCGACGGGCCCTGGCTCCGGGCCCTGTGGCGTCCGCGGCCGTCCGCGCCGCCGCAGGCCCCCGGACCGCCGCGGAGTCACGGGGTCGTCAGGGCGCAGGCGGGCGGGGCGCGATCCGACCGGTGAGGAGGTGCTGACCGATGCCGGAGTTCGACCGCGGACCGACGACCGAGTTCGCGACGCTTCTCGCCCAGGTGCCCGACCCGCCCGTCGCCGAAGCGTTCTGGGGTGACTGGGGGCCGATCTTCTACCGCGGCCGGCTCGACGGCTCGGCCCGCGTGCTGATCGTGGCCTCGGACCCCGGACCGACCGAACGGATCGCCGGGCGCAGCCTCGTGGGCAACGCCGGCCAGCGGGTACAGGGCTTCCTCGCCAAGCTGGGGCTGACCCGCTCCTACGTCTGCCTCAACGCCTGGGCGTACGCCGTCCACCCCGCACAGGCCCTGGCGATGAAGGAGCGGCTCGCCGACCCCGCGCAGGCGCAGTGGCGCAACGAGGTCTTCGGCCGGGCGGTGGGCACGGACCTGCAGGCCGTCGTCGCCATGGGGTTCATGGCCCAGGAGGCGGTGCGGCTCTGGAGCGACCGGCCCCAGGCCACGCTGGTGAAGGTGCCGCACCCGTCGAGTCATGACCCGGTGGCGTTACTGGATGCCTGGCGCGAGGCGGTCACGACCCTGCGCCCGGTGGTCGGGCCGGACGACGACGGGGACAACACCGGGCCCAACTACGGCGCCGCCTTCGAGGAGTCCGACTACAGCCCGATCCCCAGACGTGACCTGCCCTTCGGCGCACCGGCGTTCCTCGGCGACGACGCCTGGGTGCGCGCCACGCCGGGCGGGGTCCAGAACTCCGTCAACCGTCCCTCGCCGGACGACGGGCACACGCTGGTCTGGAAGGCGCCGGGCTGATGGCACTCGTGCTGCTCGGCACCGTGGTCACCTTCGACGGCGACCACCGGATCCTCGACCCCGGCGCCGTGTACGTCGGCGACGACGGCCGCCTGGACGCGGTGCAGCCGGCCGGGGCGGACCCGCCCGCGGGCTTCGCCGAGGCACCGCGGATCGACACGGGCGCCCTGATCCTCCCGGGGCTGGTCGACCTCCACAACCACCTCGGCTACAACACCCTCCCGCTGTGGGAGGCGGTCGGCGTCCCCTACCTGCACCACGACCGCTGGGTCGACGAGAAGCATCCGCCCGACTATTCGACGACGGTCACCTGGCCCGCCAGGGTGCTCGGCCAGGCCGCGCCCGAGGCGCTGATCAAGTACGTCGAGGTCAAGGCGCTGATCGGCGGGACCACGTCCATCCAAGGGCCGCCCCACTCGACCCGCCCGGTCGACGGCTGGCTGCTGCGGATCATCGACAACGAGAAGCTGCCGGCGGGGCGCGACCTGGTGCTGACCTCGGCGCTCCAGCTCGACGCCGACGTGCTGCGCGAGGACCGGGCGCCGAAGCTCGACGGGACCCGTCTGTTGATCTACCACGTCGCGGAGGGCCGGCGCGTCGAGGAGGTGGACGCGGTGAGCCCGCAATCGGTCGTCCACCGCGAGTTCGCGGACCTCGAACCCTGTCTGAAGCCGGGGCTGATCGGTGTGCACGGCACCGCGCTGACCTCCGCCGAGTTCACGAGGTGGCGCGACTCCGTGGCCGCGATCGACGCCGCCGAGCGGGGCACCGTCGTCTGGTCGCCGTTCTCCAACTACTGGCTCTACCACGAGACGACGGATGTGGTCGACGCTGCGGGGAAGGGGCTGCGGATCGCGCTGGGGTCGGACTGGTCGCCGTCGGGGACCAAGCACGTGCTCGGCGAGCTGAAGGTCGCCGACGCCCTCAACAGCCACGAGTTCGGCCGCCACTTCGACGACCGGGACCTCTGCGACATGGTCACCGCCAACCCCGGCGACGCGCTGGCGACCGCATGGGGGCCGCAGGTGGGGCGCCTGGAGCGCGGCAGCGCCGCGGACCTGCTCGTGCTCCAACGTCACGACCCGGTCGGGGACGTGTACCGCAACCTCATCGACGCGGTCGAGCGCCACGTGCTGCTGGTGCTGGTGCGTGGCCGGCCGTGCTACGGAACGTCGGCACTGATGACGGCCGCCGGGGCGACCGGCACCAACACGATCCCGGAAGCCGGGCCCGGGCGCAGCGTGGCGGTGCGCCAGCCGGGCCGGGCCGACGCCACGCTGGACTGGCGAGGCGTCAAGCAGGCGCTGGCGAAGGTCCGCCACGACCCGGTGGGCGCCTGGCGCGGTGCGCAGATCGCGCTGGCGGCCTGGGGAGGGCCGCCCGACGACCCCGGTGCGCCGCTCGCGCTGTTCGGCGACATGCCGGAGGGCGATCTGGGGGCCTTCGCCGCCACCGACGACATCCCGCCGGACCTGGTCGTCCCGGGCCCGGACTCGCTGACCCACGACGCGGCCTACTTCGCCGCCGTGGCACGCAGCAGGGTGCCCCAGCTCGAACGCCTCAAGGCCTACTACACATGAGCCCGAGGATCACGGAGCCGCCGCGGCCCCTGCCGGGGTCGACCGGGCTCGACGAGTTCCTGGAGCAGGCCGCCGCGGACCCGCTGCCGGTCGCGGCCCGCTACCAGCTGGTGGCCGCCGCCCGCGTCCTCGTGGAGGAGCTCTACGTCCACCTGCCGCTCAAGCGGGCGAGGTACGCCACCGACCCGGTCCAGCGCCTGCGCCTGCTGGAACGCCGCGTGCCCTCACTCAGCGAACCGCAGTTCCACTCCGAGCTCGCAGCCGTCTTCCGGGACCTGCGCGACCTGCACACCGTCTACCAGCTCCCCGACCCGTACCGCGGGCACGTGGCCGCGTTGGGATTCCTCGTCGAGCGCTACGTCGACGAGGGTGGGAGGCCGCACTACATCGTCTCGAAGACCGACCGATCGCTCGAACACGCGGACTTCGGCGCCGGAGTCGAGCTGGACTTCTGGAACGGGGTCGAGATCGAGCGGGCGATCGAGCGCAGCGTGACCGCACAGGTGGGCTGCAGCCCCGACGCCCGCCTGGCGCGCGGGCTCGAGTCGTTGACGCTGCGCCCGCTGCGGACCAGCCCCCCGCCCGACGAGCGCCGGGTGCTGCTGTCCTACCGCACGCCCGACGGCCGCCCGCGGGAGACCAGGATCCAGTGGCGTGTGCGCGCCGCCGAGTGGCACGCCGGGCGGGCGCAGGACCCCGTCCCGACGCTCACGCCGCACCTCGGCATCGACGCCGGCAACGAGGCCACCCGCCACCTCAAACGTGCGCTGTTCACCCCGTACCGGGCACCGCGCTCGCCCGCGCGCGGCCCCGGCGGCGTCCTGGCCTACCGGCTCGCACCGGGCCGCAGCGGTCCGTACGGCCACCTTCGGATCTTCTCGTTCAACGTGGCGAGCGCACGGCTCTTCGCCGAGCAGGTCGCGGAGATCGCCGCGAAGGCCCCCAAGGAAGGGCTGATCGTGGACATCCGCGGCAACCCGGGCGGCAACATCCTGGCCGCCGAGGCCGCCCTGAGAGTCCTGAGCGGGCACCCGGTCGCCCCGGTCCGCTTCTCACTGCCGACCACGCGCGCGGCTCTCGCGCTGGCACGGTCCAACCCGGGATTCCGGGACTGGACGAGCTCGATCCGCACCGCCGTGGAGACCGGCGAACCGTACTCGCAGGCGTTCCCGCTCAGTGACCCGGAGGCGATCACCGCCGGGTTGCCGCACTACCCGGGCCCGAAGGTCCTGATCATCGACGCCCTGACCTACTCGGCCGCCGACATCTTCGCCGCCGGCTTCCAGGACAACGGGCTCGGGAGCATCCTCGGGACGTCCGAGTTCACCGGGGCCGGGGGCGCCAATGTATGGACGTACGACCTGCTGGGCGTGTGGCTGCCCGAGCTGCTCGGTCCGCTGCCGCGCGGTGCCGGGTTCCGCGTCGCACTGCGGCGCGCCACCCGGGCCGGCCGCAGCGCCGGGCTCGCGCTGGAGGACTTCGGCGTGCAGGCGGACGAGGTGCACCGCCTGACCCGGCGTGACCTCACCCGGCGCAACAAGGACCTGCTGACGAGGGCCGCCGCACTGCTGTCCTGAGCCCGCGCTCCGCTGAACCTGTCCTGAGCCGGCGCTCCTGTTTGACGCCGGCCGGTCGTCAGGGGCCGCCCCGGGGTGCAGGTGCGCACCTCGGGGCGGTCGGCTGCGACCTGGGTCGGGTTCTTGGTGATCTGCTCCACCATTGCGGCCCACTGCGTGACCGGGCCCTCGCGCGCCTACGCCTCCAACTGGGGCCCGGTTCAACGGCCGAGAAACAACGGGGAGCCGGCGGTCTTGCGTCGGTACGACGATCCGCTCGTTGCCGGAGATGGTGCCTTCGAGTGTCGGCGTCAGGCGCTGAGCACGTCCAGGGAGAGGCGTCGGGCGCGGTCCAAATCGGTATCGTCGCCGAAGAGTTGGTAGCGGGTGTTGGCAGCGCGCAGGTAGGCGTCGATGCGGAAGGCGTCGTCGGCCGGGAAGCGGCTGCCGGCGGCGGACAGTTCGGACTCCAGCAGGTGCAGCCACTCGCGGACGAGGTCGCGGACCGCGTCGGCGACGGGGCCTTTGCGGCGGCCGTATTCGACCGAGGTCGTGGTGATGAAACACCCGCCGGGGAAGACGCCGTCGCGCAGGTAGGCGACCCAGTTGTCGAGCAGGGCGCAGAGCCGGGGCCGCCCCGGGGCGGCGGGCCACGACGGCTCGACGACGTGCCGCAGGTACAGGGTGCGGGCCTCGGCGACGGCGGCGATCTGGATGGCTTCCCGGTTGGCGAACACCGTGAGGATGCCGCTCTTGCTGTGCCCGGTCCGGGCGGCGAGCGCGCCGACGGTGATGGCGTCCAGCCCGTGCACGGTCGCGGACATGGCTGCCTGCCGGGCGACCTCGTGCCGTGTCCGGTCGCCGCGGGCGCGGCGGCCGTCGGCGCGCGGCGCGGGGGAATCCGCGGCGGGGTCGGGGGTGTCCGGGGCCATGCGCCCGATTATATGCGATCGATCGGTCGTGTAGTGTGCCGCAATAATTACGACCGGTCGATCGCATAGTGGAGGTGCGGATCATGAGTGTCGACGGCGCCGGGCTGGACGGCTTTGCGAAACGCGTGCTCTCGTTGTCCGGGGGTGAGAAGACCGTCCATGTGGCCGGGAACGGGCCTGCGGTGGTCGTGATGCCCGAAATGCCGGGCATCAGCCCCGACGTAGTGCGCTTCGCCGGGTGGGTGCGCGATGCGGGGTTCACCGTCTACGTGCCCTCGCTCTTCGGTGTCGACGGGGCGTATCCCACCGTCGAGCTCGCCGAGCCGATCCTCAAACGGGCGTGCGTCAGCGAGGAGTTCAGGGCGTTCGCGGGCGGTGGCACGAGTCCGGTGGCGGAGTGGCTGCGCGCGCTGGCCAGGACCGCGCACGACGAGTGCGGCGGACCGGGCGTCGGCGCGGTGGGGATGTGCTTCACCGGCAACTTCGCGCTGAGCATGACGCTGGAACCGGCCGTCATCGCCCCGGTCCTCGGCCAGCCCTCGTTGCCACTGGACGACCCGGCCGCCCTGGAGCTGTCGCCCGAGGACGAGGCCGCCATCCGCGAGCGGTTCGAGCGCGACGGGCTCACCGCACTCGGCCTGCGCTTCGACACCGACAAGTGGTGTACCGGCCAACGCTTCGCCGCCTACGCACAACTGCTCGGCGAGCGCTTCGACGGCCGCGTCCTCCCCGGCGAGTACGCGAACCCCGAACCGCCGCCGTTCTTCCGCGACCTGGTCCAGACCCCCCACAGCGTGCTCACCGCGCACCTCGTCGACGAGGAAGGCCACCCCACCGTGCAAGCCCGCGACGAAGTCCTCGCATTCCTGAGCGCCCGCCTGCTTCCCGACCACACCACGGCCTGACGGCCGGAAGCAGCTTGATCGCGACGGCACGCCGGCCGCAGCCCGCCGACGCGGTCGAGTTCGAGGTTCGTCAGGACGGGTGGGGTGCGGAGCAGGTTGGTGGCGCGGGCGGGGCTCGTGCGGAGGTTGGTGAGGATGCGCACGACCCGCCCGGCCACCACCAGCTCGTCACGCTCGACCCGCACATCGGCCGGCACCAAGATCAACTGATGGCGGCTTCTGGGCTCACCTTGGGCTGGACCCCGGGTTCCGTCCGGGCCGTGGTCCTCCGCCTGCCCGGCATCATCTCTTATTCATTTGCCTAAAGGGTTTAGGCGAATTAGCCTTCCGTGCCATGAGGCAGCTGACCGAACAAGACATCCGCGACTCCTTCCTGAACTGCAGCAAGGGCGAGGCGAAGCGCCTGAACCTCCCCCGTGACCTGGCCGAACAGCCCTGGGGCGACCTGGACTTCCTCGGCTGGCGGGACCAGCAGGCCCCGGACCGCGCCTACCTCGTCACCGAGCTCGACGGCCGTCCGCAGGGGCTCGTGCTGCGCAGCCCGGCAGCCGCCGCATGGCAGGCCCGGCGCAGCATCTGCTCCCTGTGCGTCACCACCCACACCGGCGGGGTCTCCCTCATGGTCGCGCCGAAGGCCGGGCCGGCCGGTCGCCAGGGCAACTCGGTGGGCGCGTACATGTGCAGTGACCTGGCCTGCTCGATGTACGTGCGAGGGAGCAAGGACGCGGGCGCCGGCTCCCGGCTGCACGAGTCGCTCACCCTGGAGGAGAAGATCCGGCGCACGGTGTCGAACGTCGCCGCCTTCATCGCCAAGGTCACGGCCTGACCGCCCGCGCAGGGCTGCTGGTCCGGCGTGGGGCGGCTCGGTGCCTGTCGGCGGTGAGCCCGTACCGGCAGGTCGCGATCGCCCGCCTGCCGGTGCGGCACGCAGCCAGCGGTGGGGGAGGTGGGTGCGGCGGGGGAGTCCGGGCGGACCGGCGCGCGGGGGAGGATCACGGCCCGGACGTCTGGGGCCGGACAGGACTCACGGCCAGCCCGTCGGCTTCGAGGTGACGGTGGCCCGGGCCGCGAGGATCGAGGCGCAGGCCTGCCCGACCGCCGTGGCCACCCAACCGGACGGCAGCGGCCCCTGCGCCCTGAGTGCGGCGGCCTGCCGCTGGAGGTCGCGGAGTGCGCCGCCCTGAGCGCTGGAGAGGCCCATCTCCTGGTAGTCGCCGAGGTCCGCGCCACCGTCGAGGTACGTCTGCAACCACGGCGTGATGCTCGTGACGCAGTCCGCCAGCGGGCTGTTCGACGGCTGCGGCTGCGGCTGCGGCTGCGGCGGCGTCGTGACGGCCGCGCTGGGCGCCGCGGCCGGCGCGCTTGCGCCGCACCCGGACGCCGCCGCGACCACGACCAGGCCGCCCAGGAGCCGTTTGCGCATGCCCGCATTGTGGCGGCCGTCGGCCGGTCGCACCAGAGGCCGTACCGCCGCGGTCGCCGGAGGCCGTACCCCCGCGGGGCGGCGCCCTGACGCCCCGGCCCCGCACCTGACCGGCGCGGGGTGCCCCGCCGGGCCCACGCCCGACCACCCGCCCTCCACGACGGCGGCTACCGGGCGAGGTCCTCCAGGACGGCCTGCGCCGCGTTGTGCCCGGGGATACCGCTGACGCCGCCGCCGCGGACTGCTCCCGCGCCGCACAGCAGCACGTTCGGATGCGCCGTCGCCACGCCCCAGCGGGCCGCGGCCCCTTCCGGATCCCCGGTCGCGAACGGGAACGAGAGGTCCTGATGGAAGATGTGACCGCCCGGCAGGCCGATCTCCCGCTCCAGGTCAAGCGGCGTCCTGGCCTCCACGCAGGGCAGCCCGGCGGCGTCCGGTGCCAGGCAGTCGGCGATCGGCTCGGCCAGCACCTCGTCCAGCTGCGCCAGGCTCGACGCCAGCGCGCGCTCCTTGGCCGCCGGGTCGGTGAACAGCCGTGCGGGCATGTGCAGGCCGAACAACGTCAGTGTCTGGAACCCCTGTCGGACCGCCTCCGGCCCCAGGATCGACGGGTCGGTGAGTGTGTGGCAGTAGATCTCCGACGGCGGCGCCGAGGGCATCCGGCCCGCCTCGGCCTCGGCGTAGGCCGTCTCCAACTGCCCGTAGGACTCGGCGATGTGGAAGGTCCCCGCGAAGGCGTCACGCGGATCCGTGGCGGCGTCCCTGAGCCGCGGCAGCCGGCGCAGCACCATGTTGACCTTCAGCTGGGCGCCCTCCGGTGCGGGCCCGGGCTCCTCGCCCAGCAGCCGTGCCAGGGTCGCCGGGGCGGCGTTCACCAGGACCCGGCTGCCCGCCGCCGTCGCCTCCCCGCCCTGATGACGGTAGGTCACCTCGGCCTCGCCGACGCCGTCGGTGGCGATGGCGGTGACCTCGCAGCCGGTCCGGATCTCCGCCCCGGCCGCCAGCGCCGCCCCGGCCAGCGCGCCCGTCACCGCGCCCATCCCGCCGACCGGGACGTCCCAGTCGCCCGTCCCGTTGCCGATCACGTGGTAGAGGAAGCAGCGGTTCTGCCGCAGCGAGGGGTCGTGGGCATGGGTGAAGGTACCGATCAGGGCGTCCGTGAGCACCACTCCGCGCACCAGGTCGTCGGCGAAGGTCCGTTCGATCGTCTCGCCCAGCGGCCGTTCGAACAGCGCCTCCCAGGCAGCGTCGTCCGCGACCAGCCGGCGCAGCCCGGCGCGTGAGGGCAGCGGCTCGGTGAGCGTCGGGAACACCTGCCGGGCGACCTGCCCGGTCATCCCGTAGAAGCGCTGCCAGGCGCTCCACTCGCGCTCCGAGCCGGTCAGCGCCCGGAACGAGTCCCGCGTCCGGCCCTCGTCGGCGGCGTCCACCAGCAGTCCGGTGGGCTTCCCGTCCCGGACGGCGGGGGTGTACGAGGCGATCCGGCGCCGGCGCAGGTCCAGCCGCAGCCCCAGCTCCCGGATCACCTTCCGCGGCAGCAGGCTCACCAGGTACGCGTAGCGCGACAGCCGGGCGTCCACCCCCGCGAACGCCTGGGCCGACACCGCCGCCCCGCCCACCTCGGGCAGCCGCTCCAGCACCAGGACCCGTTGCCCGGCCCGCGCGAGGTAGGCCGCCGCCACCAGTCCGTTGTGCCCACCACCGACGATCACCACGTCGTACCGGGCCGACGAGTTCGTGTTCACCCGGCCACGCTACGGCACGGCGGAACGCCGGGGAACGGCCGCGCACCGACGCGTTGCACCCGGATCCCGGCGGGTGACGCGTCGCCGTCGCCGGGTCGGGACGTCCTCACTCGGTGGGGGATCGCGGCGCGTGACGGACGCCGTTGTTCACCTCCGGCGTCGACGCGGCCGGGTGGGCGCGCCGCCGGTGCAGCCACACGTACAGCAGCAGGCACGGCAGCAGCAGGCCGACGACGCTGAGGGCGATGAACGCCGCCAGGCTGTCGATGTGCTCGACCAGCCAGCCGAAGTTCTGCCCGAAGAAGCCGACCACGAAGGACAGCGGGAGGAACACGGTCGCGATGATCGTGAGCCGCTCCATCGTGGCGCTCTGCCGGAGGTTGATCCTGTTCTGCTCGACGGAGATCACCGCGATGTTCGCCTCCAGGACGGTGGTCAGCAGGTCGCGTTGGGCGGCGACCTCCTCGTTGACCAGCAGGAGGTGGTCGTGCACGTCGCGGAAGTACGGCAGCAGTCCGGGCGCCGACCTGCCGCCCCGGAGCCGTCTGGCGAGCACGGCGAGAAGGGGATGGACGGCACGGTAGAAGTCGGTGGCCTCGCGGCGCAGGAAGTAGATCCGCTCGGTCGGGGCGACCGCGCCGGAGAACACGGTGGCCTCGATCTGCTCGATGTCGCGCTCGAGTTCGGTGACGACGGGTGCGTAGCTGTCGACCACCTGGTCGAGGATCGCCCACAGTGTCGAGGCGCTGCCGGTGCGCAGCAGTTCGGGGCTGCGTTCGAGCCGGCTGCGGGCACCGGCCAGCTCGCTGGCGATTCCCTGGCGGACGGTGATCACGAAGTGCTCGGCCAGGAAGATGCTGATCTCGCCGGTGTCGATCTCCTCGCGTTCGTCGTCGTAGCGCGCGGTCCGCAGGATGATCAGCTCGGTGCCGTCCTCGTACTGCTCGGCCTTCGGTCGCAGGTGGAAGGCCTGGGCGTCCTCGACGGCGAGCTCGTGCAGCCCGAAGCTCTCGCGGACCCTGGCCAGTTCTTCGGGGCCCGGCTCGAACATGCCCAGCCAGACGAATCCGCCCAGCGCGCAGCGCGCGGCCGCCTCCTCCAGCTGCATGGGGCCCTCGTGCTGCCGGCGTCCGTCACGATAGTGCGCGCAGTCGACGATCATGGCCTTCCTCCTCGCACCCGGCCGACCACGCCGTGTGCCGCCCCACCGGCGGCTCGGCGCGCCGTGGTCGCCTCCCCGCAATAGATGCTCCTCCGATCCGGCCGGGCGTGCCCCATGGCGGGCCGGGAGCCCGGGCCGCGCAGGTGTTCGCGGCGGTGAGCGGGCGGTGAGGGTGCGGTGAGCGGTCGTCGGCAGTCTTCGGTTCATCGCCGGAACCGCGGAGGGGCCGGCCACGACCGAGGGAGCATGATCATGGGTGAGCTGACCGGCAAGGCGGCGCTGGTGACGGGCGGATCGCGCGGGATCGGCCGGGCGGTCGCGCTGCGGCTGGCCGCCGAGGGCGCGTTGGTCGCGGTGCACTTCGGCGGCAACGAGGCTGCCGCCAAGGAGACCGTGGCGCGGATCGGGGCCGCGGGTGGCCGGGCGTTCGCGGTGCGGGCCCGGTTCGGCGAGAGCGGCGCGGTGGACCTGCTGTTCGAGGGGCTGACCGCGGGGCTGGCGGAGCACGGTGCGGACGGCCTGGACATCCTGGTCAACAACGCGGGCATCATCTCCGGCAGTTCGATCGGGCAGGTCACCGA
>NZ_JBVHHB010000050.1:0-17805 GCF_055561295.1 Kitasatospora sp. NPDC022785 | reverse complement strand
CCCTGCGCGCCCTGGGCCCCCGAACCACCCTGACTCCCCTGCGAACCCGCCACGCCCTGGAAACCCTGCGAACCCGCCACCCCCTGGAAACCCTGCGAACCGATGCCACCCTGGCTGCCCTGGCTGCCGGTGCCGCCCTGGCTGCCTTGGTTCCCCTGTGTACCGGTACTGCCCTGGAACCCCTGCGAGCCCTGGTCGCCCTGGCTCCCCTGCGCACCGGCACCACCCTGGAAACCCTGCGAGCCAGTACCGCCTTGGAAGCCCTGCGTACCGTTGCCGCCTTGCGCTCCCTGGGCTCCCGCGCCGCCCTGGTTGCCCTGGGTGCCCTGGGCGCCGGTGCCGCCCTGGAAGCCCTGCGAGCCCGGGCCGCCCTGACTGCCCTGCACACCGGCACCACCCTGGAAACCCTGAGTCCCGGTGTCGCCCTGCGTACCCTGGCTGCCCTGCGCGCCGGCACCGCCCTGGGCGCCGGTGGCGCCCTGACTGCCCTGCGCGCCGGCTCCACCCTGGGCGCCCTGCACCCCAGGGCCGCCCTGCAAGCCCTGGGAGCCCGGCCCGCCCTGGGCTCCGGTACTGCCCTGGGTGCCCTGGACTCCGGCCCCACCTTGGCTGCCCTGGCTGCCGGTGCCGCCCTGGTTTCCCTGCGTACCTTGGGTTCCGGTACCGCCCTGAGACCCTTGGGCACCGGTGGCGCCCTGATTGCCCTGTGCGCCGGCGTTGCCCTGGCTGCCCTGTGCGCCGGCTCCGCCGAGCGATCCCTGCGTGCCCTGGGCGCCTTGGCTGCCCTGCGTCCCCTGGCTGCCTTCGTTGCCCTGGGCGCCCGTACCGCCCTGAAAACCCTGCGTGCCCTGTGGACCCTGGTCCCCCTGGTCTCCCTGTGGCCCCTGTGGACCCTGGTCTCCCTGTGGACCTTGTGGACCCTGGTTCCCCTGCGGTCCTTGGGAACCGTGGTGCCCGTGGTGCCCATGAGATTCGCCGCCGTCGCCATGATCCGCGGCCCGGTCCCCGGAGGGACCACCGCCGTCATCGCCGGGATCCCCGCCGCCGTTGAGCACCGCTCGGGTGCGAGGAGTGAAGGCGGCGCTCAGGGCGCCATTCGGGCCGGGCACTGAGTCAACGTAACCAACGACGGACTTCTCGGTCGTGCCGGCGTCGACCGCCGACGGCGAGGAGAGGCTGACGGCCAGGGCGAGAGCGCCCATTCCCGAGAGCATCGTGGCCGTCTTAACCCACGACCTGCGAAGAGACTTACGGTTCATTCTCGAGCCTCCGGAAGAACTGAAAGCAAACACGCAGAAGTGCACCAACCAGGGGGCGCCGAGGGATGAACTGCACCGCTCGTCAGGCGGTGTAAGTATGTGATCAAATGTTTGTATCTACACCAACTTCGCCCTGTGCCGCCCGCTTTTTCACCCCAACGACGTCACGGGCCCGCGCGACCTCACCGCCCCGAGCGCTCGTGGCGGCTCAAGCCGCTTCTCGGCCGCACACGATCCCATGACAGCCGATCAGCTCTCCGGGGAAGCCGGCGTTTGACTTCGAGACGCCAGTTCGCCACCGGCCGCGGAGTCAGAACCACACCTCACACGTCCCAGGTGGTCGTGGTGGCCACCTGGGCCAGCCACCTCACGGGCGCCGGCCCTCCCCGCCGCACAGGCAACGCCCCCGATCGCCTCGCCGCCGCCCACGGGCGCCTCCTCAGCGCCCGCACCCGGCTCCGCGGCTGTGATCGGCGCGCGATCGGTCCGGCAACGTGCCTCTTGCCGGACCGACGCGACACTTGAAGCAAGCCTCATTGCCCCAGCGCAGAAGGCACTCCCGCGTGTACAGCTCCCGACGTGGGTCCGCTGACCGCGTCTGTGGCACTGCGCCACCGGACAGCGACCTGTCCTACGAGGAGGCGACTCCGGCCGGGAAGAAGCCGACGGTGACGGTGGCGGTGACGGCGTTGGTGGCCGTGTCGATCACCGACACCGTGCCATCCCATTCGTCGGTGACGTAGGCGTGCGTGCCGTCCGGGGTGACGGCGACTCCTTGCGGGCCGTTGCCGACGGTGACGGTGGCGGTGACGGCGTTGGTGGCGGTGTCGATCGCCGACACCGTGCCGTCGAAGAGGTTGGCGACGTAGGCGTGCGTCCCGTCGGGGGTGACGGCGACTCCTTGCGGACCGTTGCCGACGGTGGCGGTGGCGGTGACGGCGTTGGTGGCCGTGTCGATCACCGACACCGTGCCATCCCCGCTGTTGGTGGCGTAGGCGTGCGTCCCGTCGGGGGTGACGGCGACTCCTTGCGGGCTGTTGCCGACGGTGGCGGTGGCGGTGACGGCGTTGGTGGCCGTGTCGATCACCGACACCGTGCCGTCCCATTCGTTGGTGACGTAGGCGTGCGTCCCGTCCGGGGTGACGGCGACTCCATGCGGGCTGTTGCCGACGGTGACGGTGGCGGTGACGGCGTTGGTGGCCGTGTCGATCACCGACACCGTGCCGCCCCATTCGTCGGTGACGTAGGCGTGCGTCCCGTCCGGGGTGACGGCGACTCCGAACGGGCCGCTGCCGACGGTGGCGGTGGCGGTGACGGCGTTGGTGGCCGTGTCGATCACCGACACCGTGTCGTCCCATTCGTCGGTGACGTAGGCGTGCGTCCCGTCGGGGGTGACGGCGACTCCTTGCGGGCCGTTGCCGACGGTGGCGGTGGCGGTGACGGCGTTGGTGGCCGTGTCGATCACCGACACCGTGCCGTCGAAGAGGTTGGCGACGTAGGCGTTGTGCGGCGATGCGGCACAGGCCGGGCGGGTGATCGTGTCAGTGTCCAGTGAGACCGCGGCGGTGCGGGCCAGCGTCCGACCGTCCACGGTCACGCCCGTCGTGACGGTGATCGACGCCTGCGCCAGAACGCTTCCCCGCAGCGTGGAACTGGTTCCAAGTGTCGCGGAGCTGCCCACCTGCCAGAAGACGTTGCATGCCTGCGCACCGTTGACGAGGTTGACACTGCTCGCCGATGCCGTGGTCAGCGTGGACGCGGCCTTGAAGATGAACACTGCGTTCGGGTCGCCCTGGGCGTCCAGCGTCAGCGTTCCGGTGATCCCGAACGTGCCCGCCGGGGAGTCGTACACGCCGGGGGTCTTGGTGGTACCGCCGAGTTCCGTGGGAACGGTGGCGGTGGTCGGGCGCGCCGCGGCGTCGTTGTAGGCGGCCGTCAGGTCGTTCTGAGCCTGCAACGCGGCAGCGTCGGCGACGTGTTGGGTGCCGTTCACCTGCCCGGGAGGAAACCCGGTCACCGAAGTGCCCGGGCTCAGCCCGAGGTCGCCGTTGATCGCTGTGGCGCCGGTATTGGTGACGGTCGACGCGGCGAGAACCGCGAAGTCGGCGGCGGTACGCAGGGAGACGGGCGGCGTGACCACCCTCGCGCTCGCGTTCGCGTTCGCGTTCGCGCTCAGGGGTCCGACCACACCGATCAGGACGCTGGTCACGCAGGTGAGAACCAATGGCGCCGACCAGGATCGACCAGCGATCCTGCGGACGGCGCTTGTGAGGTCTCGTGTCGTCATGGGCTTCCTTTCGTGCAGACCTACATCAGCGGTGTCCTTTCGCCGATCACGATCGCATACGAATGAACTAAGCCCCGCAATACTCTCGGTCGACGGGTGAAGTGATTGCCATTCATCCGTCTGGATGTGAAGGAAGTGCGGGACTTGCTGGATCGGCCTCGATTCGTCAGCGGCTTGGGCTCGGTGATCGTCTCGGCGGTTCGCCCGGAGTGTCCTCAATGCCGGTGAGGCGGGCGATCGTATGACGCTGCGGGGGCGCCGGATTCCACGGGTCCGGGACGGCTCTCCTTCCTGGCCGTCGAGCGGCGACCGGCCGTCAGGTGGCGGCCGGAAGCTGGGTGAGTCGCTGCCAGGCGAGGACGAACACGTCGGCCCAGGGCCAGCTGCGTTCGATCCTCAGCCAGCGGCGGCGAGCGTGGTGCGCGAGCCGGGCGGGCAGGTGGTAGATCCGGTCGTGCATGGTGTCCGGTTCGGCCCGGGTGAAGTCGTCCTGGTCGTGCAGGGCGAGGAGGCGGACCCAGCAGCCGTGCTGATCCCGGCGTCGTTGGCGCCCTGACGGATAGTCCGGATTTGGTCAGTGTCAAGGGGGCGGGGCCTCGACAGGCGGACTTCTCCTTGGTGGCCGTCCGTGCGAGTCGCTTTCGAGGAGGCGGGTAAGTCGCACGTCTGGTTCAGGGCACAGCCCGGGAACGGTGCCTCCGTCTCCGGGGACGCTGAGGGGACGTCAAACGTGCAGGTCCGTGGAGAGGGACAGGTTCCGGCGACTGTCAGACTCGGGCATTGCATACCAAAGTGGGCTCGCATACGCCCACATATATGACGATGGGACATATCTTCGAAACTTGGGGGACCGCCGACACCCGGGTCGGACGCCTGGCCGAGCCCGCCGTCACCCTGCACGGCCTGCTGGCGGACCCGCGCTCCCTCGGTTCGCCAAGCTGGCCCAGTCGCCGCCGCTGCTGCCCGGCGGCAACGGCGACCGGGTGCTGCGGGCGGCCGCCCGGCAGGGGGACATCGTGTCGTTCGCCGGCGCCATGCTTGCCGCCGGTTCGGCACGCAGCACGCTGCGACTGATCGACGCCGAGGCGTTGGGCGAGCGGGTCACGTTCTTCACGGCCGGTGCCACCCCGCGCACCTCGGAGGTGGAGCGCAACATCCTGGTCCAGACGGTTGCCGTGACCGACGATCGCCGAGCCGCCGCGCAGGCTATGCGCCGCCGCATCCCGTATTTCACGGCGGAGCGGATCCTTCAGGTCCCTACCTGCCGGTCGGCACTCCCGCGGAGATCGCGGACGCCGGTGCTGGCACGCCGGGAGCGCTGCGGCATCTCCTTGTGCCTGCGTTCAGGAGCGCGATATGGCAGCGTTCGCTCTGATCATCGAGCTGCCGGCCGACTGCCGAGATTTCCAGGAGAGGCCGGCGCGGCGGCCGTCAGTGATGATCAAGCGACCAGCTGACGGCCCTGCTCGAAGAAGGCCAGCACGCCGTCCATGCCGCCGAGGTCGCGGACCGTGGCCACCGCGCCGAACGGCGCGTTCCAGTACTTCCCCTGCTGCCGGGTGTGCGGGCCGACGTAGGCATATGGCTCAGCCTGGAAGTCGTCGCCCTGGGAGACCCCGTAGTTGACCGCGGCCACGGTCACGCCGATGTCGAAGTGCTCGGGCCAGATGACCGGATCCGCCCCGGGAAACATCCGGCGCAGTGCGGCGTCGCCGACCGCGAAGCCTTGCGCGATCCAGTGCGCCGGCTGCGGATCGGCTTCGATCACGTCCTCGGGGCCGACACCGGATCCGCCCTGGTAGAGCCCCGCGGGTGCCCCGACCGTGACCCCGATCGCAGCCGCCAGCGCGGCGCAGGTGGTCCGTTCCAGGAAGAGGCGCTGTCCGGGCGCCACCAGATCCGCACCGACGACCTGCATGTTCGGCTCGGCTCTGGTGGCGAAGCCTCCGAGGGAGGCGCGCAGCCTGATCGTGCCACTGGTTCGGAACTGCGGTCCGGCCAGGACCAGCTCCGCGACCGCGTGCAAGGCGCGGCGGGTGCGTACAAGCGATTCGATGTCCATGACGGCATGCTCTCCCACCGCAGCGCGCGGCCCCGTACCGGCGCGTTCCCCACCGCTCCCACGCCGGATCACGCGCCGAACGCCTTCGGTGCGACCGGAGCGGCAGACCCGATCCGCCTGGACCCGGCGCCGAGTGGACCTCGGCGATGAGCAGGGCCACGTCGTCATCGTCGTCATCTGCCCGCCGCAGGGCGGTCAGCAGACGGTCGCAGGTTGCTTCCAGCGGGAGCCTGGGCCCGCGGAGCAGGCTCATGAGGGCATCGAGGCGGGTGTCGATGGCCTGGTCACGGGTCTCCACCAGGCCGTCGGTGTACAGGAGCAGCCGGTCACCGGGCGCCAGCTCCACGCGGGCGGACTCGAAAGGGACGCCTCCGACGCCCAGCGGCGCGCCCGGGGGCAGCTCCAGCAGCACCGGGGCCCGACCGGGGCGGTCCAGTACAGTTGCTCAGCGCGACGCAGGTCACGTCGGCGACCTGACCGGCTGCGGAGGCGACACCGGACAGCACGGACTGGCCGGCCCCAGGCGGCACCGGTCCGCAGCACGTACATGACGCCAGGGATGGCAGCTTGGTCGGAACCGCGGCTCAGACCCGCAGACCGGAAGCCCACCTCCAGGGCGGCGGACCGTCGAACGGCCCGGGGCGAGCGGCAGTCGCGGCCTGCCGCGAAGAGTAATAGTCTGGATACTCAACGTAGCTCTACCGTCGCGGCTTGATGTCTACGAAAGAGGAAATCATGGCCAGCAAGGCCAGCATCGTCTTCGCCCACGGACTCTGGGCCGACGGGTCGTGCTTCAGCAGGCTCATCCCGACGCTCCAGGCCGAAGGGCACGAGGTCTTCAGCTCGCAGCACGGCCTCGACTCGCTCGAAGGCGACGTCGCGTGCGTCACTCGAGCCATCGACCACGTGCCCGGCCCGGTCGTGCTCGTCGGTCACTCCTACGGCGGGACCCTGATCACCAAGGCTGGCATCCACGACCGCGTGGGCGCTCTGGTCTACATCGCCGCGCTCGCCCCCGACGAGGGCGAGACCTCGCAGGACGAGCAGGACAAGTTCGACCGCACGCCCGTCTTCGAGCACATCGACATCGCCGACGGCCGCATCTGGCTCCTCGAGTCGGGCATTGGCGACTTCTGCGGCGATCTGCCGGCAGCCGAGCAAAAGCTCGTCCTTGCGACGGGCGCCGTGCCGGTCCCGGACCTGTTCAACCAGCAGGTTCCCGGCACCGCCTGGCGCGCGAAGCCGAGTTGGTACATCGTCGCGAACAACGACCGCACCGTGAACCCGGACCTGGAGCGGGCCGCCGCCGAGCGCATGGGTGCGAAGACCTATGCCGTCGACAGCAGCCATGTGCCTATGCTCTCGCACCCCGACTTCGTCCTCGACGTCATCCGCGACGCCGCGAAGACCCTCGAGGCATAGAGCCGTCACCGAACCAGCGTGATGTTCCTTGCGCGGCCTGACCCCGTCTCTCAAGTTCCCATCAGCACAAGTCAGCGCCATTGACTTCTTCGGGTCGGTCGGGCACCACGTTTCCAGCGGGATCGGGCATCAGCGGCTTTCCGTGAGTTCGGGTGCCAGTTGCTGTGATGGTGTGTCACAAGCCGCCTTCGGCGCAATCGGGTGCGTCTGGTGGGTCGGCCGTCACACTGTGCCCGATGATCACGGTCGAGGTCGAGAGGATTTCCGCGCCCGGGCCCTCAGATTCGGCGACCGGCCGCCGAAGAGAGAAGAAGGATGACGGATCTGTTCGATGAATGGTCTGGCCGAGCCGTCTCGCTACCCACAACGGCGTCCAGAGCGTCTACGTTGGCGACGACGGCCTGATCCGGCGCGAGGACTACGACATCGACATCATGGCCGGTAGCAGTGGAGCCCACTACTTCTCGGGCTACGCGCAGGTCGCCGGGAGTTGCGCTTGCTGTGACGAGTAACGGTCAACTCCGCTACTCCGGCTCGTCGGATGGCTCGCAGGTGGCCTTGTGGTTCAGTGGGAATTTCCGCGAATCCCGTGGTTCGGTCCGATGCATGCGGCTTGGACGACCTGCTCGTTGCCTACCAGGGTGATACTGCTGTTCGGGCGTGTCTAGCGCTGAGTGGCGATTGGCCGCGACGGTGGGTTGGGTCGTGGTTGATCGGCCGGGCAAGGTTTCGTGGCCGCTTCGCGACATGGCCTCGGTGCCGGCTTTGTCGTCGCGGCCGGTGCGGCGATTCACTTGGCGAGCCCGGCAGGGGCACCGGCCCGGGTTGCAGTTCATGGTATCCACGGGGAGGCACCACGGCTTCGAATCGCTGGAGGAGCAGCGGCTACTGCTCGCGTTGGACTTCCTGGGCGTGGTCGAAGTACTGCCACAGTCCTTTGAGCTGGACTTCGAACATGTGTCCTCAAGGATGCTGCCCATGATGTCCGGCACCACCACGCACGCGTCCCGAGTGCGGTCCTCGAACACCGGCGGCACCCGCGTGAACGGAACCCCGCGTATCGACCCGTCAGCCCCCGCCACCCCCATGCCGACTGACGATAGAGGAGCGCGCACGCCCGGGTACGGGCTTCACCGAAGAAGAGCACTCTCGGGACCCAGGCCGCCATGCGCCGCAACGGCTCTTCTCTCCGACTCGCCACCCCGGGGCCCCGGTGGTGATGGCGCTCTCTGAATGTCCCCAGCCTGTGCTGAGGTATGGCCCGGAGTTGCTCGCCTTGATTCCTCATTCATGCTCGTGCTGATCTGCGGGTGGATGTCGAATGTGAGGGCTGGCCTGGTGGCCGAGTGGCTGGCTTGGCACGACGGCTGGGACGGGCGGTCCAGGTGAGCGGGGCTTGTCGCGCAGGCGGCAGCAGGTGAGCGGACTCAGGGCTCGATGACGAGGCGTTCGATGAGGTCGTCGCGGAGTGTGAACTGGTAGCGCAGATCGATGGTGCCGCCGGGGAAGTTGCCTTCGAGGTGGTGGGTGGCGATGTAGTGGGTCGCGTCGGTCTGCTGGGCGTTCGTGAGGTGGATGGTGTAGGTGAATTCGGTGGCGGATCGGCCGAGCCACCCCTCGATCTCCTCGGTGCCCTGGTAGGTGTTGCCGTCGTCGACCACTGTGGCTTCGCCGGTGAACGCTGTGACCGCGGTGGCGGTGTCGTGGGCGCGGTGCGCTTTGAGGTAGCGGGTGATCACCTCGGGCAGGGCGTCCGGGGTTCGGGGCTGGTTGTCGTGCATGACGATCCTTGGGGTGGTGGCGGGTTCAGACGGTGGGGGTGGTGCCGCCGTCGATGACGTGTTCGGCGCCGACGATGGCCGAGGCGCGGTCGGAGACGAGGAAGGCGACGAGCTCGGCGATCTCCTCGGGCCGGTTGGGACGGCCGAGCGGGATGCCGCCCAGGGAGTCCATGAGCCGGCCCAGCGCCGCTTCCTGGGTGATGTCCGCGTCGTGGGCGATCCGGGCGACGAGGTGGTCGGCGGCCGAGGTCTGGACGAAGCCGGGCGAGACGGTGTTGACGCGGACGCCGTGCGGGGCGACCTGGTTGGCCAGGCCCTTGCTGTAGGTGGTCAGGGCGGCCTTGGCGGCGGCGTAGGCCAGGGTGCCGTTCCACAGCGGCATGCGGCGCTGGATCGAGGTGACGTGCACGACCGCGCCCTTGCCCGTGGCGATCATGTGCGGCAGGAGTGCGCGGTCCAGGCGGACGGCGGCCAGCAGGTTCGTGTTCAGCTCCCTGGCCCAGTCGTCCTCGCCGAGCGCCGCGAACCCTCCAGCCGGTGCCTCGGAACCGCCGAGGGTGTTGACGAGGATGTCGACGCCTCCCACGCGGGCGTCCACCTCGGCGGCGACGTGGGCCGCGCCCTGGGCGGTGGACAGGTCGGCGGTGATGAACGCCTTCTCGTCGGCGTCGTCGGGGCGGGTGCGGGCGGTGACCAGCACGGTCGCGCCGGCCTCGGCGAGTCGTCGGGCGATGGCGGCTCCGGTGCCCTTGGTGCCGCCGGTGACCAGAGCGCGTCGGCCTTCGAGGGATTCGCTGATGTATGTGGTCACGGTGTGCTCCGTCCCTGGGTGCGGGCACAGAAAGCACCGCTCCCGCTACGACTGCTAGGATAGAAGCTACTTACTTCTACTTTAGCAGTAACTGAGGGGATGGTCGCCGTGGCAAGCCGGATCAGGCTGGAGGACCGGGAGTGCCCGCTGTCCACGACGGTGGAACACGTCGGCGAGTGGTGGACGCTGCTGATCCTCCACGACGCCTTCGACGGCTACACCCGCTTCGACCAGTTCCAGGAGAGCCTGGGCATCTCCTCCAGCATGCTCACCACCCGGCTGAAAACCCTCGTCGCGGACGGACTCCTGGAGCGCCGGCCCTACCAGACCAACCCCGTGCGCCACGAGTACGTCCTCACCGAACTCGGGCACTCCCTGCGTCCGGTGATCGTCGCCCTGGCCGCATGGGGCAACTCCCGTCTCATACCGGCCGAGCGCAGCATGATCCTCATCGACGCGCGCAGCGGCGAGGAGGTCGAGCCCGTCGTCGTCGACGCCAAGACCGGCCGCCGACTCGACGACAGCGGCACCTACGTCTTCACCGCAGGTCCCGCAGCGAGCGACGCGATGCGCAACCGCTACGCAACACGGCAGGCCATCGCCGCGGAAGAGGCGTAAGGCTGCTCAGACAGACTTGAGCCGGGCCGGGACGAGGGCAGGGGGCTGTCGCCGCGGGTGGAGGTCTCCCTGGTGTCCGATCTCGGCGGTAGTCGCCCTTGCCGGGAGGCGGGAGACTGGAAGGGATCCCGACCGCAGCGTCCGCGCCCGAGGTGAGGGGTACGCAGTGAGCACGCAGGACGGCCCCGGACCGGCTTCAGGCAGCGAGGGCCCGCAGGCGTCACGGCTTCCGGGCGGGCGGTACGTGCTCGGCGCTCTGCTCGGCAGGGGCGGGATGGGCACGGTGTGGCGGGCCCACGGCCAGGTGCTGGACCGCGAGGTGGCGGTGAAGGAGGTGAGCGTCGCAGGCCTGCCGGGGGAGGAGGTCACCGTTCTGCACGCCCGGATGCAGCGGGAGGCGAGGGCGGCGGCCCGCGTCAAGCATCCGGGCATCGTCACCGTCCACGACGTGCTGGAAGAGGACGGCCGCCCTGGATCGTCATGGAGCTGGGCGACGGACGGTCGCTCGCCGACGCGATCGCCGTGGACAGCCCGCTGTCTTCGCGCGAGGCCGCCCGGGTCGGGGCGCAGGTCCTCGCGGCCCTGGAACGGGCGCACGAGGCGGGGGTGGTCCCCCGGGACGTCAAGCCCGCCGACGTGCTGCTGGAGCAGGGCGGCCCCGTCGTGCTCACCGATCTGTGGTCGTTGGGCGCCACGCTGTACACGGCCGTGGAGGGCCGGGCACCGTTCGGCCGCCCGACGGCCGGAGTGCATCGCCTGCGCCCGGGGGTCGTGCTGAAAGTCGGAGCCGCTGCCGGTGAGCAGTCGGCTGCCGTCCGGGGAGACGGCGAGGCACAGGACGTTGAGGCCGGCCCGGACCGGCTGGAGTGCCCGGGGTGCGTACAGGCCCGCGCCGCAAAGGACTTGGGCCCGCTGGTGCTCCCCGCCCCGACCAAGCGGGATCCGGAGGCCGCGCTGTGTGAGTTCCCGGTTCGGCTCTGTAGGCCGTAGAAGGCTTCCACCAGTGAGCCCGTGGATTGAGCTGGAAGGCTCGGATCGTCCTCAGCATGTCGTTCGAGCAGCACGCAAGCGGGCCCCGACTGGGATCCAGTCGGGGCTCGCGCAAGCCGGGGTGATGCAGAGGGGCTACTGGAAGAGCCAGTCGTGGAAGTAGGCGACGCTGCTGTAGACGCCGGGCGAGCCGGCCGCGGCGCAGCCTCGTGACCAGGAGACGATGCCGACCACGACGCCGTTGACCACGGCGGGGTCGCCGCTGTCGCCGGTGCAGAAGCCCTGGCCGCCGTCGGCGGGCCCGGCGCAGAACATGCTCGTGGTGTCGAGTACCGGGTCGAGGCCGTTCAGGAGGCCGCCCTCGTCTCCGCCGAGGTTGAGGTCAAGCCCGGAGTAGGCGGCCTCGCAGCCGGCGGTGGTGGTCACCGGTACCCGGGTGGTGCGAAGGCCGGTGGGGAGGGTGGTGTTGTCCTGCTGGGTGCGGCCCCAGCCGGTGACCGTGGCCACGTCGCCCGCCGTCGGCGCGGTGGCGGCGAGCGGGGCGAACGCGACCGTGCTGCCGTTCTCCGAGACTGCGGTGGCGAGCTTCAGGAGCGCGACGTCGTTGGCCATCGTCAGCGCGTTGAAGCCCGAGTGCTTGAGGACACTGCGGACACTACGCGTCTGGGCCAGACGCGTGCGGTCCACGCCGTCGTACTTGACCTGCAGCGAGCCGGCCCCCTTGCCGTTGACGCACTGGGCGGCGGTGATCACCGTGTTCGCGTCGCGCAGGAAGCCGCCGCAGACGTGACTCCAGCCGAACAAGCCTTGCGCCACGATGCTGACCTGGTAGGGCGCCGAGCCGGGGGCGGCCTCGCTCCCGCCGACGATCGCGGCGGCCGGTGACGTGCTCGCGAACGCCAGGGCGAGCACCGCCCCCGCTGAGACGATGAGTCTACGCAGCAACACAGAACCCCTTGGGAAGGTGGCGTGCCGGTCGGCCACGCCACTTGTGGCACGTGACACGACAGGCTAGCTGACGCTCCGTCGCGCAGGCCGGTGACGCACCGCCAGCCTCGGTGGCGGGCGGCTGCACGTCACGATCGTCATCGACCTCATCCACGTCCTCGAATACCTCTGGGTCGCCCGCCACGCCCGCACCATCCTCGACGGCGGCGCCGGACGGGTCGCCACCGTCGTGGAGAAGACAGCCCGCGCCGCCCGGCTGAAGAAGAACCGCCGCAAGGGCATCGACGACGCCGTCGGCTACCTGCGCAACAAGGCCCCTGGCCCATCGCGACCGGCGTCATCGAAGGAACCTGCCGCCACCTGGTCAGAGACCGACTCGACATCACCGGGGCCCGCTGGGGACTCGCCGGAGCCGAGGCCGTCCTCAAACTCCGCGTGCTCCGCACCAACGGCGACCTCGACACCTACTGGACCTGGTACGAGAAGCAGGAATTCGCCCGCAACCACCAGGCCCAGCTCACACCTGTGGCCTGATCGACACCGCCCTCATCAGATCTGCACCCAAAGCGGATCGCCACCTTGGCCGTGAAGACGGCGAGGCGTGGCGTCAGGCCCCGCTTGTTGCGCAAGCGGTTTCGAGGGCGATGAGACGGTCGGCGAGGGCGCGGGCCGGGCCGGTGAGGCCCTTGAGGATCTCCCGGGCGTACGGGCTCCGGGGGTGGTGAGCGAGCTCCTGGACTGCGCTCCAGGCTTCGGCGATGCTGGCCAGGCCATGCTGGATCTGGCGGATGGCGTCGTGACGCTGGGCGAGGTACTGCTCGGCGCGCTGGTGGGCGTGGCGCCAGTCGGTGTCGCCGCGTTCGGCGGCCCGGGCGAAGGAGGGCTCGGTGTCGCCATCGGCGAGGCGGATGGCGTCGATCTCCTCAACACGCCTGCGGAGGTGTTCCTCCTCTTGCCGGGCGTCGAGGGCCGCAGTGGCCTCGGCGAGGGCAAGGTGACCGGCGATGACCTGCTCGACGAGGTCGGGGGCCTGCCGACGCAGCCGTGCGTGCTGGGCGAGGAGGGCCTTGGCATCGGCCTTGCGTCTGCGGGCGGTGGTGTAGGCGGCGTTCAGGGGGAGGGTGCCGGCGCGGACCTGTTCGGCGAGGTCGGGGGCGTGCTCGAGCACGGTGGTGGCGATGGACAGGCGGGTGAGGTTGATGCCGTGGCGGGCGACGGCAGAGGGGAAGGAGTGCTGTGAGAGTGAGCGTGCCATCGCGGTGATCATGGCGCGCTGGCCCGGGTTGGTGTTCCGGCGGTGGCGGTTGGCGGACACGATCAGGTAGACCGGGTCGTCGCCCTGATAGGTGGTGAAGCTGGGTTCGACGTCGGCCAGTTCGCAGGCGGCGAGGCGGTTGCGGCCGTCCAGGAGGACACCGTCCGCATCCAGGACGACAGGCTCGGCCAGGCCGTTGGACTCGATGTCCTCGGCGAGGTCGAGAAGTTCGTCGGGGCTGAGCATCGGGAACAGGGCGGTGACGGGGTGGATGTCCACGGTGGGGAGCTCCTCGATCGGGATGGGTGTTGGGGCAGAAGACGCCACAAGGGCGCATTTGGTTCAGCGCCTGTGTTCGTCGGCCCTGGTCAGCGGCGGCGGTCGGCCGCCTGACACCTCGCGGTCCACGCGTGCGCGGCGTGCCGCGCAGCCAGTTGTAGTGCCGGCGCAGGACCGCCTCCCTCGGGGCGGTGGCCTCGTCGAGCGCACCCCTGGCGGGCGACGGCGGCCTCGGGCATCTGGCGGCGCAGCTCCTGGTAGCCGCTGTGGTCGGCGGCCCGCTTCGCCAGACTGCCGCTGGGACAGGGAGCCGGTCCGCCCCGCTGTCTCCCGCTACAGTCGTGAGTACTGGCAAGGTCAGCTCATCGACGACCGGAGGCCCCGCGAGATCCGTATCCTGGAGTGGCTCTACGAGGAGTTCAGCCACTTTCAGAACGGCATTGACGGCATGGTGGAGCCAGATGAACGCGCCCTGCGGAATCTTCTTGCCTACCTGGACGACAACTTCTCCCTCTATGTGCGCGCCTGCGAGCGCGACGGTGGCGCGGACGTCTACGACCGAGGGGGCCAGGAGGGAGTCGACCGATTCTGGGCCATGGACTACAACCTCGACTACAACCGGGGCGGCGACCTTCCGCCTGCCGAGGATCAGCTGCCCCTGGACGAGTGGCGCGCCCGGTTCATGGCCTTCATCGACGCGGACGGACGCGAGCGGCACCCCACTCTGGGGTCACAGGCAGCGCGACAGTGGGCGGAACGCAACCGCCGCCGAAACCTGGAGAACCTGCGGCCCACCGACACGGAAGCCGCAGACCTTCATCGTATGCTCGAAAGACTTCCTGCCGGCCATCACCCACGACGGCACCGGGCAGTGGGGGCACGACTTCGCTGCCGCGCGCGACAGCTTCACGAATGCGGTCATCCACCTCTGGCTGGAGCAGACCTGCGAGGCCTTCATCAGCACCAGGCCCGAGCCAGCCCGGGATACCTTCGCCGAGCTCCTGGCCGTGCTCGACGCCCGGTTCGCCGACTACGCCGAGCAGCGCCTGGCCGCCGGACGCGCCGAAGACGGCCCCGTCGCCGAGCTCTCCGCTGCGCCCGGCGACGACCAGGTCGACGACACCGCCGAGGAGGTGTGGCGCTACGAGCGCCGGGACGCCAGGGCCATGGACGAGTGGTGGTCGGCCGAAGACGCCTTGCACACCGGCATGCCCGCGCCCGCCGAGGACCTACGTCCCCCTCGATGTCTGGCGCGCGGCATTCCTCGAGCAGATCGGCGCCGAAGGTGCCAGCCGCCACCTTGACCTGTGGCCCCGAGTCCGCGCTGAGTGGGCGCCGCGCAACCAGCAGCGCAACCGCGCCAGGCTGGCACCCGACGAGCGGGAGCCCGCCGAACTCCTGGCGTTGACCGAGGAGTTCGCCGCAGCCATCGCTCCCCTGGCCGACCAGGCATGGGGAGAGCGGTGGCGGACCATCGCGGAAACCTGGACCAGCGGGCAGTCCTCTGTGCTGGAGGCCCTCGACGACTTCCACGACCACATCAAGGAAATCCCCGTCGACCGCGAGCCGCAGGAGACGGCAGCGCTTCTCCTACAGGAACTTCGTCCCGGCCACGACGTGACCGTCCTAGCCGTCAACGCCGCACCGCAGGACCCGGCACCAGAACGCGTTCGCGCGGTGGGCGAGGCCCTGCACGCGCAGGGCCTCGCCGGCATGGCCGTCGTTCCCCAGTCCGGCGCGCTGCTGTCCGTGCTGTTCGACCGGCGGGCGGGGAGCGGCGGGCCCGCAGTCGGCCTTCGGTGACCTAGCCCGCACCGTCACCAAGGCCGTCACCGCCCACGGGTGCCGGCCCGTGTAACGGCAATCGGCGCCCGGGCGCTGGCCGCGCCCGCCTCCGGCGCAGAATGGGCAATTCGTTCAGATCAAACCCTCTCGGATGGTCGAGCGGGCTCGTCACCGCTACGCGGACATCCACCGGCTTCTGGGGAGGGCTGGACGATCAGCGCCATCGCCCGGCATCTGGGCCTGGACCGCAAGAGCGTGCGCCGCTTCCAGACCACCGACCTCGACGTCCTAGATGCAATACTGGTGACTTTGATGGGTGCTGGTCGTTGAGTGGGTTGTGCCAAGGCCCGGACAGGTGAAGTCGTCGGCGGACGAGCGGTTCGCGGATCGGATCACACTGGGAGTGTTGACCCGTGCGTTCCCGCCGGAGCTGGCCGACGGGGTGGTCGCGGAGTGCGGTCGGGTCGAGCAGCGTCACCGGCTGTTGCCGGCCAGGTGGTCGTGTACTTCGTCCTGGCGATGTGCCTGTTCTACGGGCAGGGCTACGAGGAGGTCGCCCGGCTCCTCACCCAGGGCCTGGAGCGGGAAGGCGGCCGCGGGGCCTGGAAGGTGCCGACGACGGCGGCGATCGGCCGGGCCCGGCTCCGTCTGGCTCCCGAGCCGCTGCGGGCGCTGTTCGCCGGGTCTGCCACCCGGTGGCCACGAAGGAGACGGCCGGTGCGTGGTTTCACCGTTGGCGGCTGGTCGCGGTGGACGGCACCACGTTCGACCTGCCCGACACGGCGGGGAACGCGGAGTTCTTCGGCCGCCCGGGGACCTGCCGGGGCCAGGGCAGGAGCGCGTATCCGCAGGCGCGGGTGGTGGCCTTGGTCGAGTGCGGGACCCATGCGGTGTTCGCGGCCGAGGTCGCACCGCTCGCAGTCCACGAGACCGTGCTGGCCCAGCAGTTGTTCCTGTCCCTGAGTCCGGGGATGCTGCTGCTGGCCGACCGGGGCTTTCGCGGGTTCGACCTGTGGCGGGCCGCCACGGGCAGCGGTGCCGACCTGTTGTGGCGGGCCAGGAGCGACGCCGTGTTCCCGGTCGTGACCTCACTCGACGACGGCTCTTACCTGTCGGAGATCGTCGCGGCCCGGGACAAGAACCGGCGCGCCGATCCGATCCAGGTCCGTGTCATCGAGTACACCCTGGGCCCACACGGCAAGGACGGCACCGTCTACCGGCTGGTCACCAGCATCCTGGACCCCCAGGCCGCCCCGGCCGTGGAACTCGCCGCGGTCTACGCCCAGCGGTGGGAGATCGAGACCACGCTGGACGAGATCAAGACCCACCAGGGTGGCAGGAGCCTCGTCCTGCAGAGCCTGCGCGAGATCGGTGAACGGCTCCTGCCACCAGGCCAGTTGCGCACCAACCCCCGCGTCATCAAACGCAAGATGTCCAACTGGGCGCTCAAACGCCTGACGCACTTCGACCCGTCACGACCGGCCCCGCCCGGCGTCGTCCTCGTCCGACCGACCAAGACCGCGCCGACCTGCCGGAATTCAACCTAAATCACCGGTATTGCATCTAGGAGCACACTTCCCTGTAGTTGCCGTTGCTGCCAGGGTCGCCGAAGTAGTCGCTGGCGTAGATCTGGACACACATCCAGCCGCTGCCGTTCCACGGGCCGTAGTACCAGCTCGGGCCGTCGGCCGCAGTGCTGGGCGCGGTCGTCCAGACCTCGTCCCGGTTCGAGTACTGGACGTTGTGGTACCTGTCGTACCCGACGTGATAGACCACCAGGCTGCAGTGGCCGATGGAGTTTCCCGGCTGCTGCCAGATGTGCGGTGTCACGATGTTGCTGGTGTAGGTCGTGTACTCGAAGCAACCGGAGCCTGTAGGGCCGATCTGAGTGTCCCAGCCACCGTAGGCCATCGCCGACGGAGCGTTCGAGAACATCAGACCACCCGCAGCCATCGCGCCAACCACAGCAGCACGCGCTACGCGCTGCCGCAACTTCCACCTCACGGGTCCTCCTGAGTGGCATGACGGGAGACCTTTTAGCCCCCGTCGGCGACTGCCGAGCCTAGGAGCAGAAAGGAAGTCCTGAGGAGACCGCTACCAGCCAAATGACGCCGAGCCGACGACGAACTGGTCCAGTTCGCCGCTCGCCTTTCCCGCCGACCGCCTAGTAGTACTTCGTTAGGTTGATTTGATCTTGGCGGTTGCGGCGGTGAATGCTGCAGCCTGTGGATCTTGGTGAGGTGGAGAAGCTCCGCGAACATCTCGGCGAGTTCGTGACCGAGGTGTTCGCGTCGCTGGCGCGCAAGGA
>NZ_JBVHHB010000049.1:0-26787 GCF_055561295.1 Kitasatospora sp. NPDC022785 | reverse complement strand
GCGGATGATGCGGGACGCGAAGATCACGCAGATCTACGAGGGCACCAACCAGATCCAGCGCATCGTCATGGCCCGCAACCTGCCGTAACCCGGCCCTGCGGCGGCGCACCGGCGTACCGGGGTGCGCCGCCGCGCACGCACGTCCGGCTGTTCGAAGCCGGTGCTATGTTCCGGGAATGAGCGAGAAGGAAGAACAGGACCAGCCCATGAACGACGGGCCGCCGAAGCCGGCGATGCGCGAGGCGCTGGTCGCCGCCGCCTTCGAGCTCTTCCTGGAGCGGGGCTTCGAACAGACCACCGTCGACGACATCGTCTCGCTCGCCGGTGTCGGCCGGCGCTCCTTCTTCCGCTACTTCCCGGCCAAGGAGGACGTGGTCTTCCCCGACCACGAGCGCAGCCTCGCCGAGATGACGGAGTTCCTGGACTCCGGCAACGGCGAGGAGGACCCGGTCCGGCACGCCTGCGACGCCGCCCGCCTCGTCCTGCGGATGTACGCCGAGCAGCCCTCCTTCTCCGTGCAGCGCTACCGGCTCACCCGCAAGGTGCCCGGCCTGCGCGCGTACGAGCTCTCGGTGGTCTGGCGCTACGAGCACACGCTCGCCCACTACCTGCGCGGCCGCTTCGCCGACCGGCCGGACGGCGCGCTGCGTGCGGACGTCATCGCGGCCGCCGTGGTCTCCGCACACAACCACGCGCTGCGGACCTGGCTGCGCTCCGGCGGCGAGAGCGACTGGACCGCCGAGGTGGACGCGGCGATGGCCTTCGTCACCGGCACCTGGAGCGACCGGCGCGCCGACGGGGCGCCGGGCGGGGCGTCGGGCAGCGAGGCTGCCGGCGAGGAGGACGCCGACGACGTGGTGGTGCTGGTGGCCAGTCGCCGGGCGCCGCTCTGGCGGATGGTGCAGGGCATCGAGAGCGCGCTGGGGGAGACGCGCCAGGTGCAGCCGTGACCTCCTGAGCCTCCGGACTCTCCCGGCCTTCCTGGCCCTCCTGGGCTTCCCGCCGTCCTGAACGGCTCACCCGTTCTCCCGTACCCGCTGCTCGGCGGTGGTCATGGTGAGCCCCGGGCGCGGTCACGGCTGCTGCGGACGGTCGAGGTACTACTCGATGCGCTGCTGGTTCTCCACCAGGCGGAGGCAGAGGTGGCGCAGTTGGGACAGCTCGTCCGGCGAGAACCCGTGGAAGACCGCTGACGGTCGCAGGTGTCAACGGCTTTCGGTGTCAATGCCCGTCGGTCGTGCACCCGTTCGGCGGACAGCGGGTGAACATCCCCCGATTCGCGGGTGCGGCCGCGGTCCGTACGGGATAACGGAGAGGCTCCTGCGCCGCGCAGCGCACCGGAGCCCACCGGACCGGCCGAAGGACCTGACGATGCCCCTCAAGAACTACGGCGTGCTCGCCGCCACCGCCGTCGACCGGCGCCGGGAAGGCGCCGCCGACACCCCGCACTACCAGATCCACCTGCGCGACGCGCAGGGCACCCACTACCGGGCGGCGGTCAACGTCCAGTCGCAGCAGTCCCCTTCGGACCTGCTCTACACCGTCGTGGACGACTTCCGGCACCCGCTCACCGCACTGCTTCCCGCGGCCGGCAGCGGCTGGACCGGTCTCCCCTCGAAGCCCGGCACGGCGAGCCTGGACTTCATCCGCGGCAACCTCTTCGACCCGGCGACCCTGCGAACCCTGCCGCCCGACCTCCCCGGCGCCGACAACGACCTCGCCGACCTGCTGGACCACTACGTCCAGCGCGCGATCAACGACCCGGCCGCCGCCGTCCACCTGATCGGCCAGCGGTTCGGCCCCGAACCCACCACCCCGGACAAGGTGTTCGGCTTCACGCCCGGCAACGGCGTCCACGACATCCACATGAACCAGGGCAACAGCGGCCGCTTCCGCGCCGACGACGGCGTCTACCAGGACGGCGGCCTGCTGATCCACCTGCCCGCCGAGGGCCGCTGGGTCGCCGTCTTCCTCGCCTTCCAGTCGCAGGCCTGGCACACCGACGACGCCACCGGCCACACGCTCCCGGACACACCGCCGCGCCCGACCGACCCCACCGGCCACGACGCCGCGCTGCGCATCGTCGCCGCCCTGGTCAACCCGGTTGGACCGGCCCCCGAGGACGAGACCGTCACCGTGCTCAACACCTCGGCGGCGCCCGTCGACCTCACCGGCTGGCACCTCGCCGACCAGGCCAAGCACCGGCTCGCCCTGCCCGCCGGGCCGCTGGCCCCCGGTGCCACTCTCACCGTGCACGGCTCCGGTGGCTTCGAGCTCGGCAACCACGGCGGGGCCATCACCCTCCTCGACGCGGGCGGCCTCAAGGTCCACGGCGTCGCCTACACCGCCCGCCAGGCCGCGGCCGAGGGGCGGACGATCACGTTCTGACACCGCAGGCCGGCCGGCGCCGGACCAGGACCAGGACCAGGACACGGGTCCGGGCACCGGCCCGGATCCGGCCGCCCCGCGTCGGCCGTGGCCGTCCGCTCTCCAGCGCACGGCCGTCCCCCGTCCGAGTGAGCCCCGGATTCCACCGGACCAGCCCGGGGCAATCTCGCCCCGTGACCACCTCCACTCCCCGCCGCCGCAAGCGTCGTCGCCCGGCCGCTCCGCACCGGCGGCCGGCCCCGGCCCCGGCCAAGACCACCGCCTCCGTCCCCGCCCCCTCCCCGACGGTGTCGACCGCGTCGAGCGTGTCACCCCCGCCACCAGGGTCGGCCGCACTCCCGCGCCCCGCGTCCGCCGCCCGCCGGCCGAGCTGCTGCGACGTCTCCACCACCGAGCACCGCTCCCTCGGTGGCACCATCATCCGTACCCACCGCCACCACCCCACCTGCCCCGTCTGGACCGCCCGTTGACGCTCCGCCCCCGCCGGCTCCGCCGCCCCCGGTGGTGCGGCGCGAGCAGGGCCGGCCACCCCTCGCCGTGCGCCCACCGGCGTCCACCCGGTCCTCGGGCAGTGCCCGGGGCCCGGGCGCGAGGGCTCGGACGACGAGCCGCCCGTTCGGCAGCGGGCCCGTCCGCTTCCTCACGCTCGTAGCAGAGCGAGCATCCCGTCCGTGTCGAGATCCACTCGTACGCCGAGGCCGCGGCTGATCCGGTCCAGAACCCCTCGTAGCCACTGCGCGTCCTCGCGCGAGGCGTGCCGCAGCCGCATCTGCTGAGCCTGCAGAGGCACCATCCGGGCACCGATCAGCTCGCCGCTGCCGGGCTCCACCGTGACGAGGTACAGCAGCCGCAGGTCGTCCCGGTACCGCTCATGGCCGGCGATGCCCTCGTAGTCGTCGATGAAGTCGCCGCAGCCGTAGAGGATGAGCCTTCCACGGTAGACCTCGATGGGGCGGGGGTGGTGCGAGGAGTGCCCGTGGACCACGTCGACCCCGCCGTCGATCAGCGCATGCGCGAACCGGATCTGGGCTCCGGAGACCTCGTAGCCCCAGTTGGACCCCCAGTGGACCGAGGCGACGACGACATCGCCCGGTCTCCTCGCCCGCCGTACTCGGTCGGCGATGTCGGCCGCGTCGACGGCCGACGCCTCGGAGACGAAGCCGACGCCGGCCCGGTCCTCGGCGGCGGCCCAGCGCCACGGAATGCCGCTGGAGGCCGTCCCGAAGGAGAAGACCAGAATCCGCCCGCCGCCGGCGACCGGGATGATCGCCGGCCGGTGCGCGGCGACCGCGTCCCGTCCCGCTCCGACCGCCGGCAGCCGTGCGCTCGTCAAGGCGTCGAGCGTCTCGTCGAGCCCGCGGAGGCCGAAGTCCAGCACGTGGTTGTTGGCCAGCACGCAGACGTCGGGCCGGGCGGCGGCCAGGCAGGGCACGTTGGCCGGGTCCATCCGGTAGTGCACGTCCTTCCCCGGCGCGAAGTCGCTGCTACGGGTCACGCTCGTCTCCAGGTTCACCACCCGAACGTCGGGCGCGGCCTCGTCGAGCAGCCGCAGGGCCTCCCCCCAGGGCCAGGAGAACTCGACCGGACGCGGAATCGGGCCGCACACCGCCTCTGCCCATGCGACGTAGGCCCGCGCATCCCGGGCGTACGGCTCCCGCAACGTCGGATCGCCGGGGTGCGGCAGGATCTGGTCGATCCCGCGGCCGAGCATCACGTCGCCGCAGAGGAACAGCCTCACCGGGTCGGTGCTCATGGTTCAACGCTAGACAGAGTCGCGGTGCGGCGGCAGTGCGGCGTCGTTCTGCAGCAGACGAAGCCGTTCGCGGGCACCGTCTTCCAGGCCATCACCGGCGCCCTCAACTACAGCCACGACGATGCGTGGGCCGTTGCCGAACTGGCGGGCATCGCCGCGGACATCCGCGCCATGCCCATGGGGATGCACACGCTGGTGAGTGACAGCGGGACCTTCTCCGGCGGCCAGCGTCAGCGCCTCGCCATCGCACACGCCCTGATCCGCCGCCCGAGGATCCTGTTCTTCGACGAGGCCACCAGCGCGTTTGACAACGAGACCCAGCGGATCGTCACGGAGAGCACCCGGCGCTTGAACGCAACCCGCGTCGCCATCGCGCACCGGCTCTCGACCGTCCTCGACGCCGACAAGGTCGTCGTACTCGCCGAAGGCCGGGTTGCCGAATGCGGACATCCGTCCGAGCTGCTCCGTGACTCCACGAGCCTCTTTCACCAGTTGGTGCGCAGGCAGATGCATGAATCAGAAAAGGTGATGATGTGAACTGCGGGAAGAGAAGGCTCCGTCTGCCGGCCGCCGCGGCAACCTTGCTCCTGGGTCTCGGCTTCACGGCCGGCTGCGGCACGGTCCGCAGCGGCGACACCGGCGCACACGGCTCCACGCCGGGGGCGGTCATCTCCCAAGGGTGAACGCCACCCTCGACAGTGAGGGTCTGGCGGGTATCGAAACCGCGCCGCTGCTCACGGCGGACGTCGCATGGATGCGCATCAACAAGGAACTGAGCCAGCCGGTCGCCCCCATCAGCGACAAGGGCATCACCATCTACGCCACATCGGACGCGGCCTACCCCCACTGGTTCCTGGCCGTGTCCAGCCGGGCACAGGGAGGGGCGCCCGACCCTGGTCCCACGTACCGGGTCATCGTGCAGGAAGGGCCCGGAGCGTCCTACCTGGCCGCGTATTCGCTCACGGTCGCCGGGCCGGTGCCGAAGATCGCCGTCGACAGTGCGGGCGCCGCCTCCGCGGTCTCAAGCCCGGACGGCCTCCTGGTGGCTCCGGATTCCCTGGCAGCCGACATTCTCGCCCATTACCAGAAGAACCTCGTCGGCAGAATGAAGGACAACGGGCCGGGAGGGTTTCGGCACTCGGGCCGGAGTGAGGAGGGGCGTTCGCACAATCCCGGCACTACGGGGTGCCGATCGATCATCCGGGACCGGCGCCACCTGCTCCACGCCCGCGCGAGCCCGCGGGTCCCCCACAGGCGGAACACCGAGGCGCTGGTCGCGGGCTCCATCGCATCCGGGGGGACATCACCCGGGAAAGCAGAAGGTGCGGATCGAGGCCAACCTCGATCCGCACCTGATCACTGCTCTTCATCTCCCCGTGGGGAGATGTTTTGTGTCCGAGGGGGGACTTGAACCCCCACGCCCGATAAAGGGCACTAGCACCTCAAGCTAGCGCGTCTGCCATTCCGCCACCCGGACCGGGTGTTGTCTTTGCGGCCTCGTCGGCCGCGCTGACAGATGTAACTGTAGCAAAGATCGGCTTGCGCTCCCAAAACGGCTGTGGGTGGGGGAGCGGGGGCGGGCGCCGGCGCCGGGGGGCGGTCTGTGGCGCGGGTGTGACCAGGGGGTTTCCTGAGGTTGCCGCCGGGTTTGCGGGGTGGATCCGGGTGGGGGGCTGGGGGAGGATGGGCGGACGTGCTCGTACGACCCGGGTGCAGGTCCCGGGGGTGGCGCGGTGGTGCGCCGGTGCGGGGCTGAGACGAGGAGTGACCGTGAGCGAGCGGAGCGAGTCGGCGGGGCGGGCGGCGGCGCCGAAGGTGACGGCCGAGTCGGAGGTCGCCGAGATCTGTCGCGATCTGATCCGGATCGACACCAGCAACTACGGCGACGGCTCCGGGCCGGGGGAGCGGAAGGCCGCCGAGTACGTGGCCGAACAGCTCGCGGAGTTCGGTCTCGAACCGCAGATCTTCGAGTCGGCCAAGGGGCGGGCCTCGACCGTGGTGCGGATCGAGGGGGAGGACCGGTCACGCCCGGGGCTGCTGATCCACGGGCACACCGACGTGGTGCCGGCCAACGCCGCGGACTGGACGTACGACCCGTTCGGCGGCGAGATCGCGGACGGGTGCGTCTGGGGGCGTGGCGCCGTCGACATGAAGGACATGGACGCGATGACGCTGGCCGTCGTCCGCGACCGGCTGCGGACCGGGCGCAAGCCCCCGCGCGACCTGGTCCTGGCCTTCCTCGCAGACGAGGAGGCGGGCGGCACGTTCGGGGCGCGGTACCTGGTGGACAAGCACCCGGGGCTCTTCGAGGGGGTGACCGAGGCGATCGGCGAGGTCGGCGGCTTCTCGTTCACCGTCAACGACCAGACCCGGCTCTACCTGGTCGAGACGGCCGAGAAGGGCATGCACTGGATGCGGCTCACGGTCGAGGGCCGGGCCGGGCACGGGTCGATGGAGAACGACGACAACGCCATCACCGAGCTGTGCGAGGCGGTGGCCCGGCTGGGCCGGCACAAGTTCCCGCTGCGGATCACCAAGACCGTCCGGGCCTTCCTGGACGAGCTGTCGGACGCGCTCGGCGTCGAGCTCGACCCGGAGAACATGGACGAGACGCTGCGGGTGCTGGGCGGCATCGCCAAGATGATCGGCACCACGCTGCGCAACACCGCCCAGCCGACCATGCTCGGCGCCGGCTACAAGGTGAACGTGATCCCCGGGCAGGCGACCGCGCACGTGGACGGGCGGTTCCTGCCCGGCTACGAGGAGGAGTTCCTGGCCGAGCTGGACAGCGTGCTCGGCCCGCGGGTGAAGCGCGAGAGCCTGCACTCGGACAAGGCGATCGAGACCGGCTTCGACGGCGCGCTGGTGGAGGCGATGCAGACCGCGCTGCGCGCCGAGGACCCGATCGCGCGGGCCGTGCCGTACTGCCTCTCCGGCGGGACGGACGCCAAGTCGTTCCAGGACCTCGGGATCCGTTGTTTCGGCTTCGCGCCGCTGCAGCTGCCGCCGGAGCTGGACTTCGCCGGGATGTTCCACGGCGTGGACGAGCGGGTGCCGGTGGACGGGCTGAAGTTCGGCGTGCGGGTGCTGGACCGGTTCATCGACGCCAGCTGAGCAGGTACGGCTGAGCACGGCCCGCCGAGCAGGCGCGGGCTGCGTACGGGGCCCGCTGAGTGCGGGGCCTGTGGGGCGCTGGGCCCCCGGCAGGGGTCGCGGCCCGTTCCCGGGGTGCCGGGGGCGGGCCGTCCGCATTGTCCGAGCTAATGATTTGGGACGGCGGAAAAGTGATCGAGAGAATCGTTTCTCCTTGAGTTTGCCGGTCGACTGTCTGTGCGATCCATCACCGTTGCGAGTGAATGGGGAAAAGGTTCCGTACCCCGTTTGCCACACCGTCGTTCATTCCTGTGCAGCCCGCCGAACGGGTTGCGTGGTCCGTACAGGAGGAATGATGAAGGTCAAGAAGATCGCCGCCGTAGCCGCCGCCACCGGTGGCCTGGTCCTCGCCGCCGCCGGCGTTGCGTCCGCCCACGGCGGCGCCGTCGCCGACGGTGTGGCCGCCGGTTCGCCGGGCGTGGTTTCCGGCAACCAGGTGCAGATCCCGGTGCACATCCCCGTGAACATCTGCGGCAACACCGTCAGCGTGATCGGCGTGCTGAACCCGGCGTTCGGCAACCACTGCGCCAACTTCTGAGCGCAGGTTGACCGTGTGATCGGCTAACGGGCCGATCATCGGATTGACTCACTTGGCCCCCGGGTGGCGGACGCGCCGCACCGGGGGCGCTTGTCTGTCCGGACTCGTCGAGTCGTCCGTCCATGCCCGGCGCGGGGCTTCGCTCGATCGGGTGAAGCGGGTTCGTTCGGCTCAACCTCCCTGCTTGCGACTCGTTGTCCCGTGTGCACTCGAAGACCTGGCCAGTTATTCGGAAATTCCGACTTTCTGTAGGTCATCACGTCGTCTCGATACGTCAGGGGAAAATATGAGGAATGTAGCCAAGAAGGGGCTCCTCACGGCCGTGGCCACCGGCAGTGTCCTGGCCTCGACCGCCGGCTACGCCTACGCGGGCGCCGAGGCGCAAGGGGGTGCGGCCGGTTCGCCGGGCGTGGCCTCGGGGAACTCGGTGCAGGTGCCGGTCGAGGTGCCGATCAACGCCTGCGGCAACACCGTCGACGTGGTCGGCGTTCTCAACCCGGCCTACGGCAACCACTGCGCCAACGCCGGCGGGCACCCGGGCGGCGGCAGCGGCCACAGTGCCTCGGGATCCTCCGCCTCCGGCACGGCGGCCGGTTCGCCCGGTGTGGCCTCCGGCAACAACGTCCAGGCGCCCGTCCACGTGCCGGTCAACGCCTGCGGCAACTCGGTCGACGTGGTCGGCGTCGGCAACCCGGCCTTCGGGAACGGCTGCGGCAACGAGGGGCCCGCGGTGTCCACCCCGCCCAGCAAGCCGGACGATGACTGTCCGGAGAGCCACAGCCCGCACAACCCGCCGCCCAGCCAGCCGTCCACCCCGCCCTCGCAGACCCCGGGCAGTGGTGAGACCACGCCGGGCAACCCGCGGACGGGCAGCCCGTCCGCCACGCCTCTCGCCGCCACTCCCTCGACGGGCACCCCGACCGCCACCACGGCGACCGGCGGCAGCCAGAGCGGCCAGGCCGTGCCGGCCTCGGCCCGGACGGCGAGCCCCCAGGCGACGGTGCCGGCGGCCACGGGCACCCAGCTGGCCTCGACCGGCGCGGGCAGCACCGAGCTGCTCGGTGCTGCCGGCCTCGCGCTGCTGCTCGGCGGCGGTGTCCTCTACCGTCGCGCCCGCGCCGGCGTGCGCTGAACAACCAGCGTGGGTGGTTCAGCGTGCGCCCGGGCTCGCGCTGAACCACTCGCCGTGAGCTGAGATCGCTGCGCCGCGCATGCTGCGCTGAAAGATCGCTCTGCTGCGAATCCGGGCTGGAAAGGGCGGGCTGCGAGCGCCCGGCCGAACGCCCAGCCGGAAAAAGCCGCCCGCGGCCGTCGGAGGAACAGACGGCCGCGGGCGCGTGAGCCCCGGGTCTGGCGTCCCGACCCTTCGGGCGTTCCGGGCGCTTCAGGCGGGGAGGCCCGGTGACCGCGCCTACGGCGTGACGGCCGTCACCAGCTCCGGACCTGCCGGATGATCCGTCGCCGCAGCAGCACCGTCCGGCTGCCGTCGGGGAACAGGCGGAGTCTGTCCAACTCCCAGTGCCCGTACTCGGCGTGGTCGGTGAGCAGTTGGCGTGCCGCGTTGCGCGAGGTGCCGCGCGGCATGCGCAGCGACTGGTACTCGTACTCCGGCTGCCGGACCGGCTTCGGTGGGGTCAAAACGCTCCTCCTGAGGGACACCTTCGGGCAAGCCTACGGCCTGCCCCCGACAACGGGCCCGGGTATTTTCGGCCGTGCTCCCACCGAGCCTCCACCCGTGGCCGCGCCCGCGAACCGCCGTCCCATCGGCGGCGACTCGCCCGCACCACGCCTGCGTCGCGCGTGCGTCGCGCCTGCGTCGAGACCCGCGTCGAGGCCCGCGTCGAGGCCCGCGTCGCGCCCGCGATCCTGACAGTGCATCAGTTCCGTTTCTCCTCCTGACGGGATACCCCGATCGCGGCTCGCCAAGCGGCACCCGGACGGCCCACGCGTGCCGTCCCCGGGGTCCGCGCGCGGGGCGTACGCGGGAACAGAACCACGCGGATCGGACATCAGGGGGGAAGTTGCGGTGAAATCGCGGGTGTAGGTGACAACCGCTGTGCGTACCGGCACCGCGGGGAGATAGCGTCTGCACCATGTCTGATGCCGCGCAGCCCACCATTGCCGAGGTACGCGCCGCCGCCGAGGCGGTCAAGGCCGCCATCGACCGTCATCTGGAAGCGGTGTCGAGCCCCAGCGCAGCGGACGATCCCGCTGTGTTCGCCGCCTACGAGCAGCTCGCGACGGCGGCCATCGCCTACGACCAACTCCTCTACGAGGTCTACGACGAGGTCACCCCCTTCGAGGTCCCCGGGGACGAGGGGCCGGGCGGGTACCACGGTCCCGAACAGCCCGAGGCGATCAGCGTGCTGATCCGCCGCGACTACCACGTGGTGGACTCGAAGCGGCTGCGCGCCCAGGCCGAGCGGCTGGAGGACTCGCTGACCCCAGGCGGGGGCGGCACGGGCGGGCTGAACGCCGCGATCGGCGTGCTGTTCGGAGAGTACGAGCCGGACGAGATCGCCGCCCGCAGCGAGGAGTTCGGGCTGGAGGAGGGCGACTCGACGCTCTGGGTCGCGGCGGCCGAGCCGACCGAGCCGGGGGAGTGGCTGCCGGAGCCGTTCGAGCACGCGGACCCGCAGCTGCTGATCTGCCGGTTCGACGTCAGCGAGGTCTACGACGACGAGGACCTCGACGACTGACCCGAGCCGCTCCCGGCGTGGTCCGAGGTGTCCGGGCGGGGCGGCAGCGGGGTGCCCGTCCCGGGCCCGCCCGGCCCGCCTCGGCACTGCCACCGCCCAGGGCCGGTGACGGTGCCGAGGCGGGCCGGCAGCCGCCGTGGCGTCCAAGGCCTGCTTTTCACGCCCCCGGTGCCATGAGTGCGGCCTTGTCGGAGCGCGGACAGGCATGCGCGGACAGGCATGCGTGGATGGACGTGGGTGGACGGACGTGCGCGGGAAGTCGGCGGATCCGACGTCCCGCGCACGGGCCGGGCCCTGAGCTCAGGACGCGCTGCCGAAGTCCACGTTCTTGGTCTCGACCGTGCCGCCCGTCCGCCCGGGGGCCTTCTGGTTGGACCAGTACAGGTTCGTGTGGGCGATGACCTGCTCCGGCTTCGGAGCGCCCCAGGCCGTGAGGTCCTCGGTGGTGTGGGCGTCGCTGACCAGGATCGCGTCGTAGCCCCTGCCGAGCGCGCCGTGGAGCGTCGAGCGAACGCAGAAGTCGGTCTGCGAGCCGACGACGACGAGGCGGCCGACCCCGAGACCCGCCAGTTCGGCCTCCAAGGTGGTGCCCTCGAAGGAGTCGCGGTAGAGCTTCTCGACGAGCGCCTCGCCCTCGCCGGGCACCAGCTCGGGAACGATCTGCCAGCTGTCGCTGCCCAGGACCAGCTCCTCGTCGGAGTGCCGGACCCAGACGACCGGGACCTCCTCCCGCCGCGCCCTCTCGACCAGGCCGGCGATGTTGGCGACCACGGCATCGCGCTCGTAGGCCTCCTGGACGACGCCGTTCTGCACGTCGATGACGAGGAGCGCCGTGTGCGGCCGGTTCTCGAGTGTGGTCATGATCTCCCCTTGCTCATGCCTTGCGCAGGCTGGACTCGTGCCCCCGCACAGTAGACCCACCCACCGACACCCGGCCGGAACCGACCCCTCCGCGACGGCGGTGCGAGGTCGGTCCCGGCGGCCGTCAGGTCATGTCCGGCCGATCCTGCCGGGCGCGCGGACGCCAAGGCTGACCGGACAAGCCCTAGTAGGCCTGGGCGGCGTTCTCGGCGAGGATCGCGCGCAGGCGGGTGGTGCGGGGCAGGGCAGGGCGCTCGGTGACGGCCTGCGGGAGGGCCGGGCCGGCGGCGTGGACCACCGAGAGGTGGCGCTCGCCGCGTCCGAACGCCGTGTAGACCCACTGGCGGGTGAGCGCCGCGCCCGCGTCCTCCGGGAGGACGACGACGGCGCCCGGCCAGCGGCGGCCGACCGCCTGGTGGACGGTCAGCGCCCAGCCGTGCCGCAGCCGGCCGGCCTCGGCGGGCGGGACGGTGCGGCGCGAGCCGTCCGCGTACTCCAGGTGCAGGCCGGTGGCGTCGCCGTCGATCACCCGGGCGGGGCGGGTGATGCCGGGGGCGGGGGACTCGACCACCCGGTCGCCCGGGTCGAAGCCGCCGAAGCGGCCCGGGCCGGGGTTGAGGCGGGCCTTGGCGGCGGCGTTCAGCGAGCGGGTGCCGGCCGGGCCGCCGTGGCCGGGGGTGAGCAGCACCACCTGCTCGGCAGGGATGCCGAGCGCGCGCGGGATGGAGTCGGTGAGCAGCTGGATGGCCCGGTGGACGGCCTCGCCACCGTCCTTGGCGGTCAGGATGACCACCTCCTTGTCCGGTGCCTCGACCGGCTGGAGCTCGCCGATGCCGACGCCCGAGACCAGCTCGCCGATCGGGCCGAAGTCCGGGGTGCGGGAGGCGACCGACGGGCAGACCCTGGCGGCCACCAGGTCGGCGAAGAAGCGGCCGGGGCCGGCGGACCAGAGCTGGCCCGGGTCGCCGCTGAGGACGAGCCGGGTGCCGTCGGCGAGCGACTCCAGCAGGGTGGCGGCCAGCTCGACGTCCAGCAGCGGGGCGTCCAGGACGACCAGGACGTCCAGCGCGAGCGTGCCGTCGGAGGAGCGGCCGGGGCCGGCCGTCCCGGCGAGCAGCTCGGCCAGGGTGACGACGGATAGCGGGCCGTCGGCGAGGGCGGCGAGGCTGTCCCGGCCCTGGTCGGTCCAGGTGGCGGCCCAGGCGCGGAGGCCGAGTCCGGTGGCGGCCCGGACCAGGGCGGCCGGCTCGGCCCGGGCGGCCTCGCCGCCGGTGTGGGTGACCAGGGCGTTCTCCGCGGCGGCCCGGATCAGGGCGGTCGCGGAGGAGGATGGTGCGGCGACGGCGGCCGCCTCCCAGGCGGCCGGGCCGGGGGCGGCGGGCCCGGCCGCGGCCGGTTCGTGGGTGGTGTCCCCCTCTTCGGACGCTCCGGGCTCTTCGGACGCTCCGGACTCCTCGGACGCTCCGGGCTCCTCGGACTCCGAGGAGCCGGCCGATCCATCCTCGTCGGACGAGCCCTCCTCGGCAGGGGCGTCCTCGCCGGCGGCGCCCTCGGCAGGTGCGTCCTCCGCCTCGGGGCCGTCCTCGCCGGGGACGAACGTCGACATCAGCTGGACCAGGCCCTCCGCGAGGCTGTCCTCCGCGAGCGCCAGCCGCTCCAGCGCGAGCAGCATCCGGGTCGGCGGCTCGTCGTCCTCCTCGCCGCCGCCGCCCGCGGCGTGTGCCTCGGCGCCGGTCAGCTCCTCCTGGAAGGGCAGTGCCCGGCCGTCGTCCATGGCCGCCTGCAATGCGGCGGCGGTGTCCGGCAGACCGAGGCGGTCGAGCCCGGCGGTCACCTCGCCGATCTCCACGGCGGAGTGGCCGCGCAGCGCGGCCTGCTCCAGCAGCCACGGCACCAGTGCCTGGGCCCGGCGCGGGTCGCCGGGGCCGGCGGCGGGCCCGAGCAGGCCGCGGGCGAAGCTGTCCGCGTGCTCGGGGCGGACACCGGTCAGGGTCAGCACGGCCCACGGGTCGGCGCGCAGCTGCTCAGCGGCGCCGTCGCCGAACGCGGCCACGGCGGCGGCCGCGAGGTCGGTGGGCGCACCGCCCGCGGCCAGCACCTCGGCGGTGTCCTTGAGGGCCTGGGCGCGCTGCTCGTCGCTCTCGGCCCGGACCGGGTGGGGTCGGACGGCCGTGGGCGCCGCGGGCTCCGGAGCGGTGCCGGAGTCGCGCACCGGGGCAGCGGGACCGGCCTGGCCGGCGGGCGGGGCCTGGGGCGCCGGACCGGCCGACTGCTTCCCGACCGTCCGGATCGCCGCCGCCAGCGCGGCGACGGCGGCCGCCTTGTCGGTGTCGCCGCTGGTGCCGCTGCCGCTGGTGCCGTCCGGGCCCGGGGTCGCCGAGGTCTCCTCCGGAGCGCCGTTCTCCGTGTCACTCATCGTTCGCTCCAAAAAAGGTCACTCCACTGCTGGGCGCCGGCCCGCACCGGTGGCGGGGCAGCGGGCCGCAGGCGGCCGCCCCGTCGCGGTGAGCGCGGTCGGCATGGTCGGGACGGCCCGGCCGCGTGGGGCGGCTGCGCCGGTGGGGTCGGTCGAGCCGGCCGGAACAGGTCGGAACAGGTCGGTCTCGACGGGGCGGGACGGGTCGGTCGGTCAGGTCACATCAGGTCACATCACGCCACCTCGGGCGGGTTGAGTCTGGTCGGGTCGGGTCAGCTGTCCGGCGCCCCGGGCGGACCGAGGGCCCGCCGGGGCGAGACCCCGGGCGGGGATGGCGCAGCCTAGAGCTCGCTCCACCCCTGGTCCGGGTAGCGGTGGACCGGCGACGAGATGTCGTCGAGCGCACCGCGGATCTCACCCGGAAGCGTAAGCGCCTCCACTGACAGCGCCGCCTGCAGCTGCGCCACCGTCCGCGCCCCGACCAGCGCGCTCGCCACGCCCGGCCGGTCCCGGACCCAGGCGAGCGCCACCGCGAGCGGGCTGCTGGCGAGCCCGTCCGCCGCGGTGGCGACGGCGTCCACGATCCGCCGCGACCGCTCCCCGAGGTACGGCTGGACGAAGCCGGAGAGGTACGGCGAGGCGCCGCGCGAGTCCTGCGGGACGCCGTGGCGGTACTTGCCGGTGAGCACGCCGCGCCCGAGCGGGGACGAGGCGAGCAGACCGACCCCGGCGTCCAGGGCGGCGGGCAGCGCCTCCCGCTCGATTCCGCGCTGGAGCAGCGAGTACTCCAGCTGTGCGCCGGCCAGCGGCGTCCGGCCGTGATGGGCGTGCTGCCAGGTGGCGGCCTTGGCGAGCTGCCAGCCGCTGTAGTCGCAGACCCCGACGTACCGGGCGCGGCCGGAGGTGACGGCGATGTCGAGCGCGGTGAGCGTCTCCTCGACCGGTGTGGCCGGGTCGAAGGAGTGCACCTGCCAGAGGTCGACGTAGTCGGTGCCGAGCCGGCGCAGCGACGCGTCGAGGGCGGCGAGCAGGTGGCCGCGCGAGCCGTCGAAGCGGCGGGCGGATTCGGGGACGCTGCCCGCCTTGGTGGCGATGACGAGGTCGGAGCGGGGGATCAGGTTGTCGGTGAGCCGGGAGAGCAGGTACTCGGCGCCGCCGTCCGCGTAGACGTCGGCGGTGTCGACGAGATTGCCGCCGGCGTCGACGAACTCCTTGAGCTGCTCGGCGGCTTCGTGCTCGTCGGTGTCGCGGCCCCAGGTCATGGTGCCGAGGCCGAGCCGGGAGACCTGCAGCCCGGTTCGGCCGAGGTGTCGCTTTTCCATCGGACGGGCCCTCCACTGGCCTTGAACGCGGGTCGCCGGGTACGTCGGCCCGCCTGGCAAACGCGCAGGTGGGGAGAGGCGTCCCCACGTCGGCTGAGCGTAGCGGCCGGTGCCCGGGCTGGTGTGCAGACCCGCAGAACGATCACTGCCCCGCAGGGCGATCGCCGCGGGTGATCACCGTGGGACGGCCGGCACCGGCCGGTGGCACCCGATCCGGCGCGACCCGGGCTGGACCGGCAGGGGCCGTCCCGACCCAGCCCGACCCGGGCTGGACCGGCGGGGTCAGGCACGGCCGGACCGCCGGGAATGTGTCCCGGCCCACACCTACCGGCCAGTAGCATGGCCGCCGACCGCGCGGTTACCCTCGCGAACAACCCGACTGGAAGGCTTGGCAGATGCGACTCGGTATCAACCTCGGTTACTGGGGACTCGGCATGGACGCCGACAACATCGCCGTCGCCCAGGAGGCGGACCGGCTCGGTTACTCGGTCTGCTGGGCCGCCGAGGCCTACGGTTCGGACGCGGCCACCGTGCTGTCCTTCGTCGCCGCCAAGACGGAGCGGATCGACATCGGTTCGGCGATCTTCCAGATCCCGGCCCGCACCCCGGCGATGACGGCCATGACGGCGGCCACCCTGGACACCCTCTCCGGCGGCCGGTTCCGGCTGGGCCTCGGCGTCTCCGGCCCGCAGGTCTCCGAGGGCTGGTACGGCGTGAAGTTCGACAAGCCGCTGGCCCGCACCCGCGAGTACGTGGAGATCATCCGCAAGGCGATGTCCCGCGAGCGGCTGGTCCACGAGGGCGCCAACTGGACGCTGCCGCTGCCCGGCGGCCCCGGCAAGCCGATCAAGCTCACCGTGCACCCGGTGCGCGAGCACATTCCGCTCTACATCGCCGCGATCGGCCCGAAGAACCTGGAGCAGACCGGCGAGATCGCCGACGGCTGGCTGGGCATCTTCTTCTCGCCCGAGCACGCCGCGCTCTCCCTCGACCCGCTGAAGGCCGGCCGGGCCAAGGCCGGGCAGAGCCTGGAGGGCTTCGACCTCTGCCCGACCGTCACCATCGCGGTCGGCGAGGACGTCAAGGCCGGGGTCGACTCCCAGCGCGCCTACGCCGCGCTCTACATCGGCGGCATGGGCAGCAAGGAGAAGAACTTCTACAACCAGCTGACCCGGCGGATGGGCTACGAGCAGGCGGCGGACGAGATCCAGGAGAAGTACCTGGCCAAGGACTACGCGGGTGCCGGGGCGGCCGTCCCGCACGACCTGATCGACGCCACCTCGCTGGTCGGCGACACCGCCCGGATCGCCGACCGGATGCAGGCGTACGCCGACGCGGGCGTCACCACGCTCACCCTGGCGCCGGCCGGCTTCACCCTCGACGAGCGGGTGCAGGCGCTGCGGACCGGCGTCGAGGCCCTGGAGCGCGCCGGGCTGGCCTGACCACCGACCGCGCCCGGCGGGCTGCCCTCTCCGGCGGGTCCGCCCCCGGCTCACCCCCTCCGGCCGGCGGCCCGCCCCCGGCCGGAGGGCCCGCACCCGGCCGGAGGGCCCGCACCCGACCGCGCCCGGCCTGTGGGTCGGGCCCGCCGGCCGGTGCGCCCGGGCGGCGGGGCGTTGTAGGGCCGGGGGAGCCGGGGAGCCGGATGGAGCAGGGGGCCTACAGCCAGTCGTGCCGCTTGAACACCCGGTGCAGCACCAGGCAGACCAGCACCATCAACGCCACCGCCGCCGGGTACCCCCAGGGCTGGTGCAGTTCGGGCATGTGGTCGAAGTTCATGCCGTACACGCCCGCGATCATGGTCGGCACGGCGGCCAGCGCCGCCCAGGCCGAGATCTTCCGCATGTCGTTGTTCTGCTGCACGCTGACCTGCGCGAGGTTGGCGCTGAGGATGTCCGAGAGCAGCCGGTCCATGCCCTCCACCTGGTCGTTGGTCCGGGCCAGGTGGTCGGCGACGTCCCGCAGGTACGGCAGCGCCTCGTCGCGGACGAACGGCACACCGCCGCGCTCCAGCCGCATCATCGGCTCCAGCAGCGGACCGGTGGCGCGGCGCACGGTCACCAGCTGGCGCTTGTAGCCGTAGATGCGCCCGGCGGTGTTGCGGCCGACCCGGCCGGGCGCGAAGACGTCGGCCTCCAGCTCGTCCAGGTCCGCCTGGAGTGCGACGGTCACGTCCACATAGCCGTCCACCACCGCGTCGCAGACCGAGTGCAGTACGGCGCTCGGCCCGTACTTCAGCACGTCGGGCTGGGCCTCCAGCTCCGCCCGCAGCTCGCCGAGCGGGGTGTCGGCGCCGTGGCGGACCGTCATCACGAAGTCCTCGCCGACGAAGACCATCACCTCGCCGCTGGTCACCGCGTGGCCGCCGGGGTGGTAGCCGAGCGTCTTGAGCACCACGAACAGGGAGTCCTGGTACGCCTCCACCTTGGGGCGCTGGTGCGCACTGACGGTGTCCTCCGCGGCCAGCGGGTGCAGCGAGAACTCCGCGCTGACCTGGTCGAGTTCCTCGGCGGTCGGCTCGAAGAGGCCTATCCAGACGAAGCTGCCCTTGCCGGCCGCCCGCGCGGCGGCGAGGGCGCCGGTGTAGTCCTCCGGGCCCTCGATCCGGCGGCCGTCACGGTAGATGGCGCAGTGGACGATCATCGGGCCATTGTGGCCCCTGGGAGGCGGTGGCGGTGGCACATCGCCCGCTGCACCGGCGCTCGACACCAACCCCACACCAGGCCCGTCCGCCCGGCACCCAACCGGCACCCGGATCGGGCACCGACCCCGCACCCGGATCCGGCGGTGCCCGGCGCGGTCCCGGCCGTGCCGGCACGGTCCCGGCGGTGCTGCCCCGGCACGGTCCCGGCGGTGCTGCCCCGGCACCGCAACCTCCCGCCCACGCCCCGTCCGGGAGGCCGTACGCTAGGCCCCATGCCCACCCTGCTGCTCGTCCGCCACGGCCGCTCCACCGCGAACACCGCCGGAATCCTGGCCGGTTGGACCCCCGGCGTGGACCTCGACGACACCGGGCGCGCACAGGCAGCCGCGCTGGCCGGCCGGCTCGCCGGGATCCCGCTGGCGCAGGCCGTCAGCAGCCCGCTGGAGCGTTGCCGGCAGACCCTGGAGCCGCTGCTCGCCGCCCGGCCCGAACTCGGCGCTCCCACGGAGGACGAGCGGCTCGGCGAGTGCCGTTACGGCGACTGGACCGGCCGCCCGCTGGCCGAGCTGGCCAAGGAGCCGCTCTGGCGCACCGTCCAGGACCACGCGGCGGCGGCCGCGTTCCCCGGCGGCGAGTCGTTGCGCGAGCTGAGCCACCGCACGGTGAGCGCGGTCCGTGAGTGGAACGAGAAGATCGCCGCCGAGCACGGCGAGAACGCGGTCTGGATCGCCTGTTCGCACGGTGACGTGATCAAGGCGGTGGTGGCCGATGCACTCGGCCTGCACCTCGACCACTTCCAGCGGATCAGCGTCGACCCCTGCTCGGTCACCGCGATCCGTTACACCCCGCAGCGGCCCTTCGTACTGAGGATGGGCGACACCGGCGACCTCGCCTCGCTCGCCCCGAAGCCCCGCGACGGCCGCAGTGACCACGGGGCCGGCGCCCCGGACGGCGACGCGGTGGTCGGCGGCGCGACCGGCGCGGTCTGACCGGGGCCGGACGGGCCCGGACGGGGTCCGGACCCAGGCTCGGCTCCCCGGGCCGGGCCGGGAGGTCGTAGGGTGACTAACGGGCCCCACCGGAGCCCTGGTCCACCCGAACGGGACCAGCCCCGAACGGCCTTCGAACGCCCCGAACGACCAGCGCCCGAACCACTCGTACAGAGCGACCAGTACCCGAACCACCGCCCCACGACCGACCCCTACAACGATCGACACGATCCGGAGCGAGAGCGTGCCCCGTCAGGTCTTCTTCTACGACCAGCCCGAACGGTTCGTGGCCGGCACCGTCGGCCAGCCCGGCGCCCGGGCGTTCTACCTGCAGGCCTCCGCCCGGGGGCGGATCACCAGCGTGCTGCTGGAGAAGACCCAGGTCGCCGCGCTCGCGGAGCGGATCGAGGAGGTGCTGGACGAGGCGCTGCGGCGCAGCGGCGGCGACGCCGCGATCCCCGCCAGCGCGCCGGTCGACCTGCTCGACACCGCGCCGCTGGACCTCCCGCTGGAGCAGGAGTTCCGGGTCGGCACCATGGCGCTGGCCTGGGACAGCATCGACAGCCGCCTGGTCGTCGAGGCGCAGGCGGTGATCGAGGACGAGGGCGACGAGGACGACGAGGACGCCGCCGAGGCCGTCTTCGAGGACGACGAGAACGGCCCGGACATGCTGCGGGTGCGGCTCACCGGGGCGATGGCCCGGGTGTTCGCCAAGCGGGCGCTGGACCTCGTCGCGGCCGGCCGCAAGCCGTGCCCGTTCTGCAATCTGCCGCTCGACCCGGAGGGCCACCTGTGCCCGCGCGCGAACGGCTACCGGCGCTGAACACCGAGACCCCTCCGCAGGCGGACCCGGTGGCCGGCGCCGCCCTGGCCGCCGACCCGCCCACCGCGCTGCACCTGTTGCGCGAGGGCGAGCTGACCGTCCACGGCCGGCTGACCGACGCCTCCAACGCCGCGCTGTACTGCAGCATCACGCTGGACGGCCTGACCGCGCAGGCCGTCTACAAGCCGGTGGCCGGCGAACGCCCGCTCTGGGACTTCCCGGACGGCACGCTCGCCGGCCGTGAGGTCGCCGCGTACGAACTCGCCGCCGCCACCGGGTGGGCGCTGATCCCGCCCACCGTGCTGCGCGACGGGCCGCACGGGCCCGGCATGGTGCAGCTCTGGGTGGAGCCGGACCCGGACGCCGACCCGCTGCTGGCCCTCCAGGACCCGCAGGGGCCCGAGGAGGGCTGGCTGCCGATCGTCCATGCGGAGGTGGGCGACGGGCGCACCGCGCTGCTGGTCCACCCCGACGACCTGCGGCTGCGCCGGATGGCGGTGCTGGACGCCGTGCTCAACAACGCCGACCGCAAGGGCGGTCACCTGATCCCCGCCGCCGACGGCCGGCTCTACGGCATCGACCACGGTGTCACCTTCAACACCGAGGGCAAGCTGCGCACCCTGCTCTGGGGCTGGGCCGGACAGCCGTTGCCGGAGGAGGCGCTGGAGGTGCTGGCCGGCCTGGCGGAGCAGCTGGACGGCGGCCTCGGCGACCGGCTCGCCCCGCACCTGACCGCCGCCGAACTCGCCGCCGCCAGGGCGAGGGTGGACGGGCTGCGCCGGACCGGTCTGCACCCGCTGCCGTCCGAGGACTGGCCGTCGATTCCCTGGCCGCCGATCTGACGCACGCCCGGCCGCACAACGCCCGGCCGCACAACGCCCGGCCGCACAACGCCTGGCCGCGCACGCTCGGCCGCTCCCACCCGGCCGGGATTGGTCTGGACCGGTGCGGCTGCCCGGCCGCACACCGCTCCGATGGACGAGCGACGGACCACCCCCCACCCGGACCTGCCGCTGCACCGGTTACAGGTCCCCCCGCCGCACCTGCTGCCGTTCGCGATCGGCGGTTTCGACACCATCGGCCCGCTCTCCCGCGCGGGCTTCCCCCACCGGCACTCCTTCTTCGAGATCGTCCATGTCACCGGCGGCGCCGGTGCCCATGTCCAGGACCTGGTCCACCGGCCGCTCCAGCCACCGCAGTTGTGCGTGATCGCACCCGGCCAGGTGCACTACTGGGCGGACGCGGACGGGCTGGCCGGGCAGGTCGTGCTCTTCAACGAGGACTTCCTGCTCTCCCACCCCCAGACCTCGCCGCGCTGCGCGACCTGGCCGCCCGCCCGACGCTGCGACTCGGCGAACAGGCCGGGCCGATCGGCGCGTTGCTGGCCGACATGGAGCAGGAGTACCGGGCCCGCCCGGCCGGCTACGCGGGTGTGCTGCGGGCCAGTCTGCACATCCTGATCGCCCGCGCGCTGCGAGCCCGCGCCCCCGGTGAGGGTGGTGCGGAGCCGGGTCGGACGGCCGAACTGGCCGCCGCCTTCAGTCGGTTGATCGCCGGCCCGGGCGGGGTGGAGCGCTCGGTGGCCTCCTGTGCCCGGGAGTTGGGGGTCTCGTCCGGGCATCTGTCGGCGCTGGTCAAGCGGGCCACCGGCCGTACGCCCGGCCGGCTGATCCGCCAGCAGCAGACCTTGGAGGCCAAAAGGCTGCTCGCCTGCACGGATCTGACGGTGCGACAGGTCGCGCGGGAGGCCGGGTTCGGCGATCCGGCGTACTTCTGCCGCTTCTTCCGGCGGGAGACCGGGATGACACCGGGGGAGTTCCGGGCCGGGGTCGGAGGAAATTCTGGCAGGCCGACGTCAACGGTGCGTACGACAACACCGGTTTCGCCTTCCGCGGCCACCAGTTCACCGACACCCGGGGTGCCTTCAGCCTCACCACGATCGTGCCCGGCCTCTACCCGGGCCGCACCCGGCACCTCCACGTGCTCCAGGCCCCCGGCCGCCCGGTGCTCACCACACAGCTGTACTTCCCGGGGGAGCCGCGCAACGGCACCGACACCATCTACGACGCGCGGCTGCTGATAGACGTCCGCCAGGCCGGACCGGCGAAGGAGGGCACGTACGACTTCGTCCTGAACGTGCCGCAGACGCCCACCCCGACGCCCACCCCGACCCCGACGCCCACCCCGACCCCGACGCCCACCCCGACCCCGACAGGGCAGCCCGGCGGCACCTGGGCCGCCGGAACGCCCTACGGCGCGGGCGACCGCGTCACCTATGCCGGCGCCTCCTACCAGTGCCTCCAGGGGCACACCGCCATCACCGGCTGGGAGCCGCCGAACGTGCCGGCCCTCTGGCGGCGGCTGTAGCCGGCCCTCCCGCAGGCGGTCGTAGCGGCTCCGGCCCGCCCCTGGGAGGGACCGGGCGCCCGGTCGGCGGCAGGGCCGGCCGGGCGCTCACCCGCGCCTCGCGAGGGGTGCGGCCGCCGTGCGGGGGCCGTCGGGAGCCGGTCACTATCAGTCCCGAAGCGCTCAGGCAACGAAGGCAAACGAATCCAGTCGATCTTGCGTACTGGTTAGGCTTTCAAATGTTCGCACGGTTAAAGTCATTCCCATGCATGCCTGGCCCGCCTCCGAGGTTCCCGCCCTGCCTGGTCAGGGGCTCCCCCTTCGTATCCACGACACCGCAGCGGGCTGTATCCGGGAGGTCGTGCCGCAGGACGGCACCGCCCGGATCTACGTCTGCGGCATCACCCCCTACGACGCGACCCACATGGGCCACGCCGCCACCTACAACGCGTTCGACCTGGCGCAGCGAGTGTGGAAGGACGCCGGCCACGACGTCCTGTACGTGCAGAACGTCACCGACGTGGACGACCCGCTGCTCGCCCGGGCGGTCGAGACCGGCCAGGACTGGGTGGCGCTGGCCGAGCGCGAGACCGCGCTGTTCCGCGAGGACATGACCGCCCTGCGGCTGCTCCCGCCGGCCCACTACATCGGCGCCGTCGAGTCGATCCCGTGGATCGTCCCGCTGGTCCAGAAGCTGCTGGCGAGCGGCGCCGCCTACAAGGTGGACGGTGACATCTACTTCTCGGTCGACGCCGACCCGCACTTCGGCGAGGTCTCCGGCCTGAGCCGCGAGCAGATGCGCCCGGTCTTCGCCGAGCGCGGCGGTGACCCGGACCGCCCGGGCAAGCGCCACCCGCTGGACGCCCTGCTCTGGCTCTCCGCGCGGCCGGGCGAGCCCGCCTGGGACACCGAGCTGGGCCACGGCCGCCCCGGCTGGCACATCGAGTGCGTCGCCATCGCGCTGCAGTACCTCGGCATGTCCTTCGACATCCAGGGCGGCGGCAGCGACCTCTCCTTCCCGCACCACGAGATGGGCGCCGCGCACGCCCAGGTGGCCACCGGCGGCCACCCGTACGCCAAGGCGTACGTGCACGCCGGCATGGTCGGCCTGGACGGGCACAAGATGTCCAAGTCCCGCGGCAACCTGGTCTTCGTCTCGGCGCTGCGCCGCGAGGGCGTCGACCCGGCGGCGATCCGGCTCGCCCTGCTCTCCCACCACTACCGCGAGGACTGGGAGTGGACCAAGGGCACCCTGGACGAGGCCGTCGAGCGGCTCGCCCGCTGGCGCGCCGCGGTCTCCCGCCCGGACGGCCCGCCGGCCGAGGCGCTGCTCGCCGAGGTCCGCGAGGCGCTCGCCGACGACCTGGACGCGCCCGCCGCGCTGGCCGCGGTGGACCGCTGGGCCGCCCGGCAGGAGGCCGGCGGCGGCGAGGACATCGGTGCACCCGGCCTGGTATCCCGCACGGTGGACGCCCTGCTCGGTGTCGCACTGTAGGCACCCCGTACGGACGGAAGGGGCGTCAGGACCACTGGTCCTGACGCCCCTTCCGCATGCCGTACCCGTCGTGCCGTCGTACGGCGTCACGGTACGGGCGCCGTGACGCCGTACGACGGCACGGAGGACTACTCGTCCTCGGTGCCGTCCTGGCTCTCCCGGGCGGCCGGCGGCTCGGGATCGCTCGGCCGCTCGGCCGTGGCGTGCCCGGCGACCGGCTTCTCGCCGGTCGGCCCGACGTTCTCCCGGCGGCGCAGGTAGCGCTCGAACTCGCGGGCGATCGCGTCGCCCGAGGCCTCCGGAAGTTCGGCGGTGTCCTGCGCCTCCTCCAGCTGCTGCACGTACTCGGCCACCTCGCTGTCCTCGGCGGCCAGCTGGTCCACGCCCAGCTGCCAGGCCCGGGAGTCCTCGCCGAGCTCGCCCGGCGGGATGCGCAGGTCCAGCAGGTCCTCCAGCTTGTTGAGCAGCGCCAGCGTGGCCTTCGGGTTCGGCGGCTGCGCCACGTAGTGCGGCACCGCCGCCCAGAGCGTCACGGCGGGCACCCCGGCGTGCGTGCACGCCTCCTGGAGCACCCCGACGATCCCGGTCGGGCCCTCGTAGCGGCTCTCCTCCAGGTCCAGCCGCTGGGCCAGCTCCGGGTCGGAGGTGACCCCGCTGACCGGCACCGGGCGGCTGTGCGGGGTGTCGCCGAGCAGTGCGCCCAGGATCACCACCAGCTCGATCCCCAGCTCGTGCGCGAAGGCGAGCAACTCGTTGCAGAACGAGCGCCACCGCATGCTCGGCTCGATGCCGCGCACCAGGACGACGTCGCGGGTCGTCGGCTCGGTCACCCGGATCACCGAGAGCCGGGTGGTAGGCCAGGTGATCCGGCGGATGCCGCCGTCCAGCCAGACCGTGGGCCGGTTGACCTGGAAGTCGTAGTAGTCCTCCGCGTCCAGGGCGGCGAACACCTTGCCGCCCCAGGTCTCGTCCAGATGCGCGAGGGCGGCGGAGGCGGCGTCGCCCGCGTCGTTCCAGCCCTCGAAGGCGCAGACCATCACCGGGTCGATCAACTCGGGAACATCTTCCAGCTCGATCACCCAGCGTCTCCCTCCGGTCGGCGGGCGGCCGCACCCCGTCCCGGCTGGGATGCCGGGGCGTCGGCGGTCCGGCTGCCGACTGTCGAACCTCTCGTCACCCATGGAACGCCTCGTTCCATGGTCCCTACCTGCCCAGCCTACGGGCTTTGATGCGCCCGGCGGCCGGGCACCGGGACAGTCTGGGCGAGCGGGGCGCCGGGAGCCAGCGGTTATCCCGGCAGGCGGCCCGCGCCGGGCCGCCCGCCCCGCCGGCGGGGCCGCCGGTGCTTGTCGTGCCCGCCGCCGGTGCTGCCGTGCCCGAGCGGCGGGGCGGCGCGATGATGGAGGCGAGGCGGGGGCCGGGCGGCGGGCGTGAGGAGCCGGGCGGATGAACGGATGGCTGTGGATCGGCGTCGGAGCGGTGGTGGCCGCCGGGGCCGGAGCGGTGCTGGCGGCCACCACCGCCGGGCGGCGGCTGCCGGTGGAACACGTGACCGAGGGCGGCCTGGACCTGGCCCAGCCGCCCGGTGCGGTCTGGGACATCCTGACCGACATCGACCTCTACCCGGCCTGGCGCCCGGGCCTGTCGCACGTCGAGCGGCTGCCCGCGACGGCCGGCGGCCGGCCCCGCTGGCGGGAGTACGACAAGCACGGCCACACCACCTACGAGGTGGTGGAGAGCGAGGCCCCGCACCGCCTGGTGACCGGCATCGCCGACCCGGACCTGCCGTACGGCGGCACCTGGACGTACGTACTGACGCCGGCCGGGGTGGGCTGCACCCTGACCGTCACCGAGCGCGGTGAGGTGTACAAGCCGCTCTACCGCGCGATCGGGCACTACGTGACGGGCGAGGACGCCGCGATCCACCGCTACCTGGGTGCGCTGGCACACCGGCTGGCGTCGGGGCAGCCGGCGTAGCGGCGGTGGGCGACGCCGCGGCTCAGCGCACCCAGCCGCTGCGGTAGTCCGCCCAGTTCTGCTCGGTCGCGGCGAAGTCCACGTACAGGCCGACGCCGAAGTTCTGCCGCTGCAGGTCGTACCGGCCGAGGCCGAGCCGGATGCCCCGGATGCCGGCCTCCACCGTCTCGGCGTGGCCCCAGTGGCCCCACTTGTCCTCCCAGTAGAACGGCAGGCCCATCAGCAGGTCCACGTTCTCCGGGGTCGCCTCCAGGGCCAGCTCGGTCTGGTAGGCGTTGTAGCCGCCGTACAGGGACTCGGTCGGCATGCTCGAGTCGTACGTCATCATCGCGATCTGGTCGACCCGGCGGGCGGTCTCGGCGAAGTAGGCCTGGTCCCACCACTTGCCGTGGTCGGTGAGCGCGATGCCGACGGCGTGCTGCCCGGGCAGCGGGTCGATCTGCGGGGCGGCCACCGACAGCTTGGTGCCGCGTCCGGCGGTGACCGGGCGCACCTGGTCGAGCAGGGCGAGCCAGCCCTTCGAGCCGGGGCGGATCGGCTCCATGTCGAAGTGGACGCCGTCGAAGCCGAGGTCGAGCACCTGGCGGGCGGAGGCGGTGACGCGATCCCGGGTGGGCGCGTCCTCCAGGTCCAGCGCGTCCTTCTCCGGCTTGACCTCGTCACCCAGCCAGCTCTGCACGCGGATGCCGGGCATCGTCTTGTGGACGGTCTCGACGAACCAGCCGGCCCGGGGGTGGACGCTCGGCGGCAGCGAGCCGTCGTGCTCCAGCGGGCCGGTGTGCACGTAGAGGTCGCGGATGCCGGTGCCGGAGAGGCGCTGGGCGAGGGCGGCGACGTCGGCGTCACCCTTCCGGCCGTCCACCCAGGCGTGACCGAGCCAGACGGCGTCCCGGCCGCGGGTGCGGGCGTCGGCGGACGGCTCCCCGGCGTACTGGAGCCGCAGCGCGAGCGCCGCCGCGCCGACCGGTGTCACCAGGACGGCCACCGCCACCCCCACCACGACCAGCGACTTCCGCCAGCGGGACCACCCCCGCCAGCGGGCCCGCAGCGCCCGCAGCGGCCTCCCCAGAACCTCCGCGACCCGCCGTGCCCGTGCGCCGATCCTCGCCATGCAGTCGCCCTCCCCTTTGCGGCCGAACGTTCAGGATACGGAACGCACCATCGGCTCCCGCCGCAGGCCGGATACCCTGGCCAGGTGCGACCCCGATTCAGCAGGGTCGCAAAGCCGACAGCCGTCGCACCCAGGGAGAAGCCCCATGGCCACTGCAGCCGCCCCGTCCATCACTCCGCAGAGTCGCGCAGATGCGTTGCGTGAGGCACTTGCCAGCCGGGTGGTGGTGGCCGACGGTGCGATGGGCACGATGCTCCAGGCGCAGGATCCGT
>NZ_JBVHHB010000048.1:0-27676 GCF_055561295.1 Kitasatospora sp. NPDC022785 | reverse complement strand
GGGTGGTGCTGTGCGCGGCGACGCACGGCGTGCCACCGGCGCGGTAGAGGTCGCACGGCCCCTGGGTGGCCGCCTGCGAGGTCCCGGCCGTGGCGCTCAGGAAGCCGGCGGTGAGGGCGGTCGTCAGGGCGGCCCCCAGAACGGTCTTCCGGGCACGGCGGATCAACTGACGATACGTCATTGCAGCTCCCTGTGCGGGCGGAGGAAGGGGAGTTTGTTAACGCTAACAATCTGCGGCTGCGGATGCGGGCATGCCGGAACGCTCACGGAGGTGAGTCGCCCCCCGGCCAAGCGACTCACCACTATCACCACCCGCAGAGACGGCGTCAAGACGTCCCGCGCGGACAACAGGCCTGCGTCAGCGCGCCTCTGGACGGGATCCCGCGCCCGGAGCTATAAACGTGACACCTGCCGAAAGGTCGGATTTCACACTCCTCGCGCCCCCGGCAGCCGCTGACGGCACCTCCGGAACTCGCCGACCCACCCCCATCGACCCACCACCCGCCGACCCGTCTTGTTAACGCTAACGGACTGCGCCGGTCTCCTCCCCCACCCGGAAGGACCAGATCCCCCGATGCCGCTCCCTCCCCCGAACCGCCGCAGCCTGCTCAAGGCCACCGGCGTCCTGGCCCTCGCGCCGACCATCGGCCTCGCCCTCACCCCGGCCGCCGCCGAAGCATCCGCGGCCCCCGGGGCCGGAACCGCCGAAGCCGCCGGCTCCTCGATCCAGCCGTTCGACCTCGGCCAGGTCCGGCTCACCGCCGGCCGGTTGCGCGACAACCTGGACCGCACCCTGGCGTACCTGCGCTTCGTCGACGTCGACCGCCTGCTCTACAACTTCCGTGCGAACCACCGGCTTTCCACCAACGCCGCTTCGGCGAACGGTGGTTGGGACGCGCCCTCCTTCCCGTTCCGCACCCACGTGCAAGGACACTTCCTCAGCGCTTGGGCCCAGGCGTACGCGGGGACGGGTGACACCACCTGCCGCGACAAGGCCACCTTCATGGTCGCCGAGCTCGCGAAGTGCCAGGCCAACAACGCCGTCCCGGGGTTCTCCCCCGGTTACCTCTCGGGCTTCCCCGAGAACGACTTCGCCCAGCTGGAGACCGGCACCCTCAAGAACGGCAACGTCCCCTACTACTGCATCCACAAGACGATGGCCGGCCTGCTCGATGTCTGGCGCCTGTTGGGCAGCACCCAGGCCCGGGACGTCCTGCTGGGCCTGGCCGGCTGGGTCGACCAGCGCACCGCCCGGCTCACCCCGGGCCAGATGCAGGCGCTCCTGAACACCGAGTTCGGCGGCATGAACGAAGTCCTGGCCGACCTCCACCTGCAGACCGTCGATCCACGCTGGCTGACGGTCGCCCAGCGCTTCGACCACGCCGCCGTCTTCGACCCGCTGGCCGCCGGTCAGGACCAGCTGAACGGTCTGCACGCCAACACCCAGGTCCCCAAGTGGATCGGAGCCGTCCGCGAGTACCGGGCCACCGGAACGGCGCGCTACCACGACATCGCCGCCCGGGCCTGGAGGTTCTGCACCGGGAGGCACAGCTACGCCATAGGCGGCAACAGCCAGGCCGAGCACTTCCGCGCGCCCGACGCGATCTCCTCCCAGCTGACCAACGACACCTGCGAGCTGTGCAACTCGTACAACATGCTCAAACTCACCCGTGAACTCTGGCAGCTGGACCCCGAACCGGCCGCGTACTTCGACTTCTACGAGCGGGCCCTGCTCAACCACGTCGTCGGTGCGCAGAACCCGGCCGACCCCCACGGGCACGTCACCTACTTCACCCCGCTGAAGGCCGGTGGCCGCCGCGGTGTCGGCCCGGCCTGGGGCGGCGGCACCTGGAGCACCGACTACGACTCCTTCTGGTGCTGCCAGGGCACCGGCCTGGAGTCCAACACCAAACTGGCGGACTCCGTCTACTTCCGCGACGGCACCACCCTGTTCGTCAACCTGTTCGTGCCCACCGTCCTCAGCTGGCCCGAGCGCGGCCTGACGGTCACCCAGAGCACTTCCTACCCCGCGGACGACACCACCACGCTCACGGTCACCGGCAGCGCCGGCGACATCTGGTCGATGCGCGTCCGCATTCCGGCCTGGACGTCCGGTGCCACCGTGAGCGTCAACGGCACGGTGCAGAACATCGCCACCACGCCCGGCGGTTACGCCACCCTCACGCGCGCCTGGACCTCCGGGGACACGGTGACCGTCAAGCTGCCGATGCGGGTCGTGCTCCGGGCCGCCAACGACAACCCGGACGTCGCCGCGGTCACCTACGGTCCGGTCGTCCTGTGCGGCAACCACGGCGGCACCGCCCTGTCCGCCCTCCCGGTCCTCGATCCGGCGTCGATCTCGCGCACCGGCACCACGGGCCTGGCCTTCACCGCGACCGCCAACGGTTCGACCGTCGGCCTCGGCCCGTTCCACGACGCGCAGGGCTTCAACTACTCCGTCTACTGGAACACCCGTAGGACCAGCGGCTTCCGCCTGCTCAACGCGGGCAGCGGGCTCGTGCTAGGCATCCAGGACATGTCCACCGCGGACGGCGGGCTCGCGCTCCAGTGGAGCGACAGCGGCACCGCCGACCACGACTGGGAGCTCGTGGCCGACGGCACCGCGCTGCGGCTGCGCAACGTCAACAGTGGCAAGGTCCTGGGGGTGCGGAGCATGTCCACCGCCGACGACGCCCCGGTGCTCCAGTGGTCGGACAACGGCACCGCCGACCACCGGTGGACCGTCGTCGAGACGGCCGACGGCTCCCACGGCCTGCGGAACGTCAACAGCGGCAAGCTGCTCGGCGTCGCCGGGGCCTCCACCGCCCAGGGCGCCTTCGCCGTGCAGGTCCCGGACACCGCCTCGGCGACGAGCCGGTGGCGGTTCGTCCCGACCGGCACCCGGCGCATCCAGAACGTGGGCAGCGGACTCCTGCTCGGCGTGTCGTCGATGTCGACCGCCGACGGCGCCCGGGCGGTCCAGTGGGGCGACAACGGCACCGCCGACCACCTGTGGACGGCGGTGGTCGGCTCCGGAGGAGACCTCCTGCTCAGGAACTCCCACAGCGGCAAGGTCCTCGCCGTCGAGGGCGGTGGCACGGCCAACGGCTCCAGGATCGTCCAGTGGAGCGACGACGGGGCCGGGGACCACCGGTGGCGCCTGCGGCACGGCGGCGGCGACACCTTCCGCATCCAGTCCGCGGTCAGCGGCCGCGTCCTCGGCATCGCCGGCGCCTCCGTCTCCCAGGGGGCCGAGGCCGTCCTGTGGGACGACAACGGCACCTCCGACCACCTATGGCGGTTCCTCTGACCGGTGACGGGGAGCGCCCGGCCGCGGCCGGGCGCTCCCGATCCCGGTTCGGTCGGGGCGTCCCCACCCGCGGCACCGCCCTCGCCGGGTGGCCGCATGGCCGAACAGGCGACCCGGCTGGTCCTCGCGCTGCGCACCGGAGAGGCACCACCGGTCTCGACCCGCCTCGAACTGTCGACGTCCCTGGTGGTGCGCTCCAGCACGGTGGCACCCGGCCGGCCCTGAACGGATCAGCACCGGGACGCCCCTGGCCAGGGCCGTCCCGGTGTCCGGCGAGCCGCTCCCGACGGCCGCCGGGCCCCGGGAGCGGCTCGAAACCGCCGAGACCCACGCAGCCGTCAAAGCCCCGTTCTCATCCGAAGGTCCACTGCTGGTTCCGGCCGCCGCTGCAGGTCCACACCGGCGGACGACGCCATGATTCCACGCCCTCCCGGCCTCCCGGCCTGCGGCGGAAACGTGATCCGGGAGCGCTTCCGCGATCTGACGCCCAGTCCTCCGCCCACGCGGCCTTCGTGCTCCACCTTTTGACGTTCCATCAATCCAGATCGATCATCCCCTCAGTGCGTCCCGCCCCCACAGGCAGAACTGGAAGCGCTTCCACTCTGCGGCCCCACCCCCGGAGGAAGAACCGTGCGCAGCTCCGTCCGCACCGCAGCCGCCCTGCTGGCGAGTGCCCTCACCGCCGCCCTCGCCGTCGTCAACGCCGGCCCGGCCCATGCCGCCGACCCCACCGGCATGACCAGCGGCTTCTACACCGACCCCGACAACTCGGCACTGCGCTGGGCCGACGCCAACCCGGGCGACGGCCGCGCCGGCGCGATCCGGTCCTCCGTCGGCAACACGCCAGCCGCCCGCTGGTTCGGCAACTGGAGCGGAGACATCGGCGCGGCCGCCGGCGCCTATGTCGGCCGCGCCGACTCCGCCGACAAGCTGCCGATCCTGGTCGCCTACAACATTCCCAACCGGGACGTCTGCGCCGGCCAGTCCGGTGGCGGCGCGGGCAGCCGGGCCGCCTACGACAGCTGGATCGCGGCCTTCGCGAGCGGCATCGGCAGCCGGCCGGCCCTCGTCGTCCTGGAACCCGACGCCCTCGGCCACGAGAGCTGCATGACGTCCGCCCAGGTCGCGGAGCGCAACGCCATGCTGAAGAACGCCATCGCCCAGTTCAAGGCCAAGGCCCCCAACACCTGGGTCTACCTCGACGCCGGGAACCCCGGCTGGATCGCCGCCCCGGCCATGGCGCAGCAGTTGGCCGCCGCCGGTGTCAGCGGAGCCCACGGCTTCTCGCTGAACGTCTCCAACTACTTCGCCACCGGCCAGAACACCTCCTACGGCAACGCCGTCAACGCCGCCCTGAGCTCCTTCGGCTACACCAAGCCCTTCGTGGTCGACACCAGTCGCAACGGCAACGGCTCGAACGGCGAGTGGTGCAACCCGGCCGGCCGCCGGATCGGCACCCCCACGCAGCGCGGCGGCGGTGCCGAGATGCTGCTCTGGATCAAGATCCCCGGGGAGTCCGACGGAAGCTGCGGCGTCGGCGGCGGCTCCTCGGCCGGACAGTTCCTGCCGGAGGTCGGCTACAAGATGATCTACGGCTACTGAAGCTCCCGCCCGGGCCGCGACCGGCACCGGCCCTGCCCGCGCTCCCGGCGGTCACCCTGCCTCCGGCGACCCGTCGCCGACCGGCCCGGCCGCCTCCCGCGGCGGAGCGGTGCTGCTGCGCTCGACCAGGGTGGTGGCCAGGTCCACCCGCAGGGCCGCTGGCCTGGCCCCCCGTCCGAGGTCGATGACCAGGCGGGCCGCGACCTCGGCCATCTCGGTCAGCGGCTGGCGGACGGTCGTCAGCGGCGGACCGACCCAGCGGGCCAGCGGCAGATCGTCGAAGCCGACGACGCTGAGGTCCTCGGGGACGCGCAGCCCCAGCTCGCGAGCGGCCTCGTAGAGCCCGAGGGCCTGGAGGTCGTTTCCCGCGAACACCGCCGTCGGCCGGTCCGGCCGCCCCAGCAGTTCGAGCCCGACCCGACGGCCCGCCTCGTGGTGGAAGTCCCCCTCGCGGACCAGCTCCGGGTCGTACGCGATTCCCGCCATGTCCAGCGCCGCCCGGTACCCGTCGGCCCGGGCCCGGCTGCACATCATCCGGGCCGGCCCGCCGATGAGGCCGATCCGGCGGTGACCGAGGTCGAGCAGGTGCCGGGTGGCCGCCAGGCCGCCGTCCCAGTTGGTGGTGCCGACCGCCGGCACCTGCCGGCCCGGGTCGCCCGCCGGGTCCAGCACCACGAAGGGGATGCCGCGGCCCGTCAGCTGGTCCTGCTGCGCGCGCTCCAGGCCGGACAGCACCAGCAGGACACCGGTCGGCCGGCGGGCGAGCACCCCGTCCACCCAGGACTGACCAGGCGTGAACCGGCCGGAGGACTCGGACAGCACGATGCTCAGGCCCTCCTCGCGCGCCACGTTCTCGACGCCGCGGATCACCTCCGTCGCCCAGGAGCTGTCCAACTCGTGGAAGACCAGGTCGAGCAGCGGGCTCGTCCGGCTGTCGCCGCCCCGCCGGCGGTAACCGTGCCGGCGCAGCAGCTTCTCCACCCGCTCGCGGGTGGCCGGGGCGACGTCGGCCCGGCCGTTCAGGACCTTCGAGACGGTCGGTGCCGAGACGCCCGCCTCCTGCGCGATCTCGGCCAGGGTCGCCACTCTTGTCACCAGGTCCTCCTGCACGCCCCGCCGGGCGAACTCCGCTGCTGTGATCCGGCCGTACGGGACGGATGCTAACCGCTCGGCCTCGCGGGACGAACCCCGCCGGAACCCTCGGCCGGCGCGAACGGCACAGCCGGCTCTTCCGCGGCCTGCGGACCGGCCGGCCGGCACGGCGTTCGCCCGTCGGTGCCGAACCGACCCCGCCACCGGCCGCTGGGGTGGCCGGTGGCACGGGGACCCGCACCGCGAACCGGCTCACCGGCGGGCCGGCCGTGCCGGTGCGCCCGGCCGCGAGGGCCCCCCGGCACTCCCCCGGACGCCGCCGCCGGGCCAGGGCCGCGGAGACGGTCAGTCGGGGCAGTGCCGGGGGGGAGGCGGTCAGCCGGGGCGCGTCAGGCCGCGGCGCAGGTGACGGTGGGCCAGGTCCAGGTGCCGTTCGGCTGGATCGTCACCCCGAAGGTGTTCCCGTTGCCGTTGGGCTTGGCCACCAGGACCTGCGAACTCGGGAAACCCGCGGCGGTGTTCCAGGTCGACAGGACCTTGGCCGGCGACGGCACGTTCATCGTCACCGTCCAGTTGCTCGCGCCGCTCACCGCGACGTCGAGGTTGTAGCGGTCGCTCCACGACTGACCGGCCGACAGCGTCGCCGCGCAGCCGGCGCCATCGCCGCCCGTGCCGGCGGCGTCGACCGTGATGTCGGAGCTGCCACTGCTCCGGTAACTTTCGGTCGCCAGGATCATGTAGTTCATGGTGCCGAGCGGCATCCCGGCCCGGGCCCAGGCGTCGAAGTGGTTGCCGGTGGTGATGGTGCCCCCGGTCCGCTTCGTCTGCCGCACGCTCCAGTACTGGTTGAAGGTCTTGATCCCCTCGATCGAGGGGGCGTTGTACCTGGTGGTCTCGTAGATGTCGTACGTGCCGCCGTCGCTGGTCACGGCGCCCTTGAAGGTGCCGGTGGGCCGGTAGGTCCCCCAGTTGTCGACGATGTAGTACTCGACCAGCGGGTTGGTGGACCAGCCGTAGAGCGACAGGTAGGCGTTCCCCGAGGGGTTGAAGCTTCCCGAGTAGTTCACCGCCCGGCGCCCCCCGGTGGCCCAGCCCTTGCCGGCCACGAAGTTGCCGGTGTTGCTCCACCGGGTGCCGTAACGGCCCCCGGAACTCAGGTTCATGGAGACCGATCCGGGGCTGTCGGTCCAGAACGAGTAGTAGTAGCCGCTGTCCGTACCGGTCCGGTTGGACGTGACCACGGTGTCCGCCCGGGCGGTGACTGGCAGCACCAGGGCGACCACGAGGGCCAGCACGGCGGCGCACGTGCTCCTGACGAGCCGCCGGGGGCCGCCCGGGTCGCTGATCCGAGCCAGCGTGTCCATGCGCCAACTCCTCTCATCGGTGGGTGGGTTGGAACGAGGTGGTCGAACAGTGCGCCCGCCCGTCATCCACTGTCAATACATTCGACATGTTCACCGAAAGATTCGGCGCCCCCAGGACCGCTCTGGCGGCACGGATCCCCAGGTCAACGGCGCTACGGCCGCGGTGGCCGGACGCGGCCGGCCACGACGGGTGGACTCTCTCTCGCGAGGACGGGAAATCACGCCGGAAACTTTCGGGCCCGCCGGAACGGCACCGCGCTCCCCGGCGACCGGCCGGTGGGAGCGTCCCGCGGGCACGAGCGCCTTCTCCGACGCCTCGTCACCACGGAGGCCGCCCGGGCACGGCGGCTTCCGCACCGGCCCGGTCCGTCCGGTCCGGTGCGGAAGTCCGCGGCCGACACGCGCTCAGGCGCAGGCCGCTCCGTTCAGGGTGAAAAGCGTCGGAGCCGGATTGGCGCCCGAGTAGGTGACCTGGAAGCCGAAGCTCGCGCTGCCACCGGGGGCCAGGACGTCGTTCCACCCCTTCGCCACCGGGTCCTCCAGCCCCGCGTTCGGGCCGCCCGCGAGGGAGCCGGCCGGGGCGGGTGCGGGGCGGAGGCGTCGTTCTGGTGCGCCCAGAACAGGTGGTGCTGGTTCTCGGAGTAGCGCACGCCGTGGCCGGTGACGTAGGAGAGATCGAGCGCGTTGCGACCGAGCAGGTAGTCCATGGACTCCAACGCGCCCGTGCGGTAACGCCGTTGACCGGTCGGCTCGTAGGCGACGCCGAGCAGCATCGCATTGTTGGCCACCGAGCTGTTGGAGCCCCAGACGTACGCGGTGGCGGCGAGCGGTACGGCGTAGCCCAGGGCGGCATGGTGGCCAGGTGGCCGTCGGCAGTCGCGGTCAGCCCGCACGGGCAGGCACAGGTCGACGCCTCCATGACGCGTGGTCAGTCCCGTCGAGGTGCCGGCCCCACCGCGCTGGTCGACGTGCTGAACGGCGGCGCGGTGGCCGCCGGCGGGCCGGTCCCTCTCGGGGTCTGGGGCGTACGGGTGTTCGTCGCGGACTGAGCACGCACGGGAAAAGGGGGCGGTGGACCCCGTCCGGCCCACCGCCCCCCGTTCTCCGCTCCGCGGAGCGCCTGCGCTACTCCACCGAGAAGCAGTAGACGGTCGTCGAGCGGAATTCCTCGCCCGGGCGCAGGGCGGTGGAGGGGTACTCGGGACGGTTGGGCGAGTCCGGGAAGTGCTGCGTCTCCAGCGCGATGCCGGCGTACGCGCGGTAGGGGCGGCCGGAGCGGCCGGTCAGCGAGCCGTCGAAGTGGTTGCCGGTGTAGACCTGGAGGCCCGGTTCCGTCGTCAGGCACTCGACGCGCCGGCCGCTGGCCGGGTGGCTGAGCACCGCGGCCCGCCGGAAGCCGCTCCCGGCCAGCACCCAGTTGTGGTCGAAGCCGGCGCCGGCCCGGCGGATCTGCGGGTCCGGGTCGGTGACGCGCTCGCCGAGCACCGCCGGCTCGCGCAGGTCGAAGGGCGTGCCGGCGACGGACGCGACCGGGCCGAGCGGAATCAGTCCGCCGTCCACCGGCAGGTAGCCCGCGGCCTCCACCCCCAACCGGTGGTCGAGCACCGTACCGCCGCCCTCGCCGGCCAGGTTGAGGTAGGCGTGGTTGGTGAGGTTGACGACCGTGGGGGCGTCCGTGGTCGCCCGGTAGCCGATCCAGAGCGCGCCGGCCGGGTCGAGCAGGTACGTCACCTCGGCGGTGAGCGCCCCCGGGAACCCCTGGTCCCCGTCGGGGCTGTGCAGGCGCAGTCGCACACCGGCCCGCCGGCCCTGCCGGACCGGGACGCCGTCCCAGAGCCGGGTGGCGAAGCCGTCCGTTCCGCCGTGCAGGGTGTGGCCGCCCGGCTGGGTCGTCAGCCGGTGCGTGGTGCCGCCGAGCGGCAGCAGTCCGTCGGCGATCCGGTTGGCGTAGCGGCCGACGGTGGCGCCGAGGTAGGCGGCCTCGCCGAGCAGGTCCTCGACGCCCTCGCAACCGAGGACGACGTTCGCCAGCCGCCCGTACCGGTCGGGCGCGTGGAGGGCCTGGAGGCGGGCGCCGAGGTCGAGCACCTCGGCCGTGACGCCCGCCGGGGAACCGATGGTCCAGCGGGTGACGGACCGGCCGTCGGGCAGGGTGGCGAAGGCGTCCTGGGAGACGGTCAGTTCGCCCTCGGACACGAGTGCGTCACTCGACACGGGATCACTCCGTTGCTCGCGGGGCTGCGGGGCAGGGCGACGCCCGCCGGGCGGGCGGGCGTCGCCGGTGCTGGACCAAGGTCTCACAGCCCCTGGGACAGGCGGTGGTAGGCCTGGTTCCAGCGCAGTTCCTTGGTGAACCGACGGATGTTCGTGTCGTCGTCGATCACCAGCAGTTCGACGCCGAGCATCTCGGCGAGGTCCTCGAGCTCCTCGGTGCCGAGGGCGCCGGAGAGCACGGTGTGGTGCGGCGCGCCGGCCGTCAGCCAGGCCTCGGTGGAGGTGTGCAGGTCCGGGCGGGGCTTCCAGACGGCGCGGGCCACGGGCAGGTTGGGCAGCGGCGCCGGCGGCTCGACCACGTCGACCTCGTTGGCGACGAGCCGGAAGCGGTCGCCGAGGTCGGCGAGGCCGACCACCACCGCCGGGCCGGGTTCGGCGTCGAAGACCAGCCGGACGGGGTCCTCGCGCCCGCCGATGGAGAGCGGGTGGATCTCGCAGGAGGGGGTGCCGGCCGCGATGCTCGGGCAGACCTCCAGCATGTGGGCGCCGAGGATCAGCTCGCTGCCGAACTCCAGGTGGTAGGTGTAGTCCTCCATGAAGGAGGTGCCGCCGGCAAGTCCGGTGGAGGCCGCCTTGAGGGTGCGCAGCAGGGTGGCGGTCTTCCAGTCGCCCTCGCCGCCGAAGCCGTACCCGTCGGCCATCAGCCGCTGAACGGCGAGGCCGGGCAGTTGGCGCAGCCCGCCGAGGTCCTCGAAGTTGGTGGTGAAGGCCCGGAAGCCGCCCTGCTCCAGGAAGCCGCGCAGGCCGAGCTCGATCCGCGCCGCGTAGCGCAGCGACTCGTGGCGCTCCCCGCCAGCCCGCAGCTCGGGCGCGAGGCGGTAGGCGTCCTCGTACTCCTTGACCAGGGCGGTGACGTCGCCGTCCTCCGCCGCGTCCACGGCGGCGACGAGGTCGTTGACGCCGTAGGTGTTGACGGAGACGCCGAAGCGGAGCTGGGCCTCGACCTTGTCGCCCTCGGTGACGGCGACGTCGCGCATGTTGTCGCCGAAGCGGGCGAGCTTGAGGCTGCGCAGTTCGGCGCGGCCGGCGGCGGCGCGGGCCCAGGTGGCGATCCTGGCCGCGACGGCCGGGTCGCTGACGTGTCCGGCGACGGTCTTGCGCGGCACGCCGAGGCGGGACTGGATGTAGCCGAACTCGCGGTCGCCGTGGGCGGCCTGGTTCAGGTTCATGAAGTCCATGTCGATGGTCTGCCAGGGCAGTTCGACATTGGCCTGGGTGTGCAGGTGCAGCAGCGGCTTCTGCAGGGCGTCCAGGCCGGCGATCCACATCTTCGCCGGGGAGAAGGTGTGCATCCAGGCGATCAGGCCGATGCAGTCGTCGGCGGAGTTGGCTTCGAGGCAGATCCGCCGGATCGCCGCGGCGTCGGTGAGGACGGGCTTCCAGACGATCTCGACCGGTACGCCGGCGTCGCCGTCCAGGGCCTCGGCGATCCGCTGGGACTGCTCGGCGACCTGGCGCAGCGTGTCCTCGCCGTAGAGCCCTTGGCTGCCGGTCAGGAACCAGACCTGGCGGCCCTCCAGTGGCTTCTTCATGGGGTGGCTCCTCATCCGGCCTGGGGCTGGCCGTAGACGTTCTGGTAGCGGAAGTTGAGGCTGTCGATGTCGGCCTGCGCGATCGGCAGGGGCTCGCCGAGCTGGCGGGAGAGGTGGACGGTGCGGGCGACGTCCTCGCACATCACGGCGGCCTTCACGGCGGCCTTGGCGTCCTTGCCGATGGTGAAGACGCCGTGGTTCTGCATCAGGACGGCGGGTGAGCGGTGGCCCTTGAGGGTGTCCACGATGCCCCGGCCGATCGAGTCGTCGCCGATCAGGGCGAACGGGCCGACCGGGATCTCGGCGCCGAACTCGTCGGCCATCGCGGTCAGGACGCAGGGGACGGCCTCGCCGCGGGCCGCCCAGGCGCAGGCGTAGGTGGAGTGGGTGTGGACCACTCCGCCGACCTCGGGCAGGTGCCGGTAGACGTAGGCGTGTGCGGCGGTGTCGGAGGAGGGCGCGTGGTCGCCCTCGACGACGTTGCCGTCCAGGTCGCAGACGATCATGTTCTGCGGCGACAGGTCGTCGTAGGAGACGCCACTGGGCTTGATGACCAGCAGGTCCGCTCCCGGGACACGGGCGGAGACGTTGCCGGCGGTCCAGACCACCAGGTTGTAGCGGACCAGCTCCTGATGCAGGTCGCTGACCTGGCGGCGGATGGCGTCGATGGTCGCGTTGATCGCGTTGGTCGCGTTCACAGGGCCTCGCTCGGTGTGGTGAGGGCGGCGTTGCGGATATCACGCAGGCGGTGCAGGAGCTTGTCGGCGCCGAGGCCGAAGTGGTCGTGCAGGGCCCGGTACTCGGCGAACAGCAGGTCGTAGGCGTCGGCGGCGGCCGGATCGGGCTGGTACGCGCCCCGCCGCACCCGGCCCATGGCCTCGGCCGCACTCCGCACGTCCGGGTACGCCCCGGCGGCGACCGCGGCGTGGATCGCGGATCCGAGGGCGGGGCCCTGCTCCGACTCGGCGACCGAGACCGGGCGGCGCAGCACGTCGGCGTAGATCTGCATCAGCAGGGCGTTCTTCTTGAGGCCGCCGGTGACGATGAACTCGGTGACGGGGACCTCGCCCTGCTCCAGGGCCTCGACGATGACGCGGGTGCCGAAGGCGGTGGCCTCCAGCAGGGCGCGGTAGATCTCCTCGGGGCGGGTGGCGAGGGTGAGTCCGACGATCACGCCGGACAGGTGGTGGTCGACCAGGGTGGAGCGGTTGCCGTTCATCCAGTCGAGTGCCACCAGGCCGTGCGCGCCGACGGGTTGGGCGGCGGCCTTGCGGGTGAGCAGCCGGTGCAGGTCCTCACCGCCGGCCTCGGCCTCGGCCAGGTAGTCCGCGGGGACGCCCTGGCGTAGCCACCAGGCGAAGATGTCGCCGACGGCGCTCTGCCCGGCCTCGTAGCCGTAGGAGCCGGCGACGATGCCGTCCTCGACCACGCCGCAGATGCCGGGGACGTCGGCGAGCGCCGCGCCGTTGACGACGTGGCAGGTGGACGTGCCCATGATGGCGAGGAGTTGGCCGTTGTCCACGGCGCGGGCGGCCGGCGCGGCGACGTGGGCGTCCACGTTGCCGGCGGCGACCGCGATCCCCTCCGGCAGGCCGGTCCACTCGGCGGCCTGCGCGGTGAGCGAGCCGACCCGGGATCCCAGCGGGGAGAGCGGGTGCTCCAGGCGGGTGCGGGCGAAGTCGGCGAACCCGGGGTGGAGCGCGGCGAGGTAGTCCTCGCTCGGGTAACTCCCGTCCTGGTGGATGCCCTTGTACCCGGCGGTGCAGGTGTTGCGGCTCTCGGCACCGGTGAGCTGCCAGACGATCCAGTCGGCGGCCTCGATCCAGCGCTCGGTCGCGGCGTAGACGGCCGGGTCCTCCTCCAGGACCTGCAACGCCTTGGCGTACTGCCACTCCGCGGAGATCCGCCCGCCGTAGCGGGAGATCCACTTCTCACCCCGGGCGTGGGCCAGGGCGTTGATGCGGTCCGCCTGGGCCTGGGCGGCGTGGTGCTTCCAGAGCTTGGGCCAGGCGTGCGGGCGGGACGCCCACGCGGCCGTCTCGGCCAGCGGGGTGCCGTCGGCGAGCACAGGCAGGACGGTGCAGGCCGTGAAGTCGGTGGCGATCCCGATGACGTCCGCCGGATCGACGCCGGCGGCGGCGAGCGCGGCCGGGACGGCGGTGCGCAGCACCTCGCGCCAGTCCGCGGGGTGCTGCAGCGCCCAATCGGGCGGCAACAGCCCTCCCGTGCCGGGCAGTTCGCGCTCGATGACAGCATGCGGGTACTCGTGGACGGCGGTGCCGACCTCCTCGCCGTCGCGCACGCGGACCACCACGGCGCGGCCGGAGAGGGTGCCGAAGTCGATCCCGACGACGTATCTCTCCGGGTCGGGGGCAGCGGGATTCACGGTCACGTCGTCATCCTTCGTACGGGGGCCAGGCATTGGGGCGACACACCTGTGGTGTCGCCTGTCGCCGGTGGATCCGCAGCCGGGGCAGGGGGGCAGCTCACCGGCGACAGGCTCCGTTCCGCGGCCTCCCCCTCAGGAGGGCGGAACGAGGGACCACCGGCCGGGCGCCAGAAGCGGGAATGGCGGCGCCTGGCCGGTGGAGTGGGTGGGCGTTTCGCTCGTGTTAACGCTCACAGAAATTGTGAGCGTTAACATTCGACGTGTCAAGGGAAGTTCCCTCGCCGGGCGTCCGCACGCCCGGGCGGTCAGCGCGGCGCGCGGCGCCGGCGGTTCACCGGCGGACGACCGGGCCCACGCTGCGGCGCAGCACCAGCTCGGGCTGGATCCGCACGTGGCTCGGGGCGGACCTCGCATCGCCCTCCAGCTCCCCCAGCAGCAGCTCCAGCGCCCGCCTGCCGAGTTCGCCGAAGTCCTGCCGCACGGTGGTCAGCGGCGGGATGAAGTAGGCGGCCTCCGGGATGTCGTCGAACCCGACCACACTGATCTCCTCGGGCACCGACCGGCCGCCCTCGTTCAGGGCGCGCAGCAGGCCGAGGGCCATGTGGTCATTGGCGCAGAAGACGGCCGTGACATCGGGCAGTCGCGCGATCCGCAACCCGGCCTGATAGCCCGAGCGGGCGCTCCAGTCGCCCCGCTCCACCTCCGGCACGGGAGCCCCCGCCGCCTGCAGCGTGAGGCGCCAGCCCTCCTCGCGGTCCTGGCTCTCCAGCCAGTTGGACGGTCCGGCCAGGTGGTGCACGGTGCGGTGGCCGAGGTCGAGGAGGTGCCCGGTGGCCTCGCCCGCACCCTCGCGGTTGCCCACCGACACCATGGGCACCTGCGTCTGGTTGCCCGAGCCGACCGCGACGACCGGCACCGAGCTGGAGAGCCGGGCCACGGCACTGACGGCGGAGGTCTGCGGCGCGATCACCACGACCCCCTCCACTCCCTGGTCGCGCAGCCGGTCGACGGCTTCCTGGACCGACCGGCCGTCGAGGGAGCGAAGGCTGGTCACGCTCACGAAGTACCCGGCGCTGCGAGCGGCCTGCTCGATGCCGTCCAGCATCGAGGCGGGGCCGTAGAGCGTCGAGTCGAAGCTGACCACGCCGAGGGTCTGCGAGCGGCGGGTGACCAGGGCGCGGGCGGCGGAGTTGGGCCGGTAGTCCAGTTCGCGGATGGCGGCCAGCACGCGCTCCCGGGTGTCCGGCCGCACGTGCGGGGCGCCGTTGAGCACCCGGGACACCGTCTGGTGGGACACACCCGCCAGTTTCGCCACGTCCGCCATCACGGGCTGGCGCTGTTCCGTCCCGGCACTCTCGGTTCCCACGGGCTCTCCCCTCCTCGGCTGCCGCCCACAGTACGCGACCAGGCCCGGGCCGTTCCGTCACCCTCGGTCGAAGGACGCGGCACTCTTCGCGCCGGCCGCCCGGGCCACCGGCGATTGACCACCGCGGCACGGCAGCACGCACGGGTTCACCCCCGGCCGGCGGAGGCGGCGGCTCGACGGGCGCCCCGGCGCGTCCGCGCTGACGCCACCTCCCCGCCCGCCGCCGAGCCCCCGGAGGGGCGGGCCCGCCCGCGGCGACCGGGCACCGGCCGGACCGCCCGCGGGTGGCGCCGCCGTCGCCCCCGATCCGCAGCCGGCGACGCGCCGCCCGGCCGCGACCGCCCGGGGGTCAACGCCAGATCTCGGGGATCCAACGATGCCCGGAACCCTCTTGACTCCAACAGATGTGAGCGTTAACACTCATGTAACGCCAGGCCAGGGCGGCCGCCACCCCGACGCCCCACAGCCCCGAGGGACCGCTCCCGGCCGGCCTCGCCCGACCGCTCCCAGCCGCCCAGTCAGAGGACGCACTGTGCCGGTCGCGGAACACCACTGGAGGAACTGTGCGGAACATTTCGGCGGGCCTGGTCGCCGCGGGCCTGGTGCTCTCGCTGGCGGCCTGCGGCCAGAGCGCCAACGGCGGCGGCGGCGACGGTGCGGCCAAGGGGGACGCCAAGGGCGGTCTGGTCGGCATCGCGATGCCGACCAAGTCGTCGGAACGCTGGATCAACGACGGCACCAACATGGTCAAGGAGTTCCAGGCCAAGGGCTACAAGACCGACCTGCAGTACGGCGACAACGTGGTCGAGAACCAGGTCTCCCAGGTGGAGAACATGATCACCAAGGGCGCCAAGCTGCTGGTGATCGCCGCCATCGACGGCTCCTCCCTCACCAACGTGCTGCAGAAGGCCGCCGACGCCCACATCCCGGTGATCTCCTACGACCGCCTCATCCGCGGCACGGCGAACGTCGACTACTACGCGACCTTCGACAACTACAAGGTCGGCGTCCTCCAGGGCGGCTACATCGCCGACAAGCTCGGCCTCAAGGACGGCAAGGGCCCGTTCAACATCGAGCTCTTCGCCGGCTCCCCGGACGACAACAACGCCACGTTCTTCTTCAACGGCGCGATGAGCGTCCTCAAGCCGTACATCGACCAGAAGAAGCTGGTCGTGCAGAGCGGCCAGACCGAGTTCAACCAGGTCGCCACGCTGCGCTGGGACGGCGGGCTCGCCCAGTCCCGGATGGACAACCTACTCAGCAAGTCGTACACCAACGCCCACGTCGACGCCGTGCTCTCTCCGTACGACGGCATCTCGATCGGCATCATCTCCTCCCTGAAGGGCGTCGGCTACGGCACCGCGAAGTCGCTGCCCGTCGTCACGGGCCAGGACGGCGAGCTGGCCTCGGTGAAGTCGATCATCGCGGGCGAGCAGACCCAGACGGTGTACAAGGACACCCGCCAGCTGGCCAAGGCCGCCGTCCAGATGGGCGACGCGCTGCTCACCGGCGGCAAGCCCGAGGTCAACGACACCAGCCAGTACAACAACGGCGTCAAGACCGTCCCGGCCCAGCTGCTGCAGCCGGTCAGCGTCGACAAGGACAACTACCAGAAGGTCCTGGTCGACAGCGGCCAGTACACCGCGGACCAGCTCAAGTAGCCCGCCGGGCCCTGCCGAACCGGCGGTGCGGCGCCCGGGAGACCGGCCCGCACCGCCCCGAACGATACGGACGCACAACCATGGCTGGACCCGTTCTCGAAATGCGGTCGATCAGCAAGTCGTTCCCCGGCGTGAAGGCGCTCTCCGAGGTCAACCTGAGCGTCACCGCCGGCGAGGTGCACGCCATCTGCGGCGAGAACGGCGCCGGCAAGTCCACCCTGATGAAGGTGCTCAGCGGCGTCTACCCCCACGGCGCCTACGAGGGCGAGATCCTCTTCGAGGGCGAGCCCTGCCGGTTCAAGGACATCCGGGCCAGCGAGCAGCGCGGCATCGTCATCATCCACCAGGAACTGGCGCTGGTGCCGTACCTGTCCATCGCCGAGAACGTCTTCCTCGGCAACGAGCACGCCTCCCGGGGCATCATCAGCTGGCAGCGCACGCTCACCCACGCCGCCGAACTGCTCCGTCAGGTCGGCCTCGCCGAGAGCCCGCACACCCGGATCGCCGACCTCGGGGTGGGCAAGCAGCAGTTGGTCGAGATCGCCAAGGCGCTGGCCAAGAAGGTCAAGCTGCTCATCCTGGACGAGCCGACGGCCGCGCTGAACGACGAGGACAGCCGCAAGCTGCTCGACCTGATCGTCGAACTCAAGGCGCACGGCATCTCCTGCATCATCATCTCGCACAAGCTGAACGAGATCGCCCGGGTCGCGGACTCCGTGACCATCCTGCGTGACGGGCGGACCATCGAGACCATCGCGATCGGCCCCGAGGGCATCTCCGAGGAGCGGATCATCCGCGGCATGGTCGGCCGAGACCTGGAGCACCGCTACCCGGAGCGCACCCCCGACATCGGCGAGGTCGCGTTCGAGGTCGAGGACTGGAGCGTGCGGCACCCGATCGACCAGCAGCGCATGGTGGTGGACGGCGCCTCGCTGAACGTGCGGCGCGGTGAGATCGTGGGCATCGCCGGCCTGATGGGCGCCGGCCGCACGGAGCTGGCCATGAGCGTCTTCGGCCGCTCGTACGGGCGGTGGGCAGCCGGGCGGGTCCGGATGCTCGGGCGGGAGATCCGCACCCGGACCGTCCCCGAGGCGATCGGGCACGGCATCGCCTACGTCACCGAGGACCGCAAGCAGCTCGGCCTCAACCTCATCGACGACATCAGCCGCAACATCTCGCTGAGCGCGCTCGGCAAGGTCGCCCGCTACGGCCGCGTCGACCGGCACGAGGAGGCCAAGGTCGCCGAGTCCTTCCGCCGCACCATGAACATCAAGGCCCCGACGGTGTTCACCCGGACCGGCACGCTCAGCGGCGGCAACCAGCAGAAGGTCGTCCTCAGCAAGTGGATCTTCGCCGAGCCCGAGGTGCTGATCCTCGACGAGCCCACCCGCGGCATCGACATCGGCGCGAAGGCGGAGATCTACACCGTCATCGCCGAACTCGCCGCCCAGGGCAAGGCGGTGCTCGTCATCTCGTCCGAACTCCCCGAACTCCTGGGTCTGTGCGACCGGATCTACACCATGGCCGAAGGCCGGATCACCGGCGAGGTCGCCCGTGCCGACGCCACCCAGGAAACCCTCATGCGGCTCATGACCATGAGCGCCGCCTCCAGCAACGAGCAGGTGTAAGGCATGGCCCAGACCGAGATCATCCCGGATTCGTCCCCGAAGGCACCGCAGGCCGGTCCGAGCCCCTCCCTCGGCTCCGTCCTGGCCCGCGCGCTGCAGGGCAACGTGCGCCAGTACGGCATGCTGGTCGCGCTCGCGCTGATCGTGCTGCTGTTCCAGATCTGGACGGACGGCATCCTGCTCCAGCCGCTCAACATCACCAACCTGATCCAGCAGAACGGCTACATCCTGATCCTGGCGATCGGGATGATGATCGTCATCATCGCCGGGCACATCGACCTCTCGGTCGGCTCCCTGGCCGCCTTCGTCGGGGCCGCCGCCGCGGTGATGATGGTCAAGCACCAGGTGCCGTGGCCCGTGGCGATGCTGGTCGCCCTGGCGATCGGCGCCCTCGCCGGCGCCTGGCAGGGCTTCTGGATCGCCTACCTGGGGATCCCCTCGTTCATCGTCACCCTGGCGGGCATGCTGCTGTTCCGCGGGGGCACCCAGATCATCCTGCAGGGCCAGTCGGTGGCGCCGTTCCCGAAGGGCTTCCAGAGCATCAGCAGCGGCTTCCTGCCCGAGGTCGGCCCGCACACCGACTACCACAACCTCACCCTGCTGCTGGGCCTCGCGGTGCTGGCCGTCGCGATCCTGCAGGAGGTGCGCGGCCGGCGGCAGACCGCCTCGTACGGGCTGGAGCCGCTCCCGCTCGGACTGTTCCTGGCGAAGCTCGGCGTGATCACCACGGCCGTGGCCGCCTTCACCCTGCTGCTGGCCAGCTACCACGGCGTGCCGATCGTGCTGCTGATCCTCGGCGCGCTGCTGGTCGGCTTCGGCTACCTGATGCGCAACTCCATCATCGGCCGGCACACCTACGCCATCGGCGGCAACGAGGCGGCGGCGAAGCTGTCCGGGGTGAAGAGCAAGCGGGTCGTCTTCCTCGCCTTCACCACCATGGGCGTCCTCGCGGCCCTCGCCGGCCTGGTCTTCGCCGCGCGTCTCAACGCCGGCACCCCGCAGGCCGGCATCAACTTCGAACTGGAGGCCATCGCCGCCGCGTTCATCGGCGGCGCCTCCGCCAGCGGCGGCGTGGGCACCGTCCTCGGCGCGATCATCGGCGGGCTGGTGCTCGGCGTGCTGAACAACGGCATGTCGCTGGTCGGCGTCGGCACCGACTACCAGCAGGTCATCAAGGGTCTGGTGCTGCTCGCGGCCGTCGGCTTCGACGTCTACAACAAGCGCCGGGCCGGCTCCTGACCAACCGCTCGACGGAGACGGGCCGCGGTGCACACGCACCGCGGCCCGTCCTGTTCCCCGTGCCGACGCCCGAGGGGGCCCTCTCCGGCGAGGGCCCCCTCGGACCGGGTTCAGTGGGCCGCCAGCACCAGGGCGAGCACGACCAGTGCCGGCACCGTCTGCACGAGGAGGATCCTGCGGGAGGACGTCGCGGCTCCGAACAGACCGGCGACGGCGACGCAGGAGGCGAAGAAGACCCTCACCTGGAACCCGACCGGGTCGGAGGCGAAGGCGCCCCAGGACAGACCGGCCGCCAGGAAGCCGTTGTACAGGCCCTGGTTGGCGGCCATCGCCTTGGTCGAGGCCGCGAACTCCGTTGACGTGCCGAAGGCGCCCCGGGCCCGGGGCGTGGTCCACAGGAACATCTCCAAAACCAGGATGTAGACGTGCAGGAGGGCGAGCGCGACGACGGCGATCACGGCAGCTGTGGACATACCCGGGCATACTATGCGGCCACCGGAGCCGGGCCGGCGTTCCGTCCAGGCTCCTGCCGATCGCCGCGTCGGGCCCTGCGCCTCGTTCCGGTGCCTCCCGGGCCGGGGGCGCACCTCCGCGGCCCACCCGACGCGCCCGGGGGGAGCCGGCCGGCGCCCGACCGTGGTGCCGGCCCGGTGACTCCTCGCCCGGACTGACGGGCCGTCCGTCCCCCCGGTTCAGGACCCGGCGGAGATTCTTCCAGCGGGCGGCAACCTCCCGCGCACCGGCGGCAACCGACAGACGACACCGAGGGCGGAACATCCCTCGGGCCGTCCCCCCTCACACCGCCGACCGCCGCCGCGCCGCCGCCCGACCGGGCGGGGTCGCCTCGGCGGGGCCGAAGCAAGGAGTAGCCCCCATGAACGAGACGGATCCCACGGCGACCGGTCGCGGCCGGCGTCCTCGTGGGCGCCACCGCCGGCGCTGGACGACGCTGGGCCTGGCACTGGGCGTGCCCGGCGTGCTCGGCCCGTACCTGCTCTTCGCGCAGGCCGACTCCAACGCGGCGTCGGTGGATCCCGACGCCTACTACACGCTGGTGTCCGTCCGCAGCGACAAGGCCCTGGACGTGCCCGGTGCGGACGCGGCCGACGGCGCCTGGGCCCGGCAGATGAACCGCGTCGCCGGGGCCGCGAGCCAGCAGTGGCGACTGCGGCTGGCGGGGGACGGCTACTACGAGCTGGAGAACCGCGGCACCCACAAGGTCCTCGGTGTGCGCGGCGGTTCCTCTCAGCCCGTGGCCGCCGTCGAGCAGCAGGCCGACCGCGCCGCCGCCTCCCAGCAGTGGCGGATGCAGGACGTCGGCGGCGGCGCGGTGAAGTTCGTCTCCCGCGGCAGCGGCCTGGTGCTGGACGTCTGCGGCGGCGGCAAGGAGGAGGGCGTGCCCCTCATCCAGTACGGCGACATCGGCGGCACCAATCAGCGGTGGCGACTGGTCAAGGTGTCCGGCGCGGGCGGGTACACCTGGCACAACGCACAGATCGTCGGCGGCGGCTTCGTCACCGGACTGGTCTTCAACCCCGCCCGCAAGGACCTGCTGTACGCCCGGACCGACATCGGCGGCGCGTACCGCTGGGACGCCGCCGCCGGGCGGTGGACCTCGCTGACGGACTGGATCGGCGGCGCCGACTGGAACCTGCTCGGGATCGAGAGCCTGGCGACCGACCCGGTCGACCCGGACCGGCTGTACCTCGCCAGCGGCACCTACACCAACGACTGGGCGGGCAACGGCGCGATCCTCCGCTCCACCGACCAGGGCCGGACGTTCCAGCGCACCGACCTGCCCTTCAAACTGGGCGGCAACGAGGACGGCCGGTCCATGGGCGAGCGGCTGGTGGTCGACCCCTCCGACCACCGCACGCTCTACCTGGGCACCCGCAAGAACGGCCTCTGGCGCAGCACCGACTACGGCGTGACCTGGAGCCAGGTCGCCACCTTCCCCGTGAAGGACGGTGCGAGCAGCGGGGTCGGGCTGTCCTTCGTGGCCTTCGGCCCGTCCGGCAGCAGGACGATCTACGTCGGGGTCGCCGACAAGTCGACGTCGCTGTACCGCTCGACCGACGGCGGCGCCACCTGGCAGGCCGTCCCCGGCCAACCGACCGGCCAGCTGCCGCAGCACGGCGTGCTGTCCGGCGACGGCTCGTTCTACCTGACGTACACCAACGCGCCCGGCCCGAACGGGGTGACGGCCGGCTCGGTGTGGAAGTACACACCCGCCACCGGAGTCTGGAAGAACGTCTCGCCGTCCAGCGGTGGTTACGGCTTCGCCGGCCTCGCGGTCGACCCGCAGCACCCGGCCACGGTGATGGTCACCACCATGGACCGCTGGTGGCCCCCCGACGAGCTGTACCGCTCGACCGACGGCGGCGCCACCTGGAAGGCGCTCGGCGCGACCTCGGAACGCGACGACTCGGCGGCGCCCTACGTGGGCACCGGCATCGGGCACTGGATGGGCACGCTCGCCATCGACCCGTACGACTCCGGGCACGTGCTCTACGGCACCGGATCCGGCATGTGGGGCAGCAGCGACGTGACGGCGGCCGACAGCGGGCGTCCGACGCACTGGACCATCCCGGCCAGGGGCCTGGAGGAGACCGCGACGCTCGGTCTGGTCAAGCCGCCCGGCCAGCCGCTGATCAGCGCGCTCGGCGACGTCAGCGGGTTCCGGCACGACGACCTGACCAAGGTCCCCGCCAAGGCGCTGAGCAGTCCGCTGTTCACCAACACCACCGGCATCGACTTCGCCCAGGGCAAGCCGGAGTTCATGGTGCGGGTCGGCCTCGGCGGCGCGCAGCACGGCGCCTGGTCGGCCGACGGCGGAGTCAACTGGGCTCCCTTCGCGGCCGCTCCGGTGGGCGACGCGGGCGGCGGCTCCACGGCCGTCTCGGCGGACGGCGGCACCGTGGTGTGGACCCCGGCGGGCCAGACGCCGTTCCTCTCGACCAACCGGGGCGCGACCTGGGCGGCGGTCTCCGGCCTGCCCAAGGACGCGGCCGTGGTGGCCGACCGTTCGGCGGCGAACACCTTCTACGCCCTCAGCGGCGGCACCCTGTACGCCTCCACCGACGGTGGGCGGCACTTCACCACCCGGGCCACCGGGCTGGGCGACGGGCCGCTCAAGGCCCTTCCCGGCGTCGCCGGTGACCTGTGGATCGCCGGCGGGGGCAACGGGCTGCGGCACTCCACCGACGGCGGGGCGACCTTCCGCAGGCTCGACGGCGTCGAGCAGGCGAGCGCCGTCGGTTTCGGCAAGGCGGCGCCCGGGGCCGGCTACCAAGCCCTGTACCTGAGCGGGAAGGTGAAGGGCGTCATCGGCCTGTTCCGCTCCACCGACGGCGGCTCGACCTGGGTCCGGATCAACGACGACCAGCACCAGTTCGGCGGGAGCGTCATCAACGTCATCTCCGGCGACCCCGACGTCTACGGCCGGGTGTACCTCGGCGGCTACGGCCGCGGCGTGGTCTACGGCGACCCGTCCTGACCGGCCCGGTCCGGGGGCGGGCGGGCGGGCGGGGATCCGCACCGCCCGCCCCGGGGCCGGCCCCGGGAGAACGCCGCGAAGAAACCCGCGCCGACGCGGCAACCTTTCCGTTCCCGGCGCCCACTGGGCAGTGCAAGGTCGAGTCGATCTACCGAATGGACGGGAATGAGGGCAACGAAGCACGCCGCCCCGCAGTCGAACCGCAGGCGCGGGCTGGTCATGGGCATTCCGTTGGCGCTGGTGGCGGTCGGGGTACTGGTCTGCCTGGCCTTCGCGCTCCTGCCGCGCGGCGGGGGCGACGCCGGTGCGGCGGAGCCGGCCGCCGCCTCCGCCGCGGCCACCGAGCCGAGCGCGCCTCCGGGCACCGGCGTCCCGGCCGACCCCACGCCCTCGACGGCACCGCCATCGGCCACCGACACCGCGCCCGCCGCCACCCGCACGCCGTCGCCCTCAGCCAGTCCCACACCGCGGCCGTCGACCCCCTCCGCGTCCGCCGCGTCCGCCGCGTCCGCGTCCGCGTCCGCGTCCGCGTCCGCGTCCGCGTCCGCGTCCGCCAAGGCCACCCCGTCACCGTCGGTCGCCGCCAGCGGTTCCGGCCACGTACCCGCCACGGCGTCCCTGGCCGGGCGGATCAAGCCCCGCGCGGACTACCAGGGCGTCGCGACCTCCTACGACGCCGCGGACGGCAACGGCGCCTGCTCGTTCGGCCCGTCCGGTGACCTCATGGTCGCGGCGATGAACCACACCGACTACGAGTCGTCCAGGGCGTGCGGGGCCGTCATACTCGTGCGCGCCGCCAATGGGGCGAGCATCACGGTGCGGATCGTCAACGAGTGCCCCTTGCCCTGCGCGCCCGGGCAGCTCGACCTCAGCCACGAGGCCTTCGCCAAACTGGCCGATCTCTCGGTGGGCCGCCTGCCGGTCACCTGGACGGTGCTGAGCCCGGGCACGGTGCCGGACACCATGTCCGTCCGGTACAAGACCGGGTCCAGCCAGTGGTGGTGCGGGATCCAGGTGATCGGCCACCGCAACCCGGTGGCGACGCTGGAGGTCCGTACCGCGGGCGGCTGGCGGCAGCTGTCCCGCACCGACTACAACTACTTCCTCTCTCCCGACGGCGGCGGGTGCGGCGGATCGGTCAGGGTCACCGACGTCTACGGGGAACAGCTGACCGTCGACGGGATCGCGGTGAAGCCGGACGTCGTCCAGCCGACCCGAGTCCAGTTCGCCCGGCATTGAACGCGCCGCTCGCCCGCCGGCCGTCGCCGGTCCCCCTCCGGGGCGGACCCCGCTCCGCGCCGGAGACGGGCACTGCTATGCTCACGGCCCTTGTTAACGTTCACATTGCAGGGAGAGGGCGGCCGGGGGAAATGCTCCTCGATGACGCGTCCGCGGAGTTCCACGACTTCTTCGAACGCCACTACTCCGAACTCGCCCGTCTCGCCCACCTCCTGACCGGCGAGGCGGACGCGGCCGACGACCTCGCCGCGGACGCCCTGATCGCGCTGTGGCAACGCTGGGACCGGCTCCGCGCGGCCGACCACCCCCTCGCCTACGCGCGCGGGGTGGTCGCCAACATGGCCCGGGCCCGGATCCGCAGCACGGTCCGCGAGCGGCGCCGGGTCCTGCTGTTCTGGTCCCGCGCCCCCGAGAGAACGGACGGCCCGGACGTGGCCGCCGTGCTGGACGTCCGCACGGCGCTCGACCGGCTGCCGTTCCGCAAGCGGGCGTGCGTGGTGATGCGCCACGCCTTCGACCTGTCGGAGAAGGACACCGCCGCGGCGCTGGGCATCTCGGTCGGTACGGTGAAGAGCCAGACCTCGAAGGCGATGGCCGAGCTGGAACGCGCACTCGGCGCACGAGCGGTCGGCGAACTGGCGACAGGAAGGAGGAACGTACGGTGAACGAGCACATCACCCGGCAGCTGCGCGAAGCAGCCGAAGCCCACCGGCCCGACCGCGCACGGATCCTGGCCCGCGTCGAACGCGGAGCGGCCGGCCCCCCCGTCCACCACCGCTCGCCGGCGCTCATGAGGTCGGGGCCCAGGGTCGCCCTCGCCGCCCTCGCCACCGCCGGCGTCCTGGCGACCGGCGGCCTGGCCGTCGCCGGCATCGTCCGGACACCGCCGCCGTCGAACACCGTCACCACCACTCCGGCCAGCCCGCTCCCGACGGCGACCCCGTCCCCGGCGGTCACCCCTTCGCCGACCCCGGCCGCCCCGGGCACCGTCACCCCGCCCCCCGGACCCGCCCCGGCCACCACCCCGGGCAGTCCGCGCCCGACCCCCTCGGCGAGCAGCCGCCCCGTGAACGGTGCGCTGTGGTCGGAGGGATCGGTCGACTCGCACAGCACGGTGTACTGGGCCCAGCAGGACCTCGTCCTCAGGACCACCCAGCCGCTCACCTCGCTCACCGTCGAGCTACGGATCGCCCAGACCGGCGAGGTCCGGGACACCGGGAACTGGCGGACGCTTCCGGGCGAGGACTTCACGGTCACCGTCCAGGAGTCCGGCGGCGTGCTGTTCTACCGGTGGGTCCTCAAGCCGGGCCGCACGGTTCCGGTCGGGCAGCACGAGTTCGCCGGCCAGTTCAACCACGCCACCGGCGTGCGCAGCGCCGCGAACGACGGCTACCGGGTCGACGCCCAGTCGGCCGGCGGCCCCGCCTCGGTCTGGGGAGGGTTCGGCCCGGCGCGCTGAGGCCCGCCCGGTGGTGCCGGCCCCACGGGGTCGGCACCACCGGGCCGGCGGGTCGGGGTGGCGTCGCTCCGTGAGGGCCGCACCACTCTCCGGGTCGAGGAATATTCTCCCCGGCACGGCAACCTTTCCCCGCGGGGCGGCAACTGACGGTCAACCAGGGCCCACAGCAAGGCCCGCCCGCAAAGAAGGACAAGCCTTTGCCAGACCAGAACCGCTCTCATCGCCGCCCTCCGGCAACCCGCCGTCTGATCGCGACCGCCGTGGTGCTCGCCGCCGTGGGGGCCGCCGTACCGCTGATCGCCCAGGCCGCACGGACACCGAACGCCGGCAAGCCGACCGCGCTCGGTTCGGCGGCGGCCGGTAGCGGCCGCTACTTCGGCACAGCCGTCGCCGCCGGGAGGCTCGGCGACTCGACGTACTCCACCGTTCTCGACCGGGAATTCACCATGGTCACCCCGGAGAACGAGATGAAGTGGGACACCGTCGAGCCCTCGCGCGGATCGTTCAACTTCGCCCCCGCCGACGCGATCGTCGGCCATGCCTCCGGGCACGGCCAGCGCATGCGCGGCCACACCCTGGTCTGGCACTCCCAGCTGCCCAACTGGGTCTCCTCCATCACCGACGCCAACACCCTGCGCGGTGTGATGAACAACCACATCACCCAGGAGATGGCCCACTACAAGGGCAAGATCTACGCCTGGGACGTGGTCAACGAGGCGTTCGCCGACGGCGGGAGCGGCCAGCACCGCGACTCCGTGTTCCAGAAGGTGCTGGGCAACGGCTTCATCGAGGAGGCCTTCCGCACCGCCCGGAACGCCGACCCCGCGGCCAAGCTCTGCTACAACGACTACAACATCGAGAACTGGTCGGACGCCAAGACCCAGGGCGTCTACGCCATGGTCAAGGACTTCAAGTCCCGCGGCGTCCCCATCGACTGCGTCGGCTTCCAGAGCCACTTCGGCGCGAGCGGCCCGCCGGCGAGCTTCCGGACCACCCTGTCCGACTTCGCCGCGCTCGGCGTGGACGTCCAGATCACCGAACTGGACGTCGCCCAGGCGTCCGCCACCGCGTACACCAACGCCGTCCAGGACTGCCTCAACGTCCCTCGCTGCACGGGCATGACCGTGTGGGGCATCCGTGACAGGGACTCGTGGCGCACCGGTGAGAACCCGCTGCTCTTCGACGACAACGGTAACCGGAAGAGCGCCTACGACGCGGTGCTCGCCACCCTGGGCAGCGCCGGCGACGGCACCCCGGACGGCGGCATCACCTCCGGCACCGTCTACACGCTCTCCGCGGCGGGAGCCTCCGGTCGCGTCCTCGACGAGCCCGCGGGGCAGAACGGCAACGGCACCCCGCTCCAGGTCTGGGACGCCAGCGGCGCCACCAACCAACAGTGGCGCGCCACCAAGAACAACGACGGCTCCTACACCCTGACCAACGTCGCCAGCGGCCGGGTCCTGGACGAACCCGGGGGCCGGACCGGCAACGGGACGCGGATGCAGGTCTGGGACTCCAACACCGGCGCCAACCAGCACTGGAAGGCCGCCAGGAACAGCGACGGCTCGTACACGCTCACCAACCTCGCGAGCGGCCGGGCCCTGGAGACCCCCGGCAACCAGACCGCCAACGGCACTCCCGTCCAGATATGGGACTCCTGGGGCGCGGCCAACCAGCACTGGAACCTCAAGCCGTCCGGTTCGTCGACGCCCACGCCGACGGGCGGCTCGTGTGCGCTGCCGTCGACGTACCGCTGGTCGTCCACGGGCGCGCTGGCGCAGCCGGCGAACGGCTGGGGCGCGCTGAAGGACTTCACGGACGTGGTGTACAACGGCAAGCACCTGGTCTACGCGTCGAACGTGTCGGGTTCCTCGTACGGTTCGATGGCGTTCGCCCCGTTCACCAACTGGTCGGACATGGCCTCCGCCGGCCAGACCGGGATGAACCAGAACGCGGTGGCGCCCACGCTGTTCTACTTCGCGCCGAAGAAGATCTGGGTGCTCGCCTACCAGTGGGGTCAGTGGC
>NZ_JBVHHB010000047.1:0-31192 GCF_055561295.1 Kitasatospora sp. NPDC022785 | reverse complement strand
TGCGCTTCATGGAGCAGGTCACCGGCGTCGCAGAGCCCAACATCTCCGCGTGGCGGCGGGCCGTCTGCGGCGACCTCACCAGCTGCTTCGACTTCACCGCCCCCGACTACTCGGTCCCGACGCTGCCCGACACCAACGCCCTGATGGCCAAGGCCGACGCGGGCACCAAGCTCCCAGGCGTCCAACTCCCGGCCGTCGGCGCCCAGTCGATGCCCGTCCAGGAGCCCGGTCCCCGCCCGCACCGGCGGCTGCCGTACCGGCCGTGGGCGGACCTCACCGTCGACCGCACGAGCGGCCTGATCACCTGCACCCTGGCCAACTCGGGCACGGTGGCCTTCCCGTACACCGTCTACCCCAACATCGTGTACGCCTTCGCGGGCACGCCGTTCACCGTCGCCCCCGGCGCCGCGCGCACCTACACCTGGGACGCCTCGACGACCGACGGCCGCTACGACTTCACCGTCCACGGCCCCGACGGCTTCGTCCGCCGCTTCGCCGGCACCGTCGTCCGCGCCGACCAGGACGACATCGCCGTCCCCGTCGTCACCGCCGCCCCCGGCACCTCGGCGCTCACCTTCACCCTGGCCAACACCGGCCGGACCGCCCTCACCTTCACCCTCACGCCCAACGACTACGCGGGCACCCCCCAGACCGTCCGCGTCGGCCCCTCGTCCACCACCACCGTCAGCTACCCGCTCGACCAGTCCCGCTACGACGTCACCGTCACCGCCCCCACCGGCACCCGCTTCACCCAGCGCTACGCGGGCACCCTGCACTGAGCCCGTGAGCCACGGAGTGGGAAGTCGGCCCGCCCGACTTCCCACTCCGGAGCCACCGGCTCACAGACCTCTGCCCCCGGAGTATCCGGCTGTCTCCCCCGCGTGGTCCGACCGGCCCTCCCACCTCAACTCATCGGCCTTCCACCTCGCCGCCCCCTGCGCGTGGTCCGCGATCCACCCGATCTGTGTCCGACCCCGGTTCCATCACCGCAGCTGGCCGAGACCGGCCGCGACGGGGGCTGAAGCGCCGGGTCCGATCCTCTCCCGCGGGTGCCGGGACATCCGCTCGCGGCGTCGGCTCTTCTCCCCCGAAACCATCCGGCTGCACAGGGATATCCGGTGCCGTCATCCCCAACAGGGTGTACGGGACACCCATGAGAAGGATGATTCCCGGCATCACCACGACATAGGCGGCGGCGTCCAACCCAATGGCCTCGATGGCCTTCAGTGCGCAAGACCGACCGCCACCGAGGCGGCGCTCGCACCGATGGTCCGCCATACCGTTCGTTCGGGCCGCCCGGCGCCTCGCGCCAACGCCTCAGCCGCCTCTCGGTCATCCACCAACGCCAGTGGCCGCCCAGTCAGCAGCTTCTCAATCAGACGAGCAACCCGAGTATCGAGCTCGCTTGCCCGTCCCGGTTCGCGCAAAGCGGTGTGCCGGGCCCTCTCGATCCGAGCCGCCATGGCTGCGCTCTGACCGGCGAACGCCCGTCGGTCCGCTGCGCTGCGATACGGACCGAACTGCCCGAAGGCGAGAAGAGCGCGATTCAGCTCGATTCCCGTACGCCCCAGTTCTGCGACGGTCTGGTCTGTCGGAGTCTCCTGGTGGACGCCACTCGCCTTCAGGACATCGGCAGCCGCAGACAGCACGACTCCCACGGACCTTCCCCGGCGAAGCGCCAACTGGTCGAGCCGGAGGTACAGAAGCACCACACCCGTCAACACGATCGCAGGTGCCAGAGCCCACTTGAGTGCGATCGGAGCACCGCCGGCCTGGAGGGTGACACAGGCACCCAGCAGCATGGCCGGAAAGACCAGCAGAAGCGTCGGCGAGGTCACCCACAGCTGAGCGAGTCTGGCTCGCTCCCAGTCATACAACTGATCTGCGAGACGGCCACCGCCCCCGGGAATCACTCTTTGAGTAGCACTATGACGCTCGTCGGCCTTCTCCCGCGCTCTGGACGAACTGATCCTCCGCACCAACCGATAGGCCTTCGGCCGACCGTTCAGGGCCTGCTGAAGGGAGCGTGCACTCAGCAGCAACATGCCAGGAATACCGATCCCGATGTACCAAGGTTCCGTGGCAAGGAAAAGGTCGAGCATTGCAACCAGCTCTCGCGCGTGCTTCCAGCAAGGCTGTGAAAGCTACCTTCCCCCACTGACACCGTGGGTGGGACATGGGCCCAGATGGCTCATAGCGCCGCGAAGCTTCCGCTGGTGGGCAAGCACCAGCAGTGGAGGGTGAAGGCCATCCGAACGGACGGCCCCTGGTCGAGGTGACCGGGCTCAACACCGACCAGCTCCCCGTCTCCGCCGCGAACCACCCCACCCGCCCCCCGCTCACCACCGACCGGTTGCAGGCCACCGCGCTCAGCCCGCACTGGAACCCCCGAGCGGGGGACGGCCGCCCCGGAGTGGGAGGTCGGCGCTGCCCGCTCCCGAGCCGAGCTCCTTGCGCATCAGGGTGCACATCGTCTCGTACCGGCGCAGCGAGCCGCCCGGAGCCCGTTCCTCCCAGGCGTCGGGCTGTCGGCCGTAGGCGACGTAGCCCAGCCGCTCGTACAGGGCCCGGGCCCGCGGGTTGTCCTCCTCGACGCCGAGTTCGGCGCAGGACAGGCCCCTGCTCCTGATCCGTTGCTCCGCGGCCCCGATGAGGAGCGTGCCGATCCCGCAGGACTGCAGCGCGGGGTGGACGGCCAGCTGCCAGATGGTGCCGGCCCCCTCCTTGGCCCGGTAGTCGACCCCGGCCTTCGCCACCGGCACGCCCGTCGGTGTGCAGACGGCGAGGTAGTCGACCTCACCGCGCCGCGCGCGCACCAACTGCTCGGCCACGTTGACGAGATGGAGGTCGGACCCCGACCACCCGCACGACTCCAGGTCGGCGTGCACCAGATCGCGCACCGACAGTTCCAGTACCACCTCGGCCATCTTCGCCACCTCCGGCCTGTCAGCTTCCCCGGCGGTCCGCCCTAGACGCAACGGCATTTCGCACACCCCGACACCCCGCCCGCACCGCGCCACCCCACCCCCGGCACCGCGGCGGCCGCGCCTTCGGCCGAGCCGCCGGCCCCTGCGCCCCAGCCCTCGCAGGCCGTGGCGCCGAGGCCGGCCGTCGTTCAGCCCCGGGCCAGCAGCCCCGGCAGCTCGGCGACGGACCCGAGCACGTGCGTCGCCCCGTCGGCGCGCAGGCGGGCCTCGTCGTGGGCACCGGTGAGGACGCCGGCCACCACCGAGGCGCCGGCCCGGGAGCCGGTCAGCATGTCGTAGCCGGTGTCCCCGGCGACGGCGATCTGCCGGACGGAGTCGGTACCGGTGCGCAGCAGTGCGGTGAGGGCCAGGTCCGGGTAGGGGCGGCCTCGGCCGGCCTCGGCGGGGCAGAGGGTGAGGTCGGCGACGGCCTCCCAGCCGAGCGCGCGCAGGATCCGGTCCTGGGTGGCGCGGGAGAAGCCGGTGGTGAGGACGACCTTCCGGCCCTGGCCGCGGAGTTCGGCGATCGCCTCGGCCGCGCCGGGCAGGGCGGCGCAGTGACCGGCGTCGACCAGGTCGTGGTAGGCGGCCTCGAAGGCGGCGTTGGCGGCCTGGGCCTTCTCCTCCGCCCCGAACAGGTGCCGGAAGACGGAGATCTTGGACTCGCCCATGGTGGCCCGGACGTGGTCCTGCATGCGGGCGTGCTCGGGGCTGCCGCCCTCGACGCCGAGGGAGCCGGCGGCGGCCCGGAAGGCCTGCTCGACCAGGCCGTCGTCGGCGACGGTGGTGCCGGCCATGTCGAGGACGACCAGACGGATGTCGGAAGACATGTTCAACATTCCTTACAGGTTGGCGAGTTCGGCGGTCTTCTCGGCGATGGCCGGCGAGCAGGTCATGCCGCGGCCGCCGGGGCCGGTGACCAGCCAGACGGCGTCGCGGACCTTCTCGCGGTGGACGACGCGGGTGGTGTCGACGCACTGCGCGTACACGCCGGCCCAGCGGCGGCGGACCCTGGGCAGCGGGCGGCCGAGCAACTCCTCGGCCACGCCGACCAGGTGGTCGTACGGGTCCTCGACGACGTCGAAGCCGAACGGCTGGTCGTACTCGTGGGTGTCGCCGATGGTGAGGCCGCCGTCGCGGCGCTGGACCATCAGCAGCTGCATCTTGTGTTCGGCGGCGACGGGCGGCTGCGGCTGCGCGGCCCTGAGCTGCTCCAGTGCACTGCCCGCGAAGGCGGGGTAGTAGCGGAAGCTGTCGCCGTCGGCGACCGAGGTGGTCAGCGTCTCGCCCAGCGGGTCGGTCTGCATCATCTGCAACCGGACGCGTCGGACGGGGAGTTGAGGTGCCAGCTCGCGCACCAGGCCACCCAGCCAGGCGCCGGTGCAGAGCACGACGAGGTCGCCGGTGTGGGTGTCGCCGTGGTCGTCGCGGACGGCGTTCTCGCCGATCACCTCGCGGACCTCGCGCCCCGGCAGGAAGGTGTACCGGCCGCTGGCCTGCAGGGCGGCGCGCAGGGCGGGCTGGGCGGTGCGGGGCTCGACGACGGCGTCCCGCTCGCACCACAGGGCGCCGAGCAGCTTGCCGCGCAGCGCGGGGTTGGCGGCCCGGGTCTCGCCCTCGCCGAGCAGCCGGTAGCCGCGCGCGGCGGCGTCGGACAGGGTCAACGCCTGCTCGGCGACGGCGAGTTCGGCCTCGGTGCGGATCGCGGTGAGCGAGCCGTTGGGCCGGAAGCCGAGGTCGGGCACCTGTGCGCCGATCCGCTCCCACAGTTCGCGGGCGCGCAGCGCGGTGTCCAGTTCCTCGCCGCCCGCGCGGCCGCTGACCCAGACCAGCCCGAAGTTGCGCACGGAGGCGCCGCGCGCCTCGGCCTCGCGCTCCAGGTGGACGACCTCGTGGCCGCGTTCGACGGCCTGCCAGGCGTGCATGGTGCCGAGCACGCCTGCTCCTACGACGATGACTCTCATGCGGCCAGGCTGGTGCCGCGAGGTGGCCGGGAGGAGTCCGGATCCGGTCCCAAAGGTGAACCGACCGAAAAGTTGTACAGACAACCGGGTCGCGCCGGACGGGGCGGCACCCCGCCACCCCGCCCGGCGCGACCCGAGCGGTCACCCGGCCACCAGGCCACCCGGTCACGCAGCCCCGACCGGATCGGTGCCGAGCCACCAGGCCGGGGCGGCGGTGCCGTCCGTCGTCCGGCCGTCGGCGTGCACGTAGTGCCGCACATCGCGCCCGGGCTCGCGCAGTTCGCCGTCGAGGGCCCGCTCCAGCCACTCCGCGCCGAAGCGGAAGACCTCGGCCGCGACGCCGCCCAGCGGGTGGAACTCGTTCTCGTAGACCCGCAGCTCCTTCGGGGCACGGATCCGCTCGTACGTCGCCATCGCCTGCTCCAGCTGCGTGAGTTCGTCGAACTCGCCGATTCCCACGAGGACCGGGCAGGTGATGTCCGCGACGAGGCCGCCGAGCGGCATCCGGGCGGCGAGCTCGCGGTCGAAGGCCTCCTCGTCGGTGTAGCCGGCCATGAACATGTAGTTGTTCTTGAAGCTGGGCTGCGCCCGGTCGAAGATCGTGTGGAAGTCGCCGCTGACCCCCTCGAAACTGGCGAGCGCCGCGAGCCGGGGGTCGGCGGCCGCGGCCCGCATCCCCCAGTAGCCGCTCATGCTGATGCCGAACATGCCGATCCGCTCGGGGTCGACCTCGGGCAGGCCGACCAGGTGGTCGAGGTAGCGGCTGATCGCGCGCTCGTAGTTGGTGAGGTCGACGGTGAGCCCGCCTGCCCGGGACTCGCCCTGGCCGGGCCCCTCGATCGAGAGGGCGACCACGCCGCGCGAGGTGTAGTAGCGCTCGGCGGCATGGATGTAGTCCTCCTTGATCATGTCCATCCCCGGGCCGAGGATGACCGCCGGCGCCCCCTCGACCACGCCGGCCGGCAGGTGCAGCAGGGCGTGTATGTGCCGGCCCTCGAAGTCCAGGACGACCCGGCGCACCCGGCGGCCGCGCAGCTCGCCGAGCCTGGCGACACAGTGGTCGGCCCGCTCCCGGAAGGCGTGCTTGCGCGGGTCCGCCGCGTCGAAGACGGAGTACTGCGCCCGGCCCCACATGACGGCGGCCCGCAGGTAGAGGTCGGCGGCGGTGCGGGGGTACCCACCACGCTCGTGGTGGGCGGCCCGCTCCTCGGCCTGGCCGGCCACGGTCGCCCACGCCTTGGGCAGCATGGCGCCGCTGCGAACCAGGGCGAAGACCTTGTCGAAGTCGGTGTGGTCGTGGCCGAGCTGCTCCATCGTGCCCTTGGCCTGCGGGTGCAGCGCGTCGAAGCCGCCCTGGGCGAGGGCGAGGTCGAGGGCCCAGCTCTGCCCGGTCGATCGCATGGTCATGACGGGTACGCTCCGTTCGCGGGATGACTAAGTACTTAATCATTAAGTCCTTATGCTTATCCTGTTTGTCAACCGCCACCGCGGAACCCCGCCACCGGAGAAGGAGAAGCGACCATGCCGGAGCAGACCGCCGAGGACGCCACCCGCGCCCTCGCCCTGGACGGGCTGGCCCGCGCCGCCTACAGCCTCAGCGCGGCCGACGCCCGCCTGCGCGGGCGGGCCACCCGCTCCCGCGGTGCACTCTCGCTCACCCACGCCCGGGCCCTGCGGGTGCTCGCCGACGAGGGCCCGCTGCCGGTCAGCCGGCTGGCGGCGGGCACCGAGACCACCCCGGCCGCCACCACCCAGCTGGTCAACGGCCTGGAGGAGGCCGGCTACGTCACCCGCGAGCGGCCGGAGCACGACCGCCGCTCCACCCTGGTCGCCCTCACCCCGGCCGGGCGCGAGCGGCACCGGCTACGCACCGAGTCGCTGATGGAGTCACTGGAGCGGCTGACCGACGGCCTGGACACCGCGGAGGTCGAGACCGTCACGACCGTCCTGCGCGGCCTGGTCGGGGTCTACGACGAGCTCTGAGCGCGCCGCCCGCACGGGCCGCACAGCACCGCCCGCACGAGCACCCGCCGCTCGCTCGCACGGACCCCCCGCCGCCCCCACACCACCCGGGCCGCACACCGCCGCCCGCACGGGCACCCGCACCGCACCCACACCCGCACCACACCGCACAGGCCGCACACCGGCCCACCGACGCCGTCCGGAGAACACCTCATGACCGAAACCACCCCCGAACCGTCCCGCCCCCGCGGCGGGCGCCGGGCCGCCGGAGCCGCCGCCGTGCTCGCGGCCCTGGGCATCGCCGGCCTGGTCTGGGCCGTCCTGCGCTGGAGCGATCTCGCACCCTCCGGCTACGGCCTCTCCCGGTTCGCCGGCAAGTCGGGCGTCAAGGCCGTTGCGGTGGCCGGCGCGGGGATCGTCGCCCTCAGGTACTACCTCGCCACCCGCCGCCGCAGCGCAACGGACACCACAGCGAAGGCAAGCCCGCCGGAGGTCTCCGCGCCGGACACCACCGCCCGGACGGCGGACCCGACGGCGGACCCGACGGCGGACCCGACGCCGAACCCGGCGCCCCACCGCGAGGCCTGACACACCGCCGGGGCCGCTACCGCACCACCGCGGCCCGCAGGTAGTTGCGCCGGCCGAAGTGCGGCTCGTCCACCGCCGTCAGCTCCTCCACCTGGAACCGGTACAGCGCCGCGGCCCCGCCACCGGTCAGGAACTGCCGGCGCACCTCCTCGTCCTGCCCGAAGATCGGGAACCGGCCCTGGTAGGCCGCGAACGCGGCCTCCGCCTGGTGCCCCCACGCCTCGCCCGCGCTGCCGGTCAGCTGGATGCCGCGCAGCTGCTCGCCGAAGACCGGCGGCGGCAGGAAGACGGTGGCCGCGGCCCGGGCCTCCTCCGCGAGATGGTGGCTGTGCCGGGTGGCGCGTTCGCTGACGAAGTACAGGACGAGGTCGTCGTCGTAGGCGAAGAAGGCCAGGTTGGCGTGCGGGCCGTGCTCGTGGCCGGCGGTGGCGAGGGTGAGCACCATGGCCTCGCCGAGCAGCCCCTCCACGCCCTTGCGGAGCTCCTCCGCGGGCCAGTCCCCCTGGGTGACGTCGAGTCGGTACGGCATGGGCAGCACTTCCCTCCACGGGCACGGCGGGCGCACCGCGGCGCCCCGGCACGACTGAGCCGGGCGGGCGCCCCTGTCACAGGGGCCCCTCGCCCGGCTCACATGCTCCTCCCGCCGCCCCGGCCGGACAAGGGCCGCGGCGGGGGTACCGCTCTCAGCGCCGCTGCGCCTCCAGCGGCGTCGGGCCGCCCGCCGCGGCGACGGCGCCGGCGCCGAGCAGCGGGCGCAGCCCGCCGGCCCGGGCCCGGTCGACGAGCGGCGCGGCCCGGCCCGCGGCCAGCGCCAGCGGGATCGCCACCAGGACGCCGACCGCCGCGCCGACCAGCACGTCGTGCGGGTAGTGGACGCCGACCCAGACCCGGGAGGCACCCATCAGCACGGCGGCGATGCCGGCGATCCGGCCGAGCCGCCGGTCGGCGATCCAGAGCGCGGCCGCGGCGGCGAAGGCGATCACCGTGTGGTTGCTCGGGAAGGACCAGTCACCGGCGCCCGGGCAGGTCTCCAGGGTGCCGCGCACGCCCAGCTGCGCGCAGGGCCGGACCTCCTCCACCACTCCCTTGAAGCCGGAGTTCACCACGTAGGCGACGACCACGATCAGCGGCGAGGCCAGCACCCGGGCCATCACGCCCGGGCCGGCGCCGCGCGCCCGCCACCACGCGAGGACCATCAGGACGGCGAACAGGCCGAGGCCGATCGCGGACCAGACCCTGATCAGCTGGTCGAGCCAGTACGGCGCGGCGTCGGCCCATCCGACCACCCTGCTGTAGAGGCCGCCGTCGATGCCGCTGCCGTCGTACACGGCGAGCGCGCGGGGGGACGTCGAGGGCATCATCGGCCGTCACCACCGTCACGCGGGGCCTTCCGGGCGCGGAACAATTCGAGAACAATCGGGATCACGGAGACAACTACTACCAGACCGATGATGGGAAGCAGGTACTGGTCGATGCTGGGCACCGACGAGCCGAGCACGTAGCCGGCCATGACCACACCGACCACCCAGAACACCCCGCCCGTCACCTGCCAGAAGGTGAACGAGCGGACCGGCACCTCCAGCACGCCGCACATCGGGTTCAGCACCGTCCGGACGACCGGGATGAAGCGCGCGAGCACGATCGCCTTGCCGTGCCCGTACTTGGCGAGCATCTCGTCGGCCCGGCCGATGCCCCGCTGGAGACTCTTCCGCTCGGTCCGGGCGAGCAGCGTGCGTCCGCCCCGCCGGCCGATCAGGTAGCCGGTCTGCGCGCCGATCAGGGCGCCGGCCAGGGCCGCGGGGAGCACCTGGTACAGCTCCAGCTGCGGGCCCTTGGTGGCGCCGGGGACGCAGAGCAGGCCGGCGGTGAACAGCAGCGAGTCGCCGGGCAGGAAGAAGCCGACGAGCAGGCCGGTCTCGGCGAAGAGCACGACGGCGATGCCGAGCGCGCCGAAGGACGCGAGCAGCGACGAGGCGTCCAGCACGTTCACCGCGAGTGCGTGAACGACCGGATCGGCGGACGACTGGAGCAAGGCTGGCGGACCTCCCGTACGTTGGAGGGCGGCACCAGTGGAGCACGCCCTCAACCGTCTACAGTGACGTAGACGGTCTACACGACTGTAGACGAATCCTGGAGGAACCGCCGCCATGTCCGACGTACCGTCCGCCCGCCGGCCCGCCGGGGAGCTGGAGGCCGAGGTGCTGGCCACCCTCTGGTCCGCGCACCGGCCGCTGACGCCGCAGGACGTCCAGGCGGCCCTCGGCGACGGCCTCGCCCGGACCACCGTCGCCACGATCCTCGCCCGGCTCCACGAGAAGGGCACGGTGGAGCGCACCCGGGCGGGTCGCGCCTACGCGTACACCCCGACCGTGCAGGACCCGGCCGGCCTCGCCGCCCGCCGGATGCACACCGAACTCGGGCGCGAGGCGGACCGCTCCACCGTCCTGGCCCGCTTCGTCTCCGACCTCTCCGCCGAGGACGAGAGGCTGCTTCGCGAGCTCCTAGGCGACGGCGCGGCCGGCGACCCCGCGGACACCCCCGGACCGGCGGCCCCGTGATCGTCGCCGTCTGGGCACCCCTGCTGCTGCCCTTCCTCGCCACCCCACTGGCCCGTCGCCTCGCCGAGGCGCTCACCCCGCGGGCCGCCGCCTGGACACTGGCCGCCACCGCGGCCGTCCTGGCCGGCGGCACGCTCTGCTCCCTCGGCCTGCTCGCCGCCGCCGGCCTGCTCCAGCTGCCGCCGGTCGCCGCCGTCGGCCACCTCTCGCTGCCCTGGCCGGCCGCCGCCGCACCACGGGCCGCACTGTCGGCCGCACTGGCCGGGCCGGCGCTGGCCGCACTCGCCGTCCTGGGCGTCCGTACCGCGCGCCTGCGCCACCGCGAACTGCGCGCCGCCCGCGCCGACCTCGGCCCCTGCGACGGGGTGCGGCACGCGGACGACCACGACCAGCATCCGGACATGCGCCCCCTGCCCGCCTCCGTGCGCCAGGCGCGCGCCCGGGGTCTGCGTCGCTCCCCACTCGGCGAGCACGCCCGCGCACTCCTCCGCCCCGCAGGCCCCCACCCGCTCGCCGTCCTGGACGACGACCGGGCCGACGCCTTCGCCCTCCCCGGCCGCCTCCCCCGCCCCGGCCGGCCGGCCGAACCGGGGCGGATCGTGGTCACCACCGGCATGCTGCGCGCCCTCACCGCACCCGAGCGGGCCGCCCTGCTCGCCCACGAACGCGCCCACCTCGCCGCCCGCCACCACCTCTTCCTGACCCTCGCCGAGCACGCCGCCGCCGTCCATCCGGCGCTGCGCCCGCTGCGCGCTCCGCTCGCCTACCACCTGGAGCGATGGGCCGACGAGGCCGCCGCCGAGCGGGTCGGGGACCGCGCCGTGACCGCCCGCGCGGTCGGCCGGGCCGCCCTGGCGGCGAGCCGCTCCCCCCGGCCGGCCCGGCCCCGGCTGGCCCCGGCCGCCCACACCGGGCCCGTCCCGCGCCGGGTCGCGGCCCTGCTCCTGCCGTGCCCCGCCGCGCCCCGCACCGGCCGCAGCGCCGCCGCCCTCGCGCTCGCCGCCTGCCTGGCGCTGACCGCCGCCGCCGCGCTGGACGCCACCGCCGACCTGCACCACACCGTCGAGGCCGCCCAGCAGGGCACCGATCCGCGGCACCAGGACCTGCGCTAAAGGGCAACCTCCTCCGATCATGCGAGGTCAGCGGTGCCATAGTCGGTTGGCATGTTCATTCTGATATTGCCCGCGGCGCCGACTTGGCAGACCCCGTCCCCAGGAGCGGGCCGCCCCCGTACGCTTTCGTCAGCGCGTCGGCCCCGACGCGTCCTCGATCGGCGGCGAGGAGCAACCCGAGTGCGGCAGACCGGACGGCAGACCCGACGGCCCGAGCGCCGAACTGCGCAGACCGCGGCGGAGCTGGCCAAGGTCCACGACCGCGCCCTCGCCGAGGCCACCGCCCGCGACCTCACCCGGGAGGCCGCCCCGGGCGACGACGGGCCGGCCGGCCTCGGACCGCGCCCCGAGATCGGCGACTCCTGGGCCCGCCTGCGCCGCCTCGGCCTCGACCCGGACGCCGGCGCCGCCGCCGTCCACCTCGGCCCCGCCGAGATCGAGCACCGCCGCCGGGCCAGCGGCCTCGACGCCCTGCTCCCCGTCCTGCGCGACACCCTGCTCGAACCGGTCGGCCAGACCCCGCTGATCCTCGCCATCGCCGACGCCGAGGGCCACATCCTCTGGCAGGAGGGCGAACGCGGCCTGCGTCGCAGTGCCGACCGGATCGGCTTCCTCACCGGCGCCCGCTGGATCGAGGAGACCGTCGGCACCAACGGCATCGCCGCCGCGCTGCGCGCCCAGCGTCCGATGCAGGTCCACTCCGCCGAGCACTACCTCCGCAGCCACCACTCCTGGACCTGCGTCGCCGCGCCCGTGCACGACCCGGGCACCGGCCGGCTGGTCGGCGCGATCAACCTCAGCGGCCCGGCCCACTCCGTCCGCCCCTATCTGCTGCAGCTCACCGCCACCGCCGCCCGGCTCGCCGAGACCGAGCTGCGGGCCCGGCGCCTGGAGTCGCTGCACCAGCTGCGCACCCTGGCCGCCCCGCTGCTGGCCAGGGTCAACGGCCCGGCCCTGGTGGTGGACGCCGCGGGCTGGACGGCCGCCGCGGCCGGCCTGCCGCCGCCCGCCCGGCTGCGGCTGCCCGCCGAGGGGTGGGGCTCTGCCGCCGTGCACTGGCTGCCCGGTCTCGGCGAGTGCGCGATAGAACCGCTGGCCGACGGCTGGCTGGTCCGGCTGGTCCGCACCCAGGACGGCGGAGCGGCGGACGGCGGAGCGGTCACGGCCGAGCAGGCGGAGGGCGCCCGGCTCCGGCTCGACCTGCGCCGGCCCGACCGTCCGGAGCTGTCGGTGCACGGCGCGGCCGGCAGCTGGTCGCACGCGCTCAGCCCGCGCCACGCCGAGCTGCTGCTCCTGCTCGCCGTCGAACGCGACGGCCACAGCGCGGCGCGGCTCGCCGACGCGCTCTTCGGCGACCCCGGCCGGACGGTCACCGTGCGCGCGGAACTGTCCCGGCTGCGCCGCTACCTCGGCGGCCTGCTGGCCCACCGGCCGTACCGGTTCGCCGAGTCGGTGCTGGTCAGCGTCATCGGCCCGGACGACCCGTACGACCTGCTGCCCGCGTCCTCGGCACCGGCCGTACGCCGCCTGCGGGCGGGCCTGGCCAGTGGGGCGGTCCGGCTGCCGGGCACGCCGCCGCTACCGGCGCCGCGCAGCCCGGGGGACGACGCCGTACCCGAGCCGAGGCTTCGTCAGCCGCCGGCCAGCAGCGCGGACAGCTGGGCGTCGGTCGGCCCGTAGGCCTGCTCGGCCCGCTCCGACACGAGGACGTACGTCCGGTCCAGCCACGCCTGCACCCGGGGCTTGGAGACCTCCAATAGTGCGCTGCCGTGGGGTGATTCGAGCGCCAGGTGCAACGTCGAGCCGTGGCACGGACAGTACGCCGGCCACAGCTTGACGTCGCCCTGACCGCTCAGAGAGCGCAGGCCGTCACGCAGCAGATCGCGTGAGAACACCCAATCGGCCTCGTCCGGCCGGCCGAGGTGGAACGTCAGCAACACCTCGTACGGGCGCTCGGTGTCGAACCGGAACCGCGTACGGACCTCGCCGACCACCTCCTCGCCCAGCGAGATCCGCAGCATGAACACCTCCTCCTCCACCGCCGCCGGAGCGGCGGTGGAGCCTGCCTCATCGCCGCCCGTGGGGGTGGCGGCGAGAGGGGCAGTGGAGGGTGCGGGCAGCGGGTCGGGCGGCATGACGGTCTCTCCGGAACGGCGTGGGATGCCTCCAGCCTGCGCCACCCCGGCCGGACCGGCAAGGGTTGCAAGGAGGTTGCAATAATCCCCGCCCAACACCTCCACTCCTTACCGGTCTTGTCAGACGGACCGTCAACTTCCGTTCCCTGAACGGATTTACGTGACGTGGATCGATTCCGCCCGGGAACCGACCGGACGACCGGTCCCCGCTGGTACGCTCGTGCCCCTGCCGGCGCGGGCCCGCGCGCGTCCACCGGTGGCCGCCCGCACGGGCGGCCGCAGGCGGACGGAATTCCGGACGGCCAGGGCCTGGTCCACCGGACAGACCCGGACGGCAGTCCGCCCGTGACCGCGCTCAGGCCCGGCGGCGGCGCATGGAAGAATGCTGCGACCGCAACGGCGACTTCGGGGAGGGAGGGGTCCGGTGGCTCTGCGCGAGGACACCGAGCCGGGCGTGCACCACGAGCGCGACCGGCAGCGCGAACAGCACGAACGCCACGGCCGGCACGGCCGGCCGAAGCCCTTCGGCGGCCGGCTCCGGCTGCCGACCCTGCGGTTCTCGGGCGCCGCGATGGCGATGTCCACCGTGGTCGGCATCAGCATCGCCACCACCTGCCTGCTCAACGAGCAGCAGGGCGTCGGCCGCCGCGCCGGGGTGGCCCGGGTCGGATCCACCCCGCCGCCCAGCCCGGACGCCGCCGACCGGGCGGACGCCGCCGCGGACGCCGCGCCCGGCCCGGCCGCACCCCGCCCGGCCGACCGCTCCGCAGGCCGCCCCACCGGATCGGCCTCGGCCCGCACGACCGCCTCGCACTCACCGGTCCCCGGCGTACCCGCGCCCCGCCCGGCCTCGCCGGACGCCTCCGCGCCGCCCGCCGGCTCGGGGCTCACCTCCTCTTCCTCCTTCTCCGACGCCCCGTCGGCCGAGGCGCTCGGCGGCCCGTCGCGGGGTGGCAACCAGGGCGTGCCCGCCGACCCCGCCACCGCGCAGCCGGCCGACACCGCTCAGCCGACCGGTTCCGCGCCGCCCGCCGACCAGCCGACCGGCCAACAGCCCGCGAACCAGCGTCCGTTCGCCCCGGCGGCCCCCGGCGCACCCGACGCGCCCGGTACGCCCGGGTACCCGCAGCCCGGTCCCCTCGCCCCCGGCCGGGGCCAGGACGGGCAGCCGACCGACGCGCCCGCCGGACCCGCCGGCCCCACCGGCGATGAGACCGACCCGAGCGACCACGACGCGGACCACGCCCTCCTCGGCACCGCCGTGGTCCAGCCGCTCGGCCGCGACGGCACCCAGCACCTGCTCACCCTCACCGTCGCCGAGCCGCTCACCGCGCTCCAGGCCGAGTTCCGCCTCGCCCCCGGCGAGACGGCCCCCGGCACCGGCTGGACCGACCTCTCCGGCGCCGTCGTCACCACCCACCAGGAGCGCGGCACCCTGGTGTACCGGTTCACCACCCCGGCCGGCACCGACGTCCTCCCCGGCCGGTACACCTTCGGCGTCCGCGGCACCCGCCCCGCGCCCCCGCCCGGCGCCACCACCCCCGGACCCGGCACCAGGCCCACCGCGGGCCCCGGCAGCGGCCCCACCGGGCCCGCCGGTGCGCCGGGCAAGGCCGCCCCGGCCGAGAGCTGGACCGCCTCCGCCTTCGGTATCGACCGCCCCCGGGCCGTCGCCGCCCTCGGCACGTTCACGGCCTCCTCCTCCCCCGGGACCGACGGTGACGCCGGCACCACCCCCGGCGCCGGCACCACCCGCGGCACCACACCGGGCGCCGGAGCGGCCCGCGGCACCGCGACGCGCTGACCGACCATCCGACAACCCGACAGGTCACCGGCCTGCTCGGGCTCTTCTCGACAACCCCGTTCGTTACTGTGGGTACCACTCGGCACGGCACCCCAGAGCGGGTCCCCAAGGCCGTGCCACCGCATCCGAGGAGGAGTTCGTGTCCACGGTCCTGACCCAAGGCGGCAACGCCCCGCTGACCGCCGCGCGGGTGACCGTCGAGGTCACCGCACCCAAGGCGCTGGACGTCTCCGGCCTGCTGCTGACCGACGCCGGAAAGGTCCGCTCGGACGCCGACTTCGTGTTCTTCAACGCCCCCGACGGCCCCGGTGTCACCCACCGGCCGGCCTCCGGCGGCACCCCGGACGCCATCACCATCGACACCACCGCCGTCCCGACCGGCATCACCAAGATCGTGGTGACCGCCAGCCCCGACGAGGCGGGCGCCACCTTCGCCGGCATCGAGCCGACCGCCACCGTCCGCGACACCGCCACCGGCGAGGTGCTGGTCACCTTCACCCCGCCGCAGCTCGGCCGGGAGACCGCGCTGATCGTGGTCGAGGTCTACCAGCGCAACGGCGCCTGGAAGGTCCGCGCCGTCGGCCAGGGCTACGCCAACGGCCTGGCCGGCATCGCCACCGACTTCGGCGTCAGCGTCGACGACGAGCCCGCCCCGGCGTCGGCCGCCCCCGTCGTCGCCCCGGCCGCCCCCGCCACCCCGGTCGTGCCTCCCGTACCGGCCGAGCCTGCCGCCCCCGTCGCACCGCCCGCGCCCCCGGCGACCCCGCCGGCCCCGCCGGCCCCCGCCCCCGCACCGGCCTCCGCCGGCCCGGTCGACCCTCGGGTCGCGCTCGCCGGCAACCTGCCGCCGAGCCCTGCCACCCCGCCCGCACCGCCCGCCGCGCCGGCCTCCCTCACCAAGGTCACCCTGGACAAGGGCCGGGTCAGCCTCACCAAGGGCGGCTCCGTCTCCCTGGAGAAGAACGGCAAGCCCTTCCTCTCCTCCGTCCGGATGGGCCTCGGCTGGGAGCCGGCCGGCCGCGGTCGCAACATCGACCTCGACGCCTCCTGCATCGCCTTCGACGCCAAGCGGGAGAAGCTCGACACCGCCTGGTTCATGAAGCTGGGCATCTTCAACGGCGCGGTCGCCCACTCCGGCGACAACCTCACCGGCGAGGGCGGCGGTGACGACGAGTCGATCACCGTCCACCTCGACGGCCTGCCGCCCGAGGTCTGCGGCCTGGTCTTCGTGGTGAACTCCTTCTCCGGCCAGAAGTTCACCGACGTCAAGAACGCCTACTGCCGTCTGCTGGACGCCGGTTCGGGCCAGGAGCTGGTCCGCTTCGACCTCACCCAGTCCGAGCCGCACACCGGCGTGGTGATGTGCAAGCTGGTCCGCCAGTACTCCGGCGAGTGGGTGATGACCGCGATCGGCGAGTACGTCGACGCCAAGACCGCCCGCGCCATGGTCAAGCCGGCCGCCTCGATGCTCTGACCGGCCGTCCGCCCGCCGCCCGGTCCGGGCGGCGGGCGGCGGGAAACAGGGCGGCGGGAAACAGGGCGGCGGGAAACCACTGGTGCTCCCGCCGTCCGTGTCCGATCATGTCCACATGCTGATCAGGGAAGCCACCACCGAGGACTGGCCCGCCGTCTGGCCGTTCTTCCACACCATCGTCGCAGCCGGCGAGACCTTCACCTACCCGCTGGACCTGACGTCCGAGCAGGGCCGCGACTGGTGGCTGCTCCCTTCCCCGAACCGCACCGTCGTCGCGGTGGACGAGGGCGGCACCGTGCTCGGCACCGCCAAGATGAACCGCAACCACATGGGCAACGGCTCGCACATCGCCAGCGCCAGCTACATGGTCGACCCGGCCCACTCCGGCCGCGGCGTCGGCCGGGCCCTCGCCGAGTACACCATCGCGTGGGCGCGTGACGCCGGCTACCGGGCGATGCAGTTCAACGCCGTGGTCGCCTCCAATGAGCACGCGGTGAAGCTGTACCAGTCGCTCGGCTTCGACATCCTGGGCACCCTCCCCGAGGGCTTCCGCCACCCCTCCCAGGGCTACGTCGGACTGCACATCATGCACCGGACGCTCTGAACTCCCGTACCGCTACTCCTCGATGGCCCCGCCGACCCGCCGCAGGTGCTGCCGGAAGCCGTACGACGGGTCGGCGGCGCGGCGCGCCAGGTAGTCGTCGAAGGCGGTCTGCCGGCGCAGCGTGTCGCCCGATCGGATCCGCTCCGCCTGCGCACGCTCGGTCCGCGCGATCCCGGCGGCGGTCTCCAGCACCTCGTCCGCCCGCGCGGCCGGGACGAACAGCACGCCGTCGGCGTCCCCGAACACCACGTCCTCCCCGCTCACCAGGTGCGGTCCGAACCGAGCCGTGACCAGCGCTTCCGGCTCCCGCTCGTCCAGCCGCAGCGGCCCGAGCGGCAGGCTGCCGTAGCTGAACACCGGCAGCCCGATCTCCACCAGCTCCGGGGTGTCCCGGTGCAGCCCCCACACCACCAGAGCGGCCACCCCGGCGGCCCGCGCCTCCAGCACCGCGAGGTCCCCGACGCAGGCCTCGTCCGTCCGCCCGTCGTTGTCGATCACCAGCACGTCCCCGGGCCCGGCCGCGCCGTACGCCTCCAGGAACACGTCCACGCTCCCGTAGTGCCGCACGGGGAGCGCCCGCCCCGCGATCCGGCTCCCCGCGACCACCGCCCGCACCCCCGCCGGCGCCGCCCGCAGCTCCACGCCCAACCGTACGCACGCGTCCGCCACCAACGGCGTCGACAGCTCAGCGAACCTCTTCAACACGCCAACTCCTCCTCTGTGCAGTCAAGTTCACCATAATCGCGATGGCAGGGCGCCGTACCCGATCGCACCATCGAGTGAAAAAGCGCCGTGTGCGGCATAACTGCGCACAACACCTGGCTACCGTGACTCCCGCCAGAAGGAGGGGCATCATGAGTGCTGCGGCGCATGAGCAACCGATCGCGGACTCACCATCGCAGGAGGACATCCTGCTGGAGGGCTTCCTGAGCATGCACTCCCCCGAAGGCTTCCGGGCCGAGCTCGTCGAGGGAGAGATCATCGTGGCACTACCGCCGGACGGCGATCACGAGGACTACATCGACCTGCTGATCGACCAGGTGAAGGAGAAGTCCAAGGTCCGCATGCAGTCGTCCGGCCACAAGGGCCTACGCCTCGTCAGCGGCGGCCTTTGCCCGAAGAACCACGTCATCCCCGACGCGACCTTCGCGCCGAGAGAGGTCCGCCACTTCCGTGGTGCCCCGCCGTGGATGGAGCCGAACGGCGTCGCCATGGTCGCCGAGGTGACGTCGAGCAAGCCCGACCAGGACCGGATCACCAAGCGGCACTGCTACGCCCGCGCCGCCATCCCGCTCTACCTGCTCGTCGACAGGGAGAAATCCCCGGTCAGCCTGTTCAGCAAGCCGTTGCGCGAGGAGTACACCGAGGTCCACCTCACCCCGTTCGGTGACTCACTCGCTCTCCCCGCACCATTCGACTTCGAACTGGACACCAAGGACTTCCTCTAGGACCTCCCGGACGTGAAACGGCCCGCACCCCCCTTCCACAAGGGGTGCGGGCCGTCGGTACAGCAGGGCCTCAGCCGGGCGTCACGGCAGGGCCTCAGCTGCGCGTCGCCATGGCGCGCAGGAAGAAGGTCAGGTTGGCCGGGCGCTCGGCGAGGCGGCGCATGAAGTAGCCGTACCACTCCTGGCCGTACGGCAGGTACACGCGCATGGTGTTGCCCTCGCCGGCGAGACGCAGCTGCTCCTCAGGGCGGATGCCGTAGAGCATCTGGTACTCGAAGGAGTCCCGCTTGCGGCCGTTCCACTGGGCGAGCTGGCCGGCGATCTTGATCATGTTCGGGTCGTGCGAGGCGATCATCGGGTAGCCCTCGCCGGCCATCAGCACCTTCAGGGCGCGGACGTAGGCGAGGTCGACCTCGCGCTTGCCCTGGAAGGCGACCGACTCAGGCTCCTTGTAGGCGCCCTTGCAGAGGCGCACCCGGGAGCCGGCGCCGGAGAACTCGCGGCAGTCGGCCTCGGTGCGGCGCAGGTAGGCCTGGAGGACGACGCCCAGCCAGGGGAAGTCGGCCCGCAGCTCGCGCGCGATGGCGAGGGTGGAGTCCGTGGTGGTGTGGTCCTCCATGTCGAGGGTCACCGTGGTGCCGGCGTCGGCCGCGGCCTCGCAGATGCGGCGGGCGTTCTCCAGGGCGATCTTCTCGCCGTCCACCGGCAGGAACTGGCCGACGGCCGACAGCTTGACCGAGACCTCGGCGCCGGCGGCGAGGCCGGTGTCCTTGAGGGCGGCGAGCAGGTGCTCGTACGCCTCGGCGGTGCCGGCGGCCTGGGCGGCGTCCTGGGTGTCCTCGCCGAGGTGGTCCAGGGTGACCGTGCGGCCGGTGGCGACGAGGTCGTCGCAGGCGGTGACCGCGTCGTCGAGGGCCTCGCCGGCGACGAAGCGCTCGACTATGGCGTGGGTCGGCGGGAACTTCTCGACCACGGTGCGGACCTGCGGGGAGCGGGAGGCCGCGAGGAGGGCGGAACGGAGCATCGTGACTCCTGGGCTGGTGCTTCTAAGGGTGACAGAAGAGGGGGCCGGGGCGGCGGGCCGGGGGTGGGCCCGCCGCCCCGGTGGACGGCGCCCGGCTGCGGGACCGGGCGTCGTCCGGGGGCGGGCACTCAGCCCATGTGCGGGTAGCGGTAGTCCGTCGGCGGGACGAAGGTCTCCTTGACCGAACGGGTCGAGGTCCAGCGCGCCAGGTTCTGCTTGGCGCCGGCCTTGTCGTTGGTCCCGGAGGCCCGGCCGCCGCCGAACGGCTGCTGGCCGACGACCGCGCCGGTCGGCTTGTCGTTGATGTAGAAGTTGCCGGCCGCGTTGCGCAGCTTGAGCATCGCGTGCTGGACGGCCTCGCGGTCCTGGGCGATGATCGCGCCGGTCAGGCCGTAGGAGGACACCGACTCCATCTGCGCCAGCATCTCGTCGTACTTCTCGTCCTCGTAGACGTACACGGCGAGGATCGGGCCGAAGTACTCGTCCTTGAAGTACTCGCTCGCCGGGTCCTGGCAGACCAGGACGGTCGGGCGGACGAAGTAGCCGACCGAGTCGTCGTAGGTGCCGCCGGCCAGCACCTCGACGGACGGGTCCGCCTGGGCCCGGTCGATGGCGGCCTTGTTCTTGGCGAAGGAGCGCTCGTCGATGACGGCCGACATGAAGTTCGACAGGTCGCTGACGTCGCCCATGGTGAGGCCGTCGACCTCGGCGGCGAACTCGTCCTTGAGGCCGGCCCAGATCGAGGCCGGGACGTAGGCCCGGGACAGGGCGGAACACTTCTGGCCCTGGAACTCGAAGGCGCCGCGGGTCATCGCGGTCTTCAGTACCGCCGGGTCGGCGGACGGGTGGGCGACGAGGAAGTCCTTGCCGCCGGTCTCGCCGACGATCCGCGGGTAGGTGCGGTAGCCGGCGATGTTGTTGCCGACCTCGCGCCACAGGTGCTGGAAGGTGGCGGTGGAGCCGGTGAAGTGGATGCCGGCCAGGGCCGGGTGCTTCAGCGCGACGGCGGAGACGTCCAGGCCGTCACCGGTGACCATGTTGATGACGCCCTTGGGCAGCCCGGCCGCCTCCAGCAGCTGCATCAGCAGGTGCGCGGAGAACTGCTGGGTCGGGGAGGGCTTCCAGAGCACCACGTTGCCCATCAGCGCCGGCGCGGTCGGCAGGTTGCCGGCGATGGCGGTGAAGTTGAACGGGGTGATCGCGTAGACGAAGCCCTCCAGCGGGCGGTGGTCGCTGCGGTTCCAGACGCCGTCCGAGGAGATCGGCTGCTCGGCCATGATCTGGCGGGCGAAGTGCACGTTGAAGCGCAGGAAGTCGACCAGCTCGCAAGGGGTGTCGATCTCGGCCTGCTGGGCGGTCTTGGACTGGCCGAGCATGGTGGCGGCGGCCAGGGTCTCGCGCCAGGGGCCGGCCAGCAGGTCGGCGGCCTTGAGGAAGATCGCGGCCCGCGAGTCGAAGGAGAGCGCCTGCCAGGCCGGGGCGGCGGCCAGGGCAGCGTCGATGGCGTCCTGCGCGTCGGCCTGGGTGGCGTTGCGCAGCGTACCGAGCCTCGCCGCGTGGTTGTGCGGCTGGACGACGTGGATCTCGGTGCCGCCGCCGAGGCGGCGCTCACCGTTGATCGTCATGGTCAGCTGGACCGGCTCCTGGCCGCCCAGCTCCTTCAGCTTGGCCTCCAGGCGGGCCCGTTCCGGGCTGCCGGGGGCGTAGCTGTGGACCGGCTCGTTCACCGGCGCGGGGACCTGGGTCACAGCATCCATGAGCGCACGCTCTCCTTCGGTTCATGGGGGGATGCCGACGTGGGTCGCACGTCGGCCACAGGACGAACGCTATTCCTGCACCGGGGCCCACTTGATTGGCCTGGCGGCTAAAGTCCCCCGTACGGCGTTGTCCGGACCGACGAAGGGATCACGGGGCGGTCACGGTTGCGCCGTTCGCAGACCGGTGCGCGGGCTCCGCGTGGACGGTGCCCGCCTTCGCGCGGACGGCCCGCACCTTCGCGCGGACGGTGCCCGCCTGCACGTGGACGGCCCGCCCCATCGCGCGGACGGTGCGCTCGGGCGCCGAAACCCTGTCCGCCCGGCTAAAATCACCCGTACGCCGTTGTTCGATCCCATGAAGGAACCGCCGGTGTCCCAGCCCGCCGGACTCCCGCTCCGTCAACTGCTGATGTCCCTCGGCGAACCGCTGGTCGAACTCCAGGCCGCCCCCCAGGGCCTGGACGTCCCGGTCCGCGACGTCGCGATCCTCGACCCCGAGGACCCGCCCGTCGCCGCGCCCGGCGAACTCGTCCTCGCCATCGGCGCCCGCGGCCGGGCCGCCCTCCCGGCGCTGCGCGCGGCCGGCCGGGCCGGTGCGGCCGCCGTCGCGGTGAAGCTGGACGCGCCCGGCCAGGCCGACGCCCTGCGCGAGGCGGCCACCGAGGCCGGCGTGGCCCTGCTCTCGGTCCGCCGGGAGACCCGCTGGGAGCACCTCGACTCGCTCGCCCGCGCGATCATCGCCGGGCCGGACGCCCCGGACGCGGCCGGCACCCCCGAGCACAACGCAGGCGACCTCTTCTCGCTGGCCCAGACCGTCGCCGTGCTGACCAACGGGATCGTCTCGATCGAGGACACCTCCAGCCGGGTGCTGGCCTACTCCCGGTCCTCCGACTCCGACGAGGTGGACGACCTGCGCCGGCTCTCCATCCTCGGCTGGCAGGGCCCCGAGCCGTACCTCTCCAAGCTCCGCGAGTGGGGCATCTTCCAGCACCTGCGCAGCTCGGACACGCCGATCGCGGTCGACCCGCACCCCGAGCTGGGCCTGCGCCGCCGCCTGGCGATCGGCATCCGGGCCGGCGCGCAGCCGCTCGGCACCATCTGGGTCCAGGAGGGCGCCCAGCCGCTGGCCCCGCTCGCCGAGCAGGCGCTGGTCGGCGCGGCCCGGGTGGCGGCGGCCCAACTGGTGCGCCGCCGCCGGGAGCTGTCGGCCGACGTCCGGCTGACCCAGACCCTGCTCACCGGCCTGCTGGAGGGCTCGACCGGCCCCCAGTCGCTCGCCACCCACCTGGGCCTGGACCTGCGCCGCCCCGCCACCGTCCTGGCGTACAGCGCACGGACCACCGAGGCGCTCACCCGCTCCGAGGTGACCGGCCTGATCTCGGTGCACACCGCCGCCCGGCACCGGGCCGCCCTGCTCGCCCCGATCGAGTCGCGGGTGTACGTGCTGCTGCCCGAGCTGCCGGGCGGGTTGCCGATGACGACCGTCCGCGGCTGGGCGCAGGAGGTGGTCGAGGCCGCCCGGGACCACCTGGGCGTCCCGCTGCGGGCGGCGATCGGCTCGACGGTGGACGGTCTGGCCCGGGTGCCCGACTCCCGGGCCCAGGCGGACCGGATCCTGGACGCGATGGGCCGCGGCGGGGTGGACCTGGAGGTCGCCGCGCTGATCGACGTCCAGGCGGAGGTGCTGGTCAGCGAGATGCTGGCGCTGCTGCAGGAGCGGAGCGGCCTGCGCGACCCGCGGCTGACCGCGCTGGCCGCGTACGACCGCCGTCACGGCACCCGGCTCGCCGAGTCGGTGCTGGCCTGGCTGGACGCGCTCGGCGAGGTCCGGGTCGCCGCGGACGCCCTGCACATCCACCCCAACACCCTGCGCTACCGGGTGCGCCGGGCGGAGCAGTTGACCGGCATCGACCTGTCCCAGCCGCAGCAGCGGCTGCTCGCCATGCTCCAGCTGCGGCTGCCCGCCGAGGGCTGAAAAGGGGCCCGCGCGAGGCGGGCCCCTTTCCTGTCACGGCATCAGGCTCAGGCGCCGTAGCCCTGGCCGCGCTTGTGCTCGTTCAGCCGGTGCCACGGGCCGGTGATGGCCAGCTGGATGCCCGGGGTCTGGATGTTGGCGAACAGCGTCCGGCCGTCGTCCGAGAAGGTCACGCCGGTGAACTCGCTGAACTCCGGCTTCTCGGCGGTGCCGATGTTCAGCTCGTTGCGGGCGATCGGGTAGGTCAGCCCGTCCTCGGTGGCGCCGAACAGGTGCGAGACGCCCTCGCCGTCCTCGGCGATCACGATGCCGCCGTACGGCGAGACGGTGATGTTGTCCGGGCCGTCGAAGTTGTCGTGGTCGCCCCAGACGTCGGTGTTGACGCCGAGCAGCACCTTCAGGGTGATGGTGCGGCGGACGGGGTTGAAGAACCAGACCTGGCCGTCGTGCTGGAGCGGGCTCTCCGAGCGGGCGAAGCTGGAGACGAAGTAGAAGCCGCCGTCACCCCACCACATGCCCTCCAGCTTGCGGGCGCGGGTGACCTCGCCGTCCTTGAACTGCTTGCGGATCGAGACGGTCTGCGCGTCGCGGTCCTGGACCTTGACCCAGTCCACGCCGTAGGTGGTGCCGACCTTGGTGGCGCGCGAGAGGTCGTCGACCAGCTTGCCCTGCGCGTCGAAGACCTTGAAGGCCTCCAGCACGCCGGCGTCGGCGGCGAGCTTGCGCAGCTGGTATCGGCCGTGCTTGAAGCCGGCCGGCGGGGTCCAGCGGAAGAGCAGGCCGTTGGGGTTGGAGGCGTCCTCGGTCAGGTAGACGTGGCCGCGCTTCGGGTCCACCACGACGGCCTCGTGCGCGAACCGGCCGAAGGCCTTCACCGGCTGCGGGTTCTCGTTGTACTCGTCGTCGAACGGGTCGACCTCGAAGATGTAGCCGTGGTCCTTGGTGAAGCCGTTCTTGCCGGCCTTGTCCTCGGTCTCCTCGCCGGACAGCCAGGTGCCCCACGGGCTCACGCCACCGGCGCAGTTGGTGGCGGTTCCGGCGATGCCGACCCACTGCTCGACCGTGCCGTTGGCCTTGGCGTGCACGATGGTGCAGCCGCCGGCCGCGCCCGGGTCGTAGACGTGGCCCTCGGTCAGCGGCACCGGGTACGGCCAGTTGGCGCGGGCACCGCTCAGCTCGTGGTTGACGACCATGAGGTTGCCACCGCGCTCGTCCTCGAACGCGGAGGTGCCGTCGTGGTTGCTGGGGGTGAACTCGCCGGTGCGCAGCTTGGTGACGCCGGCCCGGTTCACGACCTTGTACGTGAAGCCCTTGGGCAGCGAGAGCAGGTTCTCCGGATCCTTGACCAGTGCGCCGTAGCCGACGGCGGCACGCTCGGCGTCGGCGGTCGCGGCGTCCTTCACCTCGCCGCCGACCGGGGCCGCGATCGCGCCCGGGGCGCTCGCCAGCGCCTCGGCGCTGCCGGCGATCAGGACGCCGGCCCCGACGAGGGTGGAACGGTTGACGAAGTCCCGGCGGGACAGCGACATGTGAGTCACTCCTGAGAGGCGGGCCGCCGACCGGGCGGGCCCGGTACGTGGCGTGCGAGGTGTCGAGGCAGGTCGCCGACGCCCAGCAGACTCCGCCGGTCCGGTGAACGCACGGTGAATCGGATGCTTCGTCAGCGTGGTCATTTGCCGACCGTATTCGAATCCATGACCCGTTCTTTGCCGTGTTCCCCACCGGCCACGGCCCGCCCACCGGGGATCTACCGCGGCGACCGCCCCGCCCGCGCCGCCCGCCACTGCTCCCAGGCCGAGAGCCAGAGCTGCTCCCCGAGCCGCTCCTCCCAGCTGTCGCCCTCACACGCCGGCCGGTCCCGCCAGAGCTGCGCCCAGGCGCGCTGCGCCGGGAGGCTCGCCACCTCGCTGGCGAACACCGTGTAGCGGATCACCTCTTCGACGGCGGCCTCCCCCTCCGGCGTGCCGACCACCCACTGGGTCTGCTGGGAGAGCCGGTTGAGGTGGTTGACCATCGCCGTCACCGCCGCGACCGCCTCCTCCCGGCTCTCCGAGGCGAGCCGCATCTGCTGGCGCACCGCAGCCTCCCAGCGCAGCGCACCGGCCTCGCCACGCAGCCCGCGCGGCAGCCGGGGCGTCCGCCCGGCCCGGACCTGCGCCTCGATCGCGGCGGACTCGGCGATGCCGTGCTCGATCACCGCCCGGTGCGCCTCCAGCCCGGTGGCCGGGACGAGTTCGCGCTCCTCGACCGGGACGTGCCGGCCGCGCCGGGAGGCGAGCGAGCGCAACAGCGCGGTCCGGCCGCGCAGGTACCGCTCGACGTCCTCGACCGGGGCCAGTTCGAGACCGCCTGGCGGCACTCCGCGCCCGCAGACGGTGACGGTCAGCCCGCCCACCCGGAGCCGGACGGCCCAGACCGGCCCGGCGCCGGGCTTGGGGCAGACGCCGGGCACGGAGACGTCCGGGCGGTCCCAGAGCTCGCGCCGGTCCTCGTGCACCTCCACCGCCTGCGGTTCGCCGTCCACGGTGATCCACTCGCGCAGCGCCCGGACCCGTCCGGGGCAGTCTCCCTCGTCCACACCGAGCTGCTCGTAGACCCGGTCGCGCTCGTCCTCGACCACGTCCTCCAGCTCGGGCAGCGCACCGGGCCGGTCGGCGCCGGGCCGGTGGGTGCGCACGGTGACGTACGGGCCGTCGGCGGAGGCCCAGTCGCCGGAGCGGACCTCGACCCAGGAGAGCAGGCCGTCCGAGGTCTCGAAGGCGGCCAGGGCGTCCCCCTCCGGGCTCACCCCGTAGGCGACCCCGTACACGGGGAAGTCCGCCGCGGCGAGGGTACGGCGGGCGAACTCCTCCTGGTCGGCGAAGCGGTCCTCGCGCGCCCGCGGGTCCACCCGCCCCGGCCCGTCTCCCCGGAGACCGTCCTGCCTGCCACCGCTCTCCCGCGTCATCCCGCGCCGCACACCCGAATCCTCACCGCTCTCCCGCGTCATCCCGCGCCGCACCCCCGAATCCTCACCGCTCCCGCGCGTCTGCCGGACACGATACGTGGCCCGACCTGCCGGGTCATCAGCTCCTTTGCCCCACCGGGCGGGTCGGTACGCCTTGCACCGTGTCAGGGCCGGGGTTTGTCAGTCCGGCTTCCTACGCTGTCGGGCATGACAGCTTCCGAGGACTTCCCCGCCCGCATCAGCATCGTCACCCTCGGGGTGGCCGATCTCGACGCCAGCACCCGCTTCTACGAGGCTCTGGGGTGGCGGCGCTCCGCCGCCTCCAGCCCCGAGATCGTCTGGTTCCGCACCGCCGACTCGGTGCTCGGGCTCTTCCCGCACGACGAACTGGCCGCCGACGCGGGTGTGCCCGCCACCGGCGAGCCGTCGTTCCGGGGCGTCACCCTCGCGGTGAACCTGGAGTCGCCCGAGCTGGTGGACGCCGCCCTGGAGACGGCCGTCGCGGCCGGGGCGACGGTGGTCAAGCCCCCGGCCGCGACCAGCTGGGGCGGCTACTCCGGCTACTTCGAGGACCTCGACGGCCACCTCTGGGAGCTGGCCCACAACCCGTTCTTCCCCTTCACCGAGGACGGCTCGCTGGACCTGCCGTGACGCACTACCCCTTCGACCGCGCCTTGAAGGCCGCCTTGCGAGCCTCCTTGGCCACCGTCCGGTCCAGGTGCAGCTCGCCGACCACCTCCAGCACGTCCGCCGTGTACGGGTGGTCGACCCGCCAGAGCTCGCCGAAGTAGCTCGCCGGGTTGTCGGTCACCGGCAGGTCGGCGATGAGCTCGCGCAGCAGCTCGGCGTCGCCGCCGGTGTCGAGCAGCTGGGCGGCGAAGGTGTCGACCACCGTCCAGAGCACCATCCCGCGCTCCGGCGCGGGCACGTCCGTGGCCCCGAGTCCGGCCAGCCAGGCCCGCGCGCCCCCGCCCAGCTCCGGGTCGTCCAGCACCTCCCGGACGGCGGGCTCGGCGGGCGCACCCAGCATGGCCAGCGCCAGCTGGCAGAGCATCCGGCGCATCGGCGCGTACGCGTCGTTGCCGCGGGCCGCGGAGAGCAGCTCGCGCGCCGCCGCCACCGGCTCCCGGCCGGTGATCCAGACCCGCAGCTCCTCGTCGGGCAGCACGTTGGTCGACTCGCAGACCGCGCGCAGCAGTTCGGAGGCGTCGCCCTGGGCCAGCTCGCCGACCAGCGGAGCGTCGTAGCCGTCCTCCAGCAGCCACTGCCGGATGCCGTACTGGCCGAGCGGGGTCAGCCGGACGAGGCCGAAGCGGGCCGACTCCTCCTCGTCCAGCGGCTCCTCGCCGACGGCGGGGCCGGCCGGCGGGGCGGCCTCCTCGCCCTCCTCCTCGTCGAAGAGCTCCGGGTCGATCGGGCGGTAGTCCAGCAGGCCCAGCTCGGCGAGGTCGCCCAGCATCGGGTCCAGTGCGACCATCACATCGGTGATGTCGCCGAGCAGCTCCTCGCTCGGCTCCTCCCCCTCCGGGACGACCAGCAGCGCGGCCAGCACGCCGAGCGGCACGGTCTCGCTGCCGGCATCGGCGAAGGCGGTCGTCTCGTACAGCACCTGCAGCGCCTCGTCGAGCAGCTCGGCGGCCTCGTCCCGGGCGTCCTCGACCTGCGACAGCCGCTCCTCGTCCTCCTCCGTCGGCTCCGCCCCGTCGGCCGCGCCCTCGTCGGCGCCCTCCTCCGGCAGCGAGTCCGCCTCCACCGCCAGCTCCCGGACGATCCCGGCGGCGGTCAGCCACAGCTCCAGGACGGTCTCCGGGTCCCCCTGCTCGGCGGGCTCCAGATCCGGCCCGGGGACGGCCACGTGCTCACCGGCGGCGGTGGTGCCGATCTCGACCAGGTCCAGGTCACAGGCGAGCGACCAGGCCCGCATCGCCTCGACCACGGCCTCCTCCGGGGTGTCCCCCTCCTCGGGGGCCAGGCCCAGCAGCCGGGCGGCCGGCGCCCGGTCCGGGCCGGTGAGGTCACCGAACTCGTCCACCGTCCGGTGCGGGGCGGCCCAGCGGGCCAGCTTCAGCGCGTACCCGAACATCGGCACCGCCTTGGCCTGTGCGGCCAGCTCCGACTCGGCGGGCAGCTTCACCGGCGGCACCAGCACGGCCGCGTCGTCGAGGTCCTCGTCGTCCAGCCCGTGCGCGGCGAACGCCCCGTAGAGGTCCTGCAGCTCCAGGTCGGCCGGCAGCACCGCACCGCCCGCCCCTTCCTCGCCCGGCGCAGCCGCCGACGAGGCCCCAGCGTTCTTCCGACGTCGTCCGGCCATCGTTGCGCGTTCTCCCTACAGCCAGCGGTCAGCCGATCAGCTCCGCGTACAGGTCTACTGCCTCAGCGTATAGGTCTGGCACCCCCGACGCCCGGCCTCCCGGGGCGCGCGCCGCAGGCGTGCGCCCACCCCTTATCCTTCGGAACGGTGCCGTGCACACCCCGCGCGGGCCACCGGGCAACGACGCCCTCCCCTTCCAAGCTCACCCGCTCCACCAGAGGTACCCGTACCAGGCCACCACCCCGGGCCATGTCGGCCCGAGGTGGTGCCCGGCCACAGGAGACCCCTGATATGGCGGACCTCTCCCCTGCCGGCCCCGGCCTGCGCACCGCGCAGCTCGACGGACGCCGACTGTCGGAGGCCCTGCTTCCCCTGGAGCTCGCGCCGCGCGCCCAGCTCCAGCTCGCCGCGATCAGCCGCTGGAACGCGCTGCGCGGTGTGCGTGTCGGCCTCGTCGCCGCCGCCCTCCTCTTCATGCTGATCGGTGCCAACCTGGCGACCCCGATCTACCCGCTGCTCCAGACCCGCCTCGCCCTGACCGCGCTCGACACCAGCGTGCTGTTCACGGTGTACGTGTTCGCGCTGGTCCCGGTGCTGGCCGTGGTCGGCCACTGGTCGGACCACCTCGGCCGGCGCGCGCTGATCCTTCCCGCGGTCGGCCTGGCCGCCGCCGGCGACGTGGTCTTCGCCACCTCCGGCAGCTTCTGGCAGCTGGCCGTCGGCCGGGCCGTCCAGGGCATCGCGGTGGGTCTGTCCACGGGTGCCGCCGGGGCCGCCCTCGGCGACCTGCTGCCCGATCACCCGACCCTGGCCGCCAAGCTGACCCTGGCCTGTTCTGCGGGCGGCGTGGCGCTCGGCCCGGTGGTCGGCGCCCTGCTGGCCGGCGGCTCCGACCCGCTGCTGACGCCCTTCCTGCTGCACGCCGTCGCCCTGCTGGTGCTCTGCGTGCCGCTCGCCCTCGTCCACCCCCGGATGCCCGGCCGCAGCCGCCCGCCGGCCTCCCCGCCGCGCATCACCACCCCGGCCCACCTGCGCCCGCAGCGCCTCGCCCTGCCGGTCACCGGCCGCCGCGAGTTCCTGCTGGCCTCCGCCGCCGGCTTCATCTCGTACGCGGTGTTCGGCGTCTACCTCAGCCTGGCCCCGGCCTTCGCCGCCAAGCTGCTGCACACCGGCTCCCACCTGGTCGGCGCCGTGGTGGCCGCCCTGCTGCTCGGCTCCTCGGCCGCCGCCCAGCTGCTCGTCCCGCCGACCTCCGACCGTCTGGTCATCGCCCTCGGCATGACCGGTCTCGCGACGGGCCTGGCCCTGGTGGTCACGGCCGGCTACACCGGTACCCCCGCGCTGCTCTTCATCGGCAGCGTCCTCGGCGGCTCCTGCCAGGGCATCGCCTTCCGCTCGCTCTTCACCTCCGCCGTGGCCGCGATGAACCCGGAACGCCGGGGCTCCGAGCTCAGCGCCCTCTGGGTCATCGTCTACCTCGGCTCCTCCCTCCCCATCGTCGGGGTCGGCGCCCTCGTCCAGCGCTACGGCCTGCTCCCTGCCGTCAGCGGCTTCGCCCTCCTCGCCGCCGCCCTCTGCGTCGGCCTGGCCCTCGCCGTGGCCAAGCGCCCGAAGCCCGCCTGACCAGCAGAAACGCCGCCGCCCGGTACGGATTCCGTACCGGGCGGCGGCGTTCGCGGACAGGGCGCTACGCAGTCCAGGGCTTCCAGCTCGTCGTATCGATCTCGAAGTCGAACGGCTCTGGCAACCGGACGGCTTCTCCGAAACCCCATTCACCGAGCACCGAGTAGCTGCCCTCACGCCGGTCCGGCTCGCCGAACAGCGTGAGACCGGGCTGGCTCGGGTCACGGTCCACCAGCAGGTAGTACGGCACCCCGGTGCGCGCATAACCGCTCCATTTGGTGGGCCTCACTCGTCGACCAAGCAGCGGGCGTCGGTCGTTGTGTGCATTGGATGAGGAAGTCACCTCGATCACGAGGTCCAGCTCCTGCGGCTGGAGAAACAGCGCATCCTCCGCCCGGAGCTTGGCATCGGTTTCCTTGTGGACGACCACCATGTCCGGAATGTAACCGTCTCCGATTTCGACCAGGTCGAGATTGATGGTCTGCACGGCCCGCCAGGGAAACGTCGCATCCACTACCCGTGCGTAGCGCACTGCGTCCTGGATGTCCGTAAGAATCCCCGCGTGGAGGTACACCGGTGCCGGTGACACAACGAACTCCCCTCCGACCACCTCGACTCGCGTGCCGTCGTCCGGGATCCGCAGGTACTCGTCGAGCTCGCCCCGGACCCACATGGCGTACGCCGAGTCGGGCAGCGTCCAGTGCCCGACAGCTTCCACAGCCATCACGTCGCTCCCTCCGTGGTCGCGGCAGCAGTCTCGCCACCCATCGGCAGATATACCACTGCCGCGCGAATCAGTCCCCCGAAGGAGAGATTCGCGCGGCAGCAGATTGACGATCGACGGATCTCAGACGTTGAAGCCGAGGGCGCGGAGCTGGTCGCGGCCGTCGTCGGTGATCTTGTCGGGGCCCCACGGCGGCATCCAGACCCAGTTGATGCG
>NZ_JBVHHB010000046.1:32421-37765 GCF_055561295.1 Kitasatospora sp. NPDC022785 | reverse complement strand
CATACCGCGATTCTGGCGTACGAAGATCAGCTCTGTTCGACCGCCCCACGCTCCACCCGGCCACCGACTTGACGGCTTGGCGCCGTGAGGTGTCTATCCGGCCGCGCTACCCGCGCAGTTCCTGGTAGCGGCGGTACGCCTCCAGCCCGTCGGGGACGAACTCGTCGCGGGCCAGCCGCTCGTCCAGCTCCGCCGGGGTGAGCCAGGCGTGCCAGGCGACCTCCGACTCCTGCGGCGACACCGGGCCGTCCCACTCCGCCTCGTACAGGTCGCACCACCAGGAGAGGCCCTCCTGACGGAACAGGAACTTGAACAGCGGCCGGGGCTCGATCCCCCGCACGCCGAGCTCCTCCTCGGCCTCCCGGACGGCGGCGCTCGCGTACGTCTCGCCGGCGCCGACCACGCCGCCGACGAACATGTCGTGCATGCCCGGGGCGAACAGCTTGGTGTCGGTACGCCGGTGGACGAAGATCCGCCCGGCGGGGTCGCGGACCAGGATGAAGACGCAGCGGTGCGTCAGCCCGTCCCGGTACACCTCCCCGCGCGGGGCGGTCCCGATCACCCGGTCGTGCTCGTCGACGACGTCCAGCAGCTCTTCGGCAGGGTTGGTCATGACGGACAGGTTAGGGTTTCCGGGCCCGGTTCGAACGGCTCGAACGGTTCGAACGCGGGACACTGGACCAATGTCGGACGAGTCTGGGCGGCGCGCGGTGGTGGAGATCTGGGGCGAGACGGCCGAGGGCTTCGAGTCGGTACGGGACGCCTTCGCCCGCAACTTCGACGAGTACGGCGAGCTGGGCGCGGCCTTCGCGCTGTACGTGCGCGGGCGCAAGGTGGTCGACCTGTGGGGCGGCGACGCCCGCCCGGAGGTCGGCGGACGGCCCGCGCCGGCCGTGCCGTGGACGGCCGACACCGCGCAGGTGCTGCGCTCCGTCACCAAGGGCCTGACCGCCACCACCGCGCTGCTGCTGGCCGACCGCGGACAGCTCGACCTGGACGCCCCGGTCTCCTCGTACTGGCCGGAGTTCAAGGCCGCCGGCAAGGACCGGGTGCCGGTGAGCTGGCTGCTCTCGCACCAGGCCGGCGTGCCCGCACTGGACGTGCCGCTGCGGCTGGAGGACGTGCTGACCTGGGAGCCGGCGGCCGCTGCCGTCGCCGCCCAGGCGCCCGCCTGGGAGCCGGGCACCGCGCACGGCTACCACCCGTACACCTTCGGCTGGCTGGTCGGCGAGGTGGTCCGGCGGGTGAGCGGGCGCACCGTCGGCCAGTACTTCGCGGAGGAGATCGCCCGGCCGCTCGGCCTCGACCTGTGGATCGGGCTGCCGGCCGGCGCCGCGCCGCGGGTCGGCAGGCTGGTCGACCTGCCCGCCCCGGAGGCCGCCCGGACCGGGCCGAGCGGGCTGAGGCTGCGCCCCAAGCAGTCGGTCCGGGACGCCTACCAGGACCCGGCCTCGCTGACCGCCCGGGCCTTCGCCTCGGTGCGGCCCGGGGTGGACCTCAACGACCCCGCGGTGCAGGCCGCGGAGATCCCCGGGGCGGGCGGGATCGGCACCGCCCGCTCGCTGGCCCGGTTCTACGCGGCGCTGGTCGGCGCGGCCGACCGGCACGGTCCCGGGGCGGGCGAGGCCCTGCCGCCGCTGCTCGGCGCGGAGGTGCTGACGCGCGCGGCCGGGCCGGTGGTGAGCGGGCCGGACCGGGTGCTGATCGTCAACTCGACGTTCGGCCTCGGCTTCTTCCGGCACGGCCCGACCGCGCTGATGGCCTCGCCGGCGAGCTTCGGCCACCCGGGCCGGGGCGGCTCGCTCGGCTTCGCCGACCCCGACCTCGGGCTGGGCTTCGGTTACGTCACCAACGGCATGCAGCCCGGGGTGACGGGCGACATCCGCTCGCGGAACCTGATCCGCGCGGTGCGCGGCTGCCTCGGGCTGCCCGCCTAGGGCTCGGGCTCGCCGGCCCGGGCCGGCCCGGCGTCGGGCAGAGCCGTGCCGCGTGAGGCCTGCCGGCGTGAGGCCTGGCCGGCGTCAGGCCTGGCCGGTCTCGAAGCGCGAGATCTTCCCGTTGTCGACGACGAAGCGCCAGGCGGTGCGCATCTCGCCCCAGGTGTCGTTGCTGTAGTTGGCGACCAGCGCGTGCCCGCCGTCGGACTCGGACTGGACGTCCATGCGGCCGCGGCTGGAGAAGATCTCCCGCTCCGTCCAGTCGTCGATGTCCCGGTCGGATCCGTCGTCGGACATGGTCGCGCCCGGGGCGAGCAGCGCCTGGAAGGCGGCCCGGTCGCCGGCGTTGACCGCGGCGACGAAGGAGCGGACGGTCGGGTCGGACAGTTTGGCGATGGCGATGGTCATGGGGTCTCCCAGGGGGACGACGGGTATGGACTTCCTGTTTATTGCGTCGCCCGGGCGTGTCCGGGAATGTCGGCGGCGAGTCGGATATTTTCCAAATTCGTGTGCTTAGATCCGGCTATGGGCGATTTGCACGGAGAAGGGAGGCCCGTATGGGTCCGGCCGAACTGCTCGTCCTGACGTTCCCGCAGCAGACCATCACCGTGGAGGCGGCCACCGCACTGGGCAAGCTGCGCACCGCGGGCGACATCCGCGTGATCGACTCCCTCGTGGTGACACGGCACCCGGAGGGCGAGGCGACGTACGGCGAACTCGCCGACTTCGAGCACCTGTGCGGTGTCGTCCCGGACGGGAACGCCGGACTGCCGCTGATCGGGCCGGAGGACGCCCAGGAGGCGGCGGAGCTGCTGGCGCCGGGGACGGTGGCGCTGCTGGTACTGATCGAACACGTCTGGGCGCAGGAGGCCGCCGAGGCACTGCGCGCGGTCGGGGGGCGGATCGCCTCGGGCGTCCGGATCCCGCCGGAGCACATCGACGAGGCCGTCCGCGCCGCCCAGGCGCACCGCGCGGCCGGGAAGTGAGGACGCCATGTTCCGACCCTTGCGCCCGATCCGCCCGGTGCGGGTGATGCGGCCGGTGGGCGCGCCCCTGGTGCGCGGGCTGGTCGTGGGCGGAGCCGCGTACGCGGCCGGCCGCGGTGCCGCCGACCGGCGCCGTGGCGAGCAGGACCAGAACGAGGCGATCGCCGGGCTGCGGGTCCAGCAGGTCCAGCCCGTCCAGGTCCAGCGTGTCCAGTGGGTCCAGCCCGTCCAGCAGGTCGCCGCACCGGCCCCGCAGACGGTGCGGACCGCGCCCGGCGGCGCGCCGGACATCGCGCCGGACATCGCCGACAAGCTCGCCGACCTGGGCCGCATGGCCCAGCAGGGCCTGCTCACCCCCGAGGAGTTCGCGGCGGCGAAGGCGCGGCTGCTCGGGGGGTGAGCTCGGGAGAAAACGCGGTCGGCGCCCCGTCCGGGGTGTCCGGCCGCGGACCACGGGGAGTGGTGGCGGAGTGGGAAGTCGGCCGGTCCGACTTCCCACTCCGCGTTCTCGGGCGCCGGCCTCACCGGGTGAGGCCGGACACCCCACGCTCCCGGGGGTGGGCCTAGAAGAAGCCGAGGGCGTCGGGGGAGTAGCTGACCAGCAGGTTCTTGGTCTGCTGGTAGTGCTCCAGCACCGCCTTGTGGTTCTCCCGGCCGATGCCGGAGTTCTTGTAACCGCCGAATGCCGCATGCGCCGGGTAGGCGTGGTAGCAGTTGGTCCAGACCCGGCCCGCCTGGATGGCCCGCCCGGCCCGGTACGCGGTGCTGCCGTCCCTGGTCCAGACGCCCGCCCCCAGGCCGTACAGGGTGTCGTTGGCGAGCGCTATGCCGTCGTCGAAGTCCTCGAAGCGGGTGACCGAGACGACCGGGCCGAAGATCTCCTCCTGGAAGATCCGCATGCTGTTGACGCCCTCGAACACGGTGGGCGTCACGTAGTAGCCGCCGGCGAGCGACCCGCCGAGGTCGGCGCGTTCGCCGCCGGCCAGCACCTTGGCTCCCTCGGCCTGCCCGATCTCGATGTAGGCGAGGATCTTCTTCAGCTGGTCGTCGCTGGCCTGGGCGCCGACCTGGGTCTCGGTGTCCAGCGGGTTGCCCTGACGCATCGACCGCACCCGCTCCAGGCCGTCGGCCAGCAGCCGGTCGTAGACCGCGGACTGGATCAGTGCCCGGCTCGGGCAGGTGCAGACCTCGCCCTGGTTGAGGGCGAACATCGCGAAGCCCTCCAGCGCCTTGTCGTAGAAGGCGTCCTGCTCGGCCGCGACGTCGGCGAAGAACAGGTTGGGGCTCTTGCCGCCGAGCTCCAGCGAGACCGGGATCAGGTTGGCGCTGGCGTACTGGGAGATCAGCCGGCCGGTGGTGCTCTCGCCGGTGAAGGCGATCTTGCGGATCCGGCTGCTGGAGGCCAGCGGGCGGCCGGCCTCCAGTCCGTAGCCGTTGACCACGTTGACGACGCCGGGCGGCAGCAGGTCGGCGATCAGCTCGACCAGCACCAGGATCGACGCCGGGGTCTGCTCGGCGGGCTTGAGCACTACCGTGTTGCCGGCGGCCAGGGCCGGGGCGAGCTTCCAGACCGCCATCAGGATCGGGAAGTTCCACGGGATGATCTGGCCGACCACGCCCAGCGGCTCGTGGAAGTGGTACGCCACGGTGTCCTCGTCCAGCTGGGAGAGGCCGCCCTCCTGGGCACGCAGCGCGCCGGCGAAGTAGCGCAGGTGGTCGACGGCGAGCGGCAGGTCGGCGGCCAGCGTCTCGCGCACCGGCTTGCCGTTCTCCCAGCTCTCCGCGACGGCCAGCGCCTCCAGGTTCGCCTCCACCCGGTCCGCGATCCGCAGCAGCACCTGGGCACGTTCGGCGGGCGGGGTGCGGCCCCAGGCCGGCGCGGCGGCGTGGGCGGCGTCGAGCGCGGCCTCGATGTCCTCGGCGGTGCCGCGGGCGACCTCGGTGAAGACCTCGCCGGTGACCGGGCTGGGGTCCTCGAAGTACTCGCCGCGGACCGGAGGAGTCCACCGGCCGCCGATCCAGTGCTCGTACCGGGGACGGTAGTTGACGATGGATCCGGGGCTGCCGGGGGGCTGGTAGACCGTCATGTTCTGGGTGCCTCCTCGTTGTCGGGGCACCGCCGCGGCGCGCGGGCCGGGCGGTGCGCCGGACCGCGGACGGGTGGCCCGGCGGCCCGGCGGAGGGAACGGACACGCACGTGGGCCGGGCGCCGCCGGGGCGCCCCGCCGGTTGGCACCCTAGCCGTGGACGGCCGCTTCGGCTACGGTCCGTACTGCGGCCGTCCACGGAGGGTACGGTGTTCCGGCCGTTTTCCGCCGCCGGGCTCACGTGGGCCGGGCGCGCCCGGAGATGCCCCGGGCAGGCCCGAACGCGCCCGGAGATGCCCCGGGCAGGCCCGGACGCGCCCGGAGATGCCCCGGG
>NZ_JBVHHB010000046.1:0-32323 GCF_055561295.1 Kitasatospora sp. NPDC022785 | reverse complement strand
GGCAGGCCCGGACGCGCCCGGAGATGCCCCGGGCAGGCCCGGACGCGCCCGGAGGTGCTTTGGGGTGGGCCTGGACGCGCCCAACGGTGTCCCGGGCAGGCCCGGACGCGCCCGGAGATGCCCCGGGCAGGCCCGGACGCGCCCGGAGGTGCTTTGGGGTGGGCCTGGACGCGCCCAACGGTGTCCCGGGGCTCCGGACAGCCCCGATGGGGGCCGGGCGGGCCGATCCGGGCCCGGGCGGGTTCAGGCGGCGATGTAACGGCCGGTCCGGGACTCCCAGTTGAGGTATCCGGCGAGCCAGGTGACCAGGCCGTCGGCGTAGCGCTGGGCGACGGCCCGTTCGACCCGCGCCAGGCCCAGCTCCCGGTGGACGTCGGGGAGCCGGTCATACAGCTCGCGGCAGCGCTCGACCATCAGCTGGGCCTCGTCCATCACCACCGCGCAGGCCTCCTCGGCCGAGCAGCGGCGCTCCCGTTGCACGATCATCACCAGGTTGTTGACGTCTCCGCGCGGTTCCTCCAGCGGGAACGAGCGGACGTCGTTGCTGAGCGAGGGGATGTCGGCGGCGAGCTGGCGGATCTGGCGGAGCACCGGGTGGTGGAGGACGGCGGCGGGTACCTCGTAGTGGCCGAGGCGCTCCGCCATGTCGAAGATGGTCTCCATCGCGGCGGTGCCCCGGCGCAGGGTCAGGTAGCCGTCGCGGTCCGGCGGCCGCTCGGAGATCCGGCCGGCGGCCTCGGCGGGGTGGCTGGCCAGGTACCACTCCCAGTTGTAGGCGGCGCGCGCCTGCCAGCGCGCGGGCATGCCGCGCACGCTGCGCTCCCAGAGGTCCGCGAAGGCGGTCTCGACGGCGGAGCCCGGGTCGGGGCGGGCGCCGTGAAGGACGGCGATGAGCCGTTCGCAGATCGGGGCCACCTCGGCGGGCCGGCGGCCGAGGGGGCCGTCGAACTGGTCGTCGAAGAGGAAGTAGAAGCCCATCAGGTCGGCGGCCAGGGCGAGTTCGTCCGGCCCGGAGTCGGGGTAGCCGAGGGCGGCGAGGTCCACCACGTCCCAGTGCGCGTAGGAGGGGTGCGCGGGGTCGGGGAGCAGTGGGTGCCGGGTCAGCCACTCGCGGTGCAGTTCGGTGGCATACGGCCCGTGGGGACTGCGACGGTGCGGGAACGGAATCTGAAGTGAGGTGTCGTCAGACATCGGACTCCCGGTGCGGCGGAGGGTGGGGGCGCTGGTGGTGCTGGGTGTGGGGGGAGTTGGGGGAGGGACTCGACAGCGCGGGTCCGAAATGGCAAGATCAACTAGCCTGGAGGGCCGTAGAGTATCCGATGCAATGATCGGACGTTAGGGATATAGGGCAATTGCCCTTGGCAAGCAGTCCGAACCCTCAATCTCCGTCCCAGCCTGGGCGAACACCGAACAGCACGCCCCCCGCGGCGCTAATCTCGGCTCCACGAGCAGGGTACGGCGAGGCGGAGGCACGACGGTGACCGAGCAGGGACACGAACTTCGGGCGGGGGCGGGTACCGGAGGGCGGGAGTCGGACGCCGCACCGAGCCGGGTCAGGCTGCGCGACCGCGATGCCGAACTCCGGTCGGCCGAGGCCGCGGTGGAGAAGCTCTGCCGCGAATTCGCCGCCGGCGGCACCGAGATCGGCGAGCTGCTCACCTTCTCCGGCCGGCCCGGCATCGGCAAGACCAGCCTGCTGCACGAGGTCCGCCGGATCGCCAAGCTCCGCGAGGGCGCCACCGTCCTGTTCGCCCGCGGCGGCGAGCGCCAGTCCAACGAGCCGTACCACGTCCTGCGCCAGCTGCTCCAGCCCGTCCTCGGCGGCCTCGCCCCGTCCGAGTTCCGGCAGGTCATGGGCACCTGGGAGGAGGTCGTCGGTCCGGCCATGGGCCTCAAGCAGCCGAAGGCCGGTGCCCGCCGGCTCGACCCGCAGGGCGTGCGCGACGGCCTCGACTACGTCCTCACCCAGCTCGCCCCGCGCCGGGCGCCGCTGGTGATGATCGTCGACGACCTGCACTGGTCCGACCTCGAATCGCTCGCCTGGCTCTCCCAGTTCGCCCTCCGCGCCAGCGAACTGCCCGTCCTGCTGGTCTTCGCCTACCGGGACGACATCGCGGACTGGCAGCCCGAGGCCCAGGAGCACCAGGCCGCCGTCACCGCGCTCGCCACCCGCCGGCACGAACTCGGCCGGCTCACCCTGGTCTCCGTCACCGACATGGTCCGCGCCGAGCTCGGCGACAAGGCCGAGGACGCCTTCTGCTACGAGTTCTGGAACGTCGTCAGCGGCAACCCCTTCGAGGCCGTCGCCCTCCTGGACCAGGTCCGTGACCAGGAGCTCGACCCGGTCGAGGAGAACTCCCAGCAGCTGCGCGAACTCGCCGTCGACGCCACCGGGACCACCCTCACCGGCTGGCTGGAGCGGCTCGGCGCCAGCACCCTGCGGTTCGCCTGGGCCTGCGCCATGCTCGGCACCGACATCCGGCCCGACCTCGCCGCCCGGATCTCCACCCAGAGCCCCGAGGGCTCCCGCGAGTCCATCAAGCAACTGCGCAAGCAGCGCGTCCTCACCCAGACGCCCAACGGGAACCTCGAGTTCGTCCACCCGCTGATCGGCAGCTCGATCTACAACACGATGAAGGAGTCCACCCGGACCGGCATGCACGGCGTGGCCGCCGCCGAGATCGAGAACGCCGGGCTCGGCCTGCTCGCCGCCTCCCGCCACCTGGTCGAGACCTTCCCCGGAGAGGGTGACGACCGCACCGTCCGCAAGCTGCGCCGCGCGGCGAGCGAGCACCTCCTGATCGGCGCCCCGGAGGCCGCCCAGCGCTGCCTGCACCGCGCCCTCGCCGAGCCGCCGGACGACGACATCCGCGCCGAGGTGCTCTACGAGCTGGGCTGCTCCGCACTGCTGACCGACCCGATGGCCACCGTCAACCAGCTGAAGCTCGCGCTCGACCCCGAAGAGGGGCCGCTGCGCCCCTCGCTCCGCGTCGACGCCACCTTCCGGCTCTCCGAGGTGCTGGCGCACAGCGGCCAGCTCGGCGAGGCCGCGCGGGTCTGCCAGGAGGAGGCCGAGCAGACGGTCGACGATCCGGCCGGGCGGCTGCGGCTGGAGGCCGCCTCGTTCATGTGGCACGCCTACCGCAAGTCCGAGGAGGACGGGCCGGCCCGCTCCGAGCGGCTGGGCGCGCTCTGCCGCAGCCTCACCGGCCGCGAGGCCGCAGACCGGGCCGTCCTCGCGCTGCGCGCCTGGGACCTCACCCTGCGCGGCGAGTCCTCCGCCGAGGTGCTGCGCCACGCGGACCAGGTCCTCGACCAGGGCCGGCTGCCCAAGGGCCTCGGCTGGACCGACAACACCTGGGGCTTCGAACTGCCCGCCACGCTCGGCCTCGCCTACACCTACAGCGACCGCATCGCCCAGGCCGAGCGGCTCTTCGGCGACGCCATCGTCCAGTTCGAGATCGCCGGCTGGAGCGGTGCCCACCGGGGCTTCGCCTACTTCCTGATGGGCCTGGCCCGGTTCCGCCGCGGTCTGCTCGCCGAGGCGGAGGACTTCCTGCGCCGGGCCCTGCGGCTCTCCGAGCGGATCGGCCCCAAGCTGCCGCTCGCCTGGGACGCGGTCGGCGTCCTGGTGGACACCCTGATCGCCCGCGGCCGTATCGACGAGGCCTGGGACCTCGCGATCGGCTTCGGGTTCGGTCCGCCCTACCACGCCACCGCGATGGTGCTGCCCGACGCGGCCTCGCTCTACGGCAAGCTGCTGCTCGCCAAGGGGCGCAACGCCGGGGCCGCCGCCGCGCTCACCGAGGCCGGCGCCCAGCTGGACGCCCGCGGCTGGCACAACACGGTCTGGGCGCCCTGGGCCGGCCACCTCGCCATCGCGCTCGCCGAGGACGAGCCCGAGCGGGCCCGCGCGTACGCCCAGCGCTCCGTCCGGGACGCCCGCCGGTTCGGCACCGCCTCGGCCATCGGCACCGCGCTGCGGCTGCACGCCGAGATCGAGGACGGCCAGCAGGCGGTCGAGCTGCTGGAGGAGGCCGTGCGCCACCTCGGGCAGTCGCCCGCCGGCTACGAGCACGCCGTCGCCCTGGTGGACCTCGGGGCCGCGCTGCGCCGGGTCGGCCGGCTGGAGGACGCCCAGGAGTTCCTCTACCAGGGCATCGAGCTGGCCCAGCACTGCGCCGCCGACGGCCTGGTCGACCGGGCCCGCCGCGAGCTGGCCAACTACGGCCTGCGGCCCAACCGCCTCGGCGACGTCCGGGAGATGCTCAGCCAGCCCGAGTGGGACGTCGCCCGGCTCGCCGTCCGGGGTGTGCCGCCGCAGCGGATCGCCGAGGAGCTGGGCGTCCACCTCAGCCTGGTCAGCCGTCGGCTCGCGGCCGTGTACCGCAAGGCGGGCAGCGGCCCGGACGGCCTTGCCTCGGCACTCGGCCTGCCGCCCGAGCAGCGCGACGGTACGCCGGAGCGGCGCGAGGGTCCGGCGCAGAGGCGTGAGGGCGCGGCGGACCCGCAGGGTGGCACGGCGGAGCGGCCCGAAGGCACGGCGGAGCGGCCCGAAGGCACGGCGGAGCGGCACGACGGTACGTCGGAGTAACGGCGGCCTTTTCGAGGGGTCGGCGGACGTAGGCGCGACGGCGGCGCGCGGGGCGGCAGGAGCGCCCGCGCCGCTGCCCCGCTGACTACGCTGGCCCACGGGGCCGCGAGCCCCGGACGGACCCGGTACCAGGGGGTCGCGGTGTGCCGCGGCCGCCAGTGAGGAGCAGGCCATGGCGACGCCCCCGGCGAACGGGTCGCAGGAGACCAGCGTGCGGCGCGAACCCCTCGAACCCTCGGGCGCGGGCGCCGCGATCGAGCGCTGGACGCTGCGGGCCGGCCCGTACGAGGCGAGCGTGCTCAGCCTCGGCGCCACCCTGCACACCCTCATCGCCCCCGACCGCGCCGGCCGGCCCGCACAACTGCTGCTCGCCGGCGACCGGCTCGCCGAGATCCTCGGCCCGGCCCGGCACTACGGCACGGTGGTCGGCCGCTACGCCAACCGCATCGACGCCAGTAAGGTGACCATCGACGGCGAGGAGCACCCGCTCGCCCCGACCGGCGGCGGCGTCACCCTGCACGGCGGCCCGGACGGCTTCGCGCACCGGATGTGGGAGGCCCGGCCGCTGCCCGACGGCGTCCGGCTGCACCTGCACAGCCCGGACGGCGACCAGGGCTTCCCCGGCGCGCTCGACGTGACCGTCGACTACACGCTGAGCGCCGCCGGCGAGCTGGTGATCGGTTACCGCGCGACCACCAGCAAGCCGACCGTCCTCAACCTCACCAACCACGCGTACTTCAACCTCGCCGGCGAGGGCAGCGGCGACATCCTCGGCCACCTGCTGACCCTGGACGCCGACGAGTACACCCCCGCCGACCACCGGCAGATCCCGTACGGGCGGACGGAGCCGGTGGCCGGCACGCCGTTCGACTTCACCACCGCGCGGCCGATCGGCAAGTCGGTGCACGACGAGCACCCGCAGCTGACCGGGCCCGGCGGCTACGACCACAACTGGGTGCTCCGCCCGCGCCCGGCCGACGGCACCCCGGCCCGGGCGGCGCTGCTGGAGGACCCGGCCAGCGGCCGCACCCTGGAGGTGCTGACCACCGAGCCGGGCGTGCAGGTCTACACCGCCAACAAGTTCCAGGGCGCGGTGACCGGCGCGAGCGGTGTGCCGTACGGGCCGTTCGCGGGGATCGCGCTGGAGACCCAGCACTTCCCCGACTCGCCGCACCACCCGGCATTCCCGAGCACCGAGCTGCGCCCGGGCGGGGAGTTCCGCTCGACCACCGTGCTGCGGCTGGGGATCAGCTAGGTCCTGTCCGGCGGGCCGTTCGGCGCGCGCCCGGCAAGACCGGCGGGACGACCTCACCGAGCTCCCTGCGCATGCAGAGCCGGGGCCAGCGGTCGAGCCCGTGCTCGGCCTCCCGGCGGCGGATCTCCCGCAGGCCGGGGGTGACCTCGGCGCCGTCGAGCGGCCGGAAGCCCAAGCGGGCGTAGTAGGGGGCGTTCCAGGGGACGTCGGCGAAGGTCGTGAGGGTGAGGGCGGGCGCGTCGGTGCCCGCCGCCAGGTGCTCGATCAGCGCCCGGCCGATGCCGTGGCGGGCGTGGCCGGGGTGGACGGAGACCTGCTCGATGTGGAGCGCGCCGTCCACCGGCTCGGCCAGCAGGTAGCCGACGGGCTCGCCGCCGTCCTCGGCCAGGGCGACCAGCACGGCGCCCTCGTCCAGGTAGTGCGCCAGCTCGTCGACGGTGGGCGGGTCGTCCTCGGCGATCTCCGGCATCCCGATGGCGGCGAACGGTGCCCCGGCGGCCCGTTCCAGCTCGCCCAGCAGCGGCAGTTCTTCCCTGGTGGCGACTCTGATGCGCATGGGGACCAGTCTGCTGCAAGACATTTCCGCAACGCAGCGTATTAACGGCGGGGCCCACACCAGGGTGAATCGGACAAATCACAGCGGAAGTGCCGCCCGTGAACTACCGTGCGGCCACGTCCAGGACACGCGGGCGTAACGATCCCCATTTCTTGCAGAAACTTGCTGCAAGGACTTTCGGTGATGATTGCGCCGCTGTTAACTTCCTTCCGAGCCCGACGGCAGCAACGGTGCGGTCGGCACGAGGCAGCCATTATGCGCCTGTCTCACAACATCTCGGGCACCCCCACCCTCCCAAGGAGTTCTCATGCGGCGTGGCATCGCGGCCTCTGCCCTCGTTGTGGCCCTCGCGGTCTCGATGGCTGCCTGTGGCAGCAGCGGCTCCAGCTCGGACGGCAAGGCCGACGGGCCGGTCACCCTCACCTACTGGGACACGTCGAACGCCACCAACGAGGCCCCGAACTACCAGGCTCTCGTCAAGAAGTTCGAAGAGGCCAACCCGAACGTCAAGGTCGACTTCGTCAACGTGCCGTTCGACCAGGCGCAGAACAAGCTCCAGACCGCCATGGGGGCCAAGGGCGCTCCGGACGTGTTCCGCTCCGAGGTCGGCTGGACCGCCGCCTTCGCCAAGGCCGGCTACCTGGAGCCGCTGGACGGCACCGCGGCCGCCGCGGACGCCGGCGCGTTCCAGCCCAGCCTCGTCCAGCAGGCCAAGTACGAGGGCAAGCTCTACGGCGTCCCGCTGGTCACCGACACCCTGGGCCTGCTCTACAACAAGGAGCTCTTCACCAAGGCCGGCATCACCGCCGCCCCCAAGACCTGGGACGAGCTGAAGACCGCCGCGGCCGCCGTCAAGGAGAAGGCCGGCGTGGACGGCTTCTGGCTGAAGGCCGCCGACGGCTACTACGCGATGCCGTTCCTGTTCGGCGAGGGCACCGACACCGTCGACGCCGCCGGCAAGAAGATCACCGTCACCTCGCCCGAGGCCGTCAAGGGCATCGAGACGTACAAGACGATGTTCACCTCGCCGGGCACCGCCAAGGCCGACGTCACCACCGACGCCTACGCGCACATGATGGACGCCTTCAACAGCGGCAAGGTCGCGGCGATCATCCAGGGCCCCTGGGAGATCACCAACATCTACAAGGGCACCGCGTTCGCCGACAAGAACAACCTCGGCATCGCCCCCGTCCCGGCCGGCTCCGCGGGCAAGGCCGGCGCCCCCACCGGCGGCCACAACATCTCCGTCTACGCCGGTTCGGACAAGGCCCACAAGGCCGCGGCCGAGAAGTTCGCCGCCTTCATGACCTCTGCCGAGAGCGAGTCGTTCATCGCGCAGAAGAACTCCACCCTGCCGACCCGCGCCGACGCCTTCACCCCCGAGGTCAAGGCCGACCCCGGCATCGCCGGCTTCCAGGCCGTGCTCACCAGCGCCCGGCCCCGCCCCGAACTGCCCGAGTACAGCTCGCTGTTCGCCTCGCTCGGCACCAACCTCGGCAAGGTGGTCCAGGGCACCGGCACCCAGGACGGCCTGAACACCGTCGCCACCGACTACGCCAAGCTCCTCCCGGGCTTCGCGAAGTAGCACCCCTGAAGCCGTCCGGCCCGCCGCCACCTCCCCGGCGGGCCGGACGGCCGGACCCGTAGCAGCAGTCGCCGTAGCGAGGCGGCGGACCTCCCCGAGAAGGTGTCGAACATGTCAGTCGCCGTGCAGGGCGCCACCGGCCAGGGCAGCCGGGAGCGCGATCCGCGTCCGGGCCTGATGGAGCGCCTCAAGCGCTCGTACGCCAAGCACTGGTACGCCTACGCGATGATCGCGCCGGTCGTGCTGGTGCTCGGCGCACTGGTGCTCTACCCGCTCGCCGAGGGCATCTGGCTCACCCTCACCGACGCCAACAGTCTCAACGCCGCCCGCAAGATCGGTGTCAACGAGATCCCGGCCAGCTACCACTTCGTCGGCTTCGACAACTACGCCGACATCCTCTGGGGCCCGGGTTCGTACGACCGCTTCTGGTCGCACTTCGTCTGGACCATCGCCTGGACGGCGCTCTGCGTCTGCCTGCACTACACCATCGGCCTCGGCCTCGCCCTGCTGCTCAACCAGAAGCTGCGCGGCCGCGCGGTCTACCGCATGCTGCTCATCCTGCCCTGGGCCGTGCCGACCTTCGTCACCGTCTTCTCCTGGCGCCTGATGCTCGCCGACGGCGGCGCCGTCAACGGTCTGCTCTCCGCCCTGCACCTGCCCGAACCCGGCTGGCTGGACGACCCGCTGGCACAGAAGGCCGCCGCGATCCTGGTCAACACCTGGGTCGGCGTGCCGTTCATGATGATCTCGCTGCTCGGCGGGCTGCAGTCGATCCCGGCCGAGCTGTACGAGGCCGCCGAGATGGACGGCGCCACCGCCTGGCAGCGGTTCCGCCACGTCACCCTGCCGGGGCTGCGCACCGTCTCCTCCACCGTGGTGCTGCTCGGCGTGATCTGGACGTTCAACCAGTTCGCCGTCATCTTCCTGCTGTTCGGCGCCAACGGCGCGCCCGACGCCCAGCTGCTGGTCACCTGGGCCTACCGGCTCGGCTTCGGCCAGCAGCCCCGGGACTACGCGCAGTCCGCCGCGTACGGCGTGATCCTGCTGTCCATCCTCATCGTCTTCACCTCCTTCTACCGGCGCTGGCTCGCCCGCAACGAGCAGGCCAACGGCTGACGCCGACCGGTAACCAAGCGACTCACGAAGGCAGGTAACCCCGATGAGCACCACCACCGAACGACCCACCGCCCTCGCCGCCCCGGCGGCGGCCGCCAAGCAGGTCAAGTCCCGTCGTCGCGGTGAGTCCAGCCCGCTCGGCAAGGCGCTGGCCCACGGCACCCTGATCCTGGCCAGCCTGATCGCGCTGTTCCCGGTGGTCTGGATCCTCTACGTCTCGCTCGGCCCGGACAAGACGGACTACCTCCACCCCGGCGAGATCCTCGACAAGATGACCCTGTCGAACTACCACACGGTGCTGTTCGACACCGACTTCTTCACCTGGTTCGGCAACGCGTTCCTGGTCTCCGGCGTGACCACCGTGTTCGGCGTGCTGATCGCCGCCACCACCGGCTACGCCGTCTCCCGGATGCGCTTCCCCGGGCACAAGCCGCTGATGTGGTCGCTGCTGGTCACGCAGATGTTCCCGATCGCGGTACTGATCGTGCCGATGTACACGATCCTCTCCGAGCTCGGCCTGCTGGACAGCTACGCCGGCCTGATCCTGGTCTACTCGACGACCACCGTGCCGTACTGCGCCTGGCTGCTGAAGGGCTACTTCGACACCATCCCGGTGGAGATCGACGAGGCCGGCCGGGTCGACGGGCTCACCCCGATCGGCACCTTCTGGCGGCTGGTGCTGCCGCTCGCCCGTCCGGGCCTGGCGGTCGCCGCGTTCTACTCCTTCCTGACCGCCTGGGCCGAGGTGGCCTTCGCCTCCACCTTCATGCTCAGCTCCGACAAGTACACCCTGGCCGTCGGCCTGCAGACCTTCGTCAGCGAACACGACGCCCAGTGGAACCTGATGGCGGCGACCGCAGTGCTGATCGCGATCCCGTCCTCGGTTCTCTTCTACCTGGTGCAGCGTCACCTGGTCACCGGCCTGACCGCCGGTGCCTCCAAGTCCTGACCTGCCGCTCTCTAGTCCCAAGGGATACCGTCCATGACCCAGAACCTGGCCGACACCTCCCGGCCCGCCGCCGACGCCACCGCTCACAAGGCCAGCGCCGGCGCGTCCAGAGGCTGGTGGCGGGACGCGGTCATCTACCAGGTGTACCCGCGCAGCTTCGCCGACTCCAACGGTGACGGCATGGGTGACCTGCCCGGCATCCGCAGCCGCCTGCCCTACCTGCGCGACCTCGGCGTGGACGCCGTCTGGCTGTCGCCGTTCTACGCCTCGCCGCAGGCCGACGCCGGCTACGACGTGGCCGACTACCGCGCGGTGGACCCGATGTTCGGCAACCTGATGGACGCCGACGGGCTGATCCGCGACGCCCACGCGCTGGGTCTGCGGATCATCGTGGACCTCGTCCCCAACCACTCCTCCGACCAGCACGAGTGGTTCCAGCGTGCCCTGCGCGAGGGTCCTGCGTCCCCTCTGCGCGAGCGCTACCACTTCCGTCCGGGCAAGGGCGAGAACGGCGAACTGCCGCCCAACGACTGGGAGTCCATCTTCGGCGGCCCGGCCTGGACCCGCTCGCAGAACCCGGACGGCACCCCCGGCGACTGGTACCTGCACCTGTTCGCCCCCGAGCAGCCCGACTTCAACTGGGAGAGCCCGGCCGTCGCCGACGAGTTCCGCTCGATCCTGCGGTTCTGGCTGGACATGGGCGTCGACGGCTTCCGGATCGACGTCGCGCACGGCATGGTGAAGGCCCCCGGCCTGCCCGACCTCGGCGGCGCCGACCAGCTCAAGCTGCTCGGCAACGACGTCATGCCGTTCTTCGACCAGGACGGCGTGCACGAGATCTACCGCAGCTGGCGCAAGATCCTCGACGAGTACCCGGGCCAGCGGATCGGCGTCGCCGAGGCGTGGACCCCGACCGTCCAGCGCACCGCCAACTACGTGCGCCCCGACGAGCTGCACCAGGCCTTCAACTTCCAGTACCTGGGCACCTCCTGGGACGCCGCCGAGCTGCGCGAGGTGATCGACGTCTCGCTCGACTCGATGCGCCCGGTCGACGCCCCCACCACCTGGGTGCTCTCCAACCACGACGTCACCCGGCACGCCACCCGGTTCGCCAACCCGCCCGGCCTCGGCACCCAGATCCGCACCGCCGGCGACCGCGAACTCGGCCTGCGCCGGGCCCGCGCCGCCACCCTGCTGATGCTCGCGCTGCCCGGCTCCGCCTACGTCTACCAGGGCGAGGAGCTCGGCCTGCCGGACGTCACCGACCTGCCCGACGAGGTCCGCCAGGACCCGTCGTTCTTCCGTCAGGCCGGCCAGGACGGCTACCGCGACGGCTGCCGCGTCCCGATCCCGTGGTCCGGCACCGAGGCCCCGTACGGCTTCGGCCCGGTGGCCGGCGGCCCGAGCTGGCTGCCGCAGCCCGCCGAGTGGGCGCAGCTCAGCGTCGAGGCGCAGACCGGCGATCCGACGTCGACGCTGGAGCTGTACCGCAGCGCGCTGGCCGTCCGCCGCGCGCAGGCCGACCTCGGCGCCGGCACCGGCGTGGAGTGGCTGGACAGCCCCGAGGGCACCCTGGTGTTCCGCCGCGGCTCCTTCGTCTGCACCGTGAACACCACCGCCGAGCCGGTCCGGATACCGGCCCCCGGCCGCCTGTTGCTCTCCTCCACGGACGCCGTGGTGGACGGCGGCGAGACGGTGCTCGCTCCGGACAGCACCGACTGGTGGGCGGTCTGACGTGGTTGCAATAGGCTCTGGGACCGTGACTACGGCGCGACTATCAGACATCGCGGCGCAGGCGGGGGTCAGCGAAGCCACCGTCTCCCGCGTACTCAACGGCAAGGCGAACGTCTCCGCCACCACCAGGCAGACCGTGCTGGCGGCGCTGGACGTGCTCGGCTACGAGCGGCCGACGCGACTGCGCCAGCGCAGTGCGGGCCTGATCGGGCTGATCACGCCGGAGCTGAGCAACCCGATCTTCCCCGCGCTCGCGCAGGTGATCGAGCAGGTGCTGAGCCGGCACGGCTTCACGCCGGTGCTCTGCACCCAGACGCCCGGCGGCTCCACCGAGGACGAACTGGTGGAGATGCTGGTCGACCGGGGCGTGGCGGGCATCGTCTTCGTCTCCGGCCTGCACGCGGACACCACCGCCGACCACGACCGGTACGCCCGGCTGACCGGCCGGCAGGTGCCGTTCGTACTGATCAACGGCTTCAGCGAGAAGATCGACGCGCCGTTCATCTCGCCGGACGACCGGGCCGCGATGTGGATGGCCGTCCAGCACCTGGCCGAACTCGGCCACGAGCGGATCGGCCTGGCCGTCGGGCAGCGCCGGTACGTGCCGGTGCTGCGGAAGATCGAGGGCTTCACGGCGGCCATGCGCGAGGTGCTCGGCAAGACGCAGGAGGAGGCCGAGGCGCTCGTCCACCACACGCTGTTCAGCGTGGAGGGCGGGCATGCGGCGGCCGGCGCGCTGCTCGACAAGGGCTGCACGGCGATCGTCTGCGGCAGCGACATGATGGCGCTCGGCGCGATCCGCGCGGTGCGCCAGCGCGGGCTCCTGGTGCCGCACGACGTCTCGGTGGTCGGCTTCGACGACTCGCCGTTGATAGCGTTCACCGAGCCGCCGCTGACCACCATCCGCCAGCCGGTCGAGGCGATGGCCACCGCGGCCGTCGACGCCCTGCTGGAGGAGGTGGGCGGGGACGCCGCCCAGCGCGGGGAGTTCATGTTCCAGCCGGAGCTGGTGATGCGCGGCTCCACGGGCGCCGGCGCCCGCTGAACGACAACGACCGGGGCCCGGAGAGCGGATTGCTCTCCGGGCCCCGGTCGTCGCGTTGTTCAGCCGTCCTGGGCGATCGGGCGGTCCGGGCTCACCCGCCGGTCGTCGGCGGCGTCGCCGGTCCGGGTCTCCGTGTGCCGGCCCCGGGCCAGGTAGTCGCGCAGGACCAGCTCGACGGCGTCCTGCGGGTTCTTGGTACCGGCGAGCATCATCACGTCGATGGCGAGATTGGCGTCGAGCGTGACGGTGATCTGGGCCATGGAGACTCCTTCTCGGGTGCGAAGCAGCAGCATGCCCGCTGCGCGCCGATTCCACCACGGTCTTCGCCACCCCGCTCGCCGCCGTCGGCGGGCAGGTCCGGGGTGCGTCCGACGATTCGCGTCGCACGCCCGGCGGGAACGGCCGGACACGCCGCAGCCCCCGGGGAGGAGCGACCAGACTCTCCCCGGGGGCTGCGGCGTAGCGGTGCGGCTCGGGAGCCGCACCTGCGGGTCAGACCCGGCCGGCGAAGTCCGGGGCCCAGTTGGCGATGGTCTGGGTGCGCACGCCCGAGCTGGGGTTGGCGGCCTCGACGTACTTGCCGTCGCCGATGTAGAGCGCGACGTGGTACACGCCGGAGTCCTGGCCGTTGTTGGACCAGAACAGCAGGTCGCCCGGCTTGAGGGCGTCCAGCGAGACGTGGGTGGAGGCGGCGGCCTGGTCGGCGGCGACGCGCGGCACGGAGATGCCCGCGGCGCGCAGCGCGGCCTGGGTCAGGCCGGAGCAGTCCCAGCCGCCGTTGCCGGTGCCGCCGTAGACGTACGCCTGGCCGACCTTCGACTCGGCGAAGGCGACCGCGGCGGCCATGCTGCCGGTGGCGGCCTGCGCGGGCGCCTGGGTGTCGGCCTGGGCGGCCGGGGCCTGCGCGGCCGGCTTGGCGGCGGCGGTGCCCGCGGCGGCCTGGCCGGAGTTGCCGGCGGAACGGTTGAACCAGTCGAAGTTCTTGCCGGACTCGTCCGAGGCCTGGTCCTTGGCGCGGTCACCGAAGGTCAGGTGCTGGCCCGGGTAGATGACGTGCGGGCCGTCGGTCAGGGTGGAGCGGTTGAGCTCGTACAGCCGCTCCCAGCCGCCCTGGACGTGGTTCTTGTCGGCGATCGAGGCGAGCCAGTCGCCGGCGACCACGGTGTAGTCGTTGGAGGCGGCCTTGTCCTGCCACTTCTGCGACCAGTCGTGGCCGCCCTGCGGCTTGGCGGAGTCGGTGGAGGCCGGGGCCTGGTCGGCCTTCGGCGCGGCCGGCTTGGCGGCGGCCTGGGGCTGCGCCTGGGTGGCCGGCTTGGCGGCCGGGGCCGGGGTCTGCGCGGCGGGCTTGGCGGCGGTGGTGGTGTCGACGGCGGCGGGGGTGCCGCCCTTGGTCAGACCGGCCTGGACGGAGCAGACGGGCCAAGCGCCGGGGCCCTGGACGGCGAGCACCTTCTCGGCGATCGCGATCTGCTGGTCCTTGGTGGCGAGGTCGGCGCGGGCCGCGTACGCGGTGCCACCGAACGCGGCCCAGGTGCTGTTGGTGAACTGGAGGCCGCCGTAGAAGCCGTTGCCGGTGTTGATGCTCCAGTTGCCGGTGCTCTCGCACTGGGCGACCTTGTCCCAGGTGGCGACGGAGGCGGCGGAGGCGGTGCCGGTGGTCAGGCAGGGGACGGTGAGGCCGATGCCGACGACGCCGAGGGTGGCGATCGCGCGACGGGTACGGCCGGACAGGCGGGTGCCGTTGGTGGGCAGCATGAAGATGCGGTCCTCTCCCACGCCTGCGAGGTGAGCTGTCGGATTCGGGCTGGAGTTGCCCGGCCGCGCTGTGGACGCGGCTTCACCCCTAGCCCTGAACCGGTACGCGGACCGGTCCGGGGCGACTTACCTGTGGTTCCCCCGCTCCTGCCGTGGTGCGTTTCTGCGCTGCCAGCGCACCCGACGGCAGGACTCGGCGTTGCGGATGAGCTGGGTCCGTGTGGCCACGAACGGGGAGCACGTTAAGCAGACTTAAGTTCAAACCGCAAACATGTGTGACGCTCGTCACGGTTTGCGGAACACGTGCCGTATGGCTGTCCACCATGATCAGAAATGACCGTTTTCGCGCAACGCCCGTCGGGGTCAACGCAACTGCCTATGCTTCAGAGGGTCAGGACTGACGCAGCCGTCTGGGGGGAGGGCTACGCAACGATGGCCATGGACGAGGAGCCGGACGCCGGTCGGCCGGCGGAAGAGCGTCGCCGGGTGTACCGCGGGGCAAAACGTCGCAGACCGGACATCCCGCCCGCTGATCCCCGAACTGCCGTACGCCGCCGGACGATGCTGCGCTGGCTCGCCGTCGGCACGGTGTTCGCGGCGGTCAGCGGCGAGGAGATCCTGCGCCGCTCGCCGGGCGGCCCGGACGCGGCGGGGACGCACCCGGACGGGACGGGCCCGGGCACGGCGGGGACGGACCCGGACGCGGCCGGGATGGACCACGGGGCGCCGCCTCCCGCCGGCACCCAGGACGGCACCCCCGCCGCACCCGGGCAGCCCGCCGCGGCGCCCACCGTCGACCAGGGCGGCCGCCGCTGGTCCGACCCGACCGGCTGGGGCGGCAGGACACCCGGCCCGCAGAGCGCCGTCCGGATCACCGACAAGGTGCTGCTCGACACCGACGCCACCGTCGCCTCGCTGCTGGTCGAGCCGTCGGGCACGCTCACCTTCGCCGCCGACCGCACCGTCACCCTCGCCTCGGCGGGCAACGTGGAGGTCCGCGGCATCCTCGCCCTCGCCCCCGACGGCGCCGCCGTGCACACCCTGCGCTTCCCGGCCGTCGACGAGAAGCGGTTCCAGGGCGACGGAATGAAGGTGGTCGACACCGACGTCGGCCTCTGGGTCACCGGCGCCGGGTACCTGCGACTGGACGGCGCCGCCAGGACGGCCTGGGTCCGCGCCGCCGGCGAGCTGCGGGCCGGCGACACCACCGTCACCCTGGCCGCCCCGCCCGCCGGTTGGCAGCCCGGCGACGAACTGGCCGTCACCCCGACCGGCCCGCCGGACGAGGAGGGCTTCTCCACCCGCTACGACCTCGTTTCCGTCCGGTCCGTCAGCGGATCCACCGTCACCCTGGGGGCGCCGCTGACGTACGCCCACCCGCGGGTGTCGGCCGGAGGGGGCGTCACGGTCGGCGCGGAGGTGCTCAACCTGACCCGCAGCGTCCGGGTCGAGGGCAGCGCCGCGGGCCGGGCGCACGTCCACGTCACCAGTTCCCGCCGGGCGGACGTCCGGCACGCCGCCCTGCGCTGGGTCGGCCCGCGCGCCGAGACCAAGGAGAGCTGGAAGGGACCGGACGGCGCCGCGCCGGTCACCGCCCCCGTCCTCGGCCGGTACGGGCTCCACTTCCACCTGCTCGGCGACGCCGCCCGCGGCACCGTGGTCGAGGGCGTGGTGGTCCGCGACGCCGGCAACCACGCCTACGTCCCGCACGCCAGCCACGGCATCACCTTCCGCAGCTGCATCAGCCACGACACCTGGGAGGACGCCTACTGGTGGGACGGTCCGCTGGACACCCGCACCCCGCAGCGGCCGTCGGACGACATCGTCTACGAGTCCTGCGTCGCCTCCCGCACCGTGCTGGAGCCCAATCCGCGCGCCTACCGGCTGACCGGCTTCAACCTGGGCGCCGGCACCGGCGGCAAGGCGCTGGACTGCGTGGCCGTCGGCGTCCAGGGCGCCAACGGGGCGTCCGGCTTCGAGTGGCCGGAGAACAGCGAGGGGGTCTGGACCTTCCAGCGCTGCCTGGCCCACAACAACCTTCAGGACGGCATCTTCGTCTGGCTGAACGCCCAGCACCATCACGTGGTCACCGAGTTCGCGGCCTACCACAACGGCGGCTGGGGCATCGAGCACGGCGCCTACCTGAACGACTTCGACTACACCGCGAGCGTGCTGCACGGCAACGCCGCCGGGGGAGTGCTGCTGCACTCGCTCGGCCGGGAGAAGGGCAGCCTGTTCGACGGGCTGCTGATCGACGCCGCCGGACGGAGCGACTTCGCGGTCGCCACCGCGCACCACGAACTCGCCGGGGAGTCCGTCACCTTCAGCCGCAGCCGGTTCACCGGCTACCGGCGGGCGGGGGTCGCCTTCCGGGCCACCCCCGACGGCAAGCCGGACGACATCCTGGTGCTGGACTGCGAGTTCGGCGGCAACGAGCTCTGGGTCGACCCGGAGTCCGGGCCGCCCGGGAACATCCTGCTGCGCCGGGCCGGACAGTCCGAGGTGCTCCAGGTGCGCAAGGCGGACGGCGGCGGCACCGCACAGCCGCAGTGGAACGCGAGCAGCGCGCCGGTGGCCGACTTCGCCGCGCAGTCCCGGCCCGTGCAACTGCCCGCCCTGCGCCTCCGGGACGCCGCCGCGCCCACCGCCCGGGTGGGCGGCTGACCGGACGGGCGGGACAGCCGAAAGGGCCCGGAACGGATGCGTTCCGGGCCCCTTCGTACGGGCTGGTGCTGCGGGCCGCTACTGGGCGGCGTGCCGCCCGCCACCCTCCTCGGCAGCGGCCTCCTCGGCCGTCGCCTCGGGGTCGGCGGCCGGCAGTACCGCCAGGTAGGTGGAGGCGATCAGCTGGCCCACCGTCGGGTACGCCCCCAGCGGCGCGGCCGACGGGCAACCGGTCTCCTCGGCGGCCGTGGCGAGCAGCTCGGAGTCCGCCTCCGGGCCGATCACCAGCGGGGCCAGCGCCGGGTTCTGGGAGCCCATCTCCCGGAGGTGGGCGACGGCCGCGGCCACCGAGCCGGGCAGGTCGAGCGCGGCGGGCACGACCGGCACGGCCAGGCGGGCCGCCAGCAGCATGCCGGTGATCCCGGCGGCGTCGGCCGCCTCCTGGCCGCCGACGGTGGTGAGCACCACGCCGTCCGCGGCGGTCGCGATGGCGAACAGCCGGGCACGGTCGGCGCGGGCCAGCCCGGCCTCGGAGAGCCGGACGTGGACGGCCTCGGCCAGCAGCGGGTGCGGGCCCAGCACGTCGGTCACGTGGGCGCCGTACTCGGCGGCGAGTGCGTGCAGGTCGGCGAGGAACCCGTGCGGGCCGGGGAGCAGCGGCACCACGACCGGAGCGGGCAGGCCCGCCTGGGCGGCGTGCGCCAGCAGTTCGGCGACGGTGTGCTCGTTGCCGGCGGACTCGCCCTCGCTCACGTCGCCCGGGAGGTAGCCGGCCGCCGTCTGCACGCCGTTCTGCTCGCTGCGCACGATCGAGAGCAGTTCCTCGACGACGGAACGGGACTCGGGCCCGGCGGTCGCGGGCACCGCGAGCACCAGGGCCGGGGACCCGGCCGGGATCTCGGGGCGCTCGGGGCGGCGGTGGCGCCCCCGCGCACGGGAGCCTGGGGTGCGGACGGGCAGTGGCGCGCCCGGGATGGCTGCGGTGCTCATGGCGGAGATCGTAGGACATCTGGGCGCCCGGCCTGCAGTCGGCTGCCGAACCGGGACGGGCGGCTTGCCCGAAAAACGGACATATGTCGCCAAATCCCCGCGTGGCCACGGACATCTTCCTAGACGTACTTGACGGGCCCCCGCGTTGCACCCCCGGCGCGTGAGATGTCTCACAGGCCGCGAGGCGTCTGACGGAGGGTCACGGGGGTGCGACTCCCGGCGTTCGAAGATCAACATTCAGCGGGGAGCCGCCTACGGGCGGTTATCGGCGGCTTCCCGATTCAGTCGGCTATGTCCGCTTACGTGCCGTCAGGTGGCGGGGTCGTGAAGAGTTGCAGTTTGGTGGCGAACGGCCCGTGCACCTGCAACGTCCCGTGCTGATGCACGTGCACTGGAGCTATCATCACGTCAAGTGAGGCGTTGTGCCGGGCCGGTACGGGGCCGGCCCAGCCGTTCGGCTGTGTGCCGGGGCGCCGAGCTGGACGGCCACTCCGGAGCTCTTCGGGAGATTTCTATGCACAACACGTACGACGCGTACAACGGGATGGCGGCTGCGGACCTCAAGGACGTGGTCTGGCAGAAGAGCCTGCACAGCAACTCTCAGGGCAACTGCGTCGAGTTCGCCGCCCTCCCGGGGGGCGAGGTGGCGATGCGCAACTCGCGCTTCCCGGACGGTCCGGCGCTGATCTACACCCGGGCGGAGATCGCGGCGCTGCTGCTGGGCGCCAAGGACGGGGAGTTCGACCACCTGGCGGTCTGACCGGCCGCCGCCTTCACCATCGGGGGGCCGTCGTGGGTGCTGACACCGCGACGGCCTTTGTCTTGTGCGCGTCCTCGCCGGCTCCCGCCGCCGCCCGGCGAGCCGTGAAGGGTGATGCGTGGGGCCTGACGCGCGCCCGGGGTGGTGTGGTCCCCCCAGGGCCTGCGGGCCGGCCGGCAGGCCGGGCTGGTCGGTGCACCGGCCCGGGCGTCCTCCTGCTAGGCCGAGCGACGGTGCCGGCCGCCGAGTTCGAGGACGGCGTCCGCCGTACTCTCCTCCGCCTCGAACATCGCCCAGACCACCTTGCCGCCGCCCAGCGGGTGCCAGCCCCAGGAGCGGCTGAAGGAGTCCACCAGGTGGAGTCCGCGGCCCGACTCGGCGACGAAGTCCGCCTCCCGGGCGACCGGGCCCGTGCTGCTGGGGTCGCTGACCGCACAGACCACCTGCGGTGCGCGGTGCACCAGGCTTATTCGGATCGGCAGCCGCCCGTCGGTCGTGGGCCGGCCGGAGAAGTCGAAGTCGTCGGACGCGTTGCACACCGAACCGGGGTGCGCGCCGATCGCGTGCCGCAGGGCATTGGTCACCAGCTCCGAGGCCACCAGCGCGACATCGTCGAACAGCTCGCCCAGGCCCCAGCGCTGAAGAGCGGTTCTGGCGAAGTCGCGCGCGGTTCTGACGGCTTCGTAGCGAGGGGCGAGCGTACAGGTGACCACATGGGGATCGACTGCCAAGGCCGTACCGGTGCTCATGAAGAGCTCCTCCCATAAGGGGGCGGACACGGCTGGACCCGCCGGGGTCATGCCGGTCACCTCCGACTCGCTCGGCCGCACGGCCGCCCCCTCGACGACCAGGCGCGCGCGCACACGAACGCCCGGTGGCGCGGGGGCGCTGCCGGGCTGGTGCACGGAGTCGCGCGTGGGGTCGACGCGGAGCCCGCGGGATTGCCAGGGATGTGCAGGTGCACGTGCACCATGGTCCTCTGCGCTCACTGCAGATGCAAGAGTCGATTCACGTGCAGTCGTTCAAATGGCATATGCAAGCGCCGAATGCACGTGCATCCTGGTGCGAGGGGTGCAGAACTGATAGGAACATCCGTCAGTATCGGCACCGTGAGCGCTCAACTGATGGCAGACTGTGCGCTGTTTGCCCTAGGTGGAGGTTTCGACCGCATGACCACAGTTCAGCCGGGCGGCGGCTCGATGGTCCGCCGGATCCTCCTCGGCTCCCAGCTGCGCCGGCTCCGCGAGGCGCGGGGCATCACGAGGGAGGACGCGGGCTACGCGATCCGCGCCTCGGAGTCCAAGATCAGCCGCATGGAGCTCGGCCGCGTCAGTTTCAAGGAGCGGGACGTCGCCGACCTCCTCAGCCTCTACGGCGTCGACGACGGCGTGGAGCGCGAGGCCCTGCTCGGCCTCGTCCGCGAGGCCAACAAGTCCGGTTGGTGGCACAGCTTCAACGACGTGCTGCCGGGCTGGTTCCAGACCTACGTCGGCCTGGAGGAGGCCGCCGCGCTGATCCGTACCTACGAGGTCCAGTTCATCCCCGGACTCCTGCAGTCCGAGGAGTACGCGCGGGCGGTGTTCGGCCAGAGCCGGCCGGTGATCAGCGAGGAGGAGGTCGAACGCCGGGTCAGCCTCCGGCTGCGCCGCCAGAAGCTGCTCACCGAGGGCGACAGCCCCCGCCTCTGGGCCGTCATCGACGAGGCCGCGCTGCGCCGTCCGGTCGGCGGGCCCAAGGTGATGCGCGGTCAGGTGCAGTACCTGATCGACGTCGCCGAGCAGGCCAACGTGGTGATCCAGGTGATGCCGTTCCGCTTCGGCGCGCACGCCGGGGAGTCCGGGGCCTTCACCATCCTGCGCTTCCCCGAGCAGGACCTCGCCGACGTGGTCTACCTGGAGCAGCTCACCAGCGCGCTCTACCTCGACAAGCGGGACGACGTCGACGCGTACATCCAGGTCATGGAGCGGCTCTGCGTGGACAGCCTCACGCCCGAGCGCACCATCGACCTGCTCGCGTCGATCCTGAAGGAGCGCTGACGCCCCGCCGCACGGCACGCTCGTCGCGCAGCGCCCCGACGGCCGCCCGGTCCCGCTCAGCCGCGGGCCGGCGGCCGTTCGCGCTCCGGCGGTGTCCGCTGCGGCGGCCGGCCCAGCCGCCAGTCCAGGTCGTACCGGCGGAACAGGTCGGCCCTGATCGGGGCCAGCGGCAGCTCGGCCCCGGGCAGCAGCACGCCGATGCAGCCGCCCATCAGCGCGCTGCGCAGCACCGCGTGCTCGGCGGCGGGGTCCGGCGCGCCCCAGTCCCGCAGCAGTCCCTGGAGGATCGCGCCGAGCTGCTGCTGCTCGGGGTCCTGGACGAACGCGCCGGTGTCCGGGTCCATGATCAGCGCCAGGTGTGAACGCATCACCCGGGGGTGGTCCATCGCCAGCCCCAGCACCGCGTCTATGGCCCGGGCCAGTCGGGCCTCCGCCGTGGAGCCGGGCGCCAGCTCACCCAGCGCCGCCGACAGTGCCTGGTGCATCATCCGGTGGGTGGCCGACTGCATCAGCAGCCGTTTCCCGTCGAAGTAGTAGGAGAGCAGCCCGCGGGCCAGCCCGGCCCGTTCGGCGATGTCGGTCAGGGTGGTGCCGGCGTACCCGTGCTGGTCGACGAGTTCGACGGTGGCGCGCATGATGCGCCGGCGGGAGCGTTGGCGCATTTCCTCATTGACCGAATCCCCGCGAGGTGCCATCGTGTCTGCTCCGTACGTTCGTTGGCTCCCGGCCAATATACTGGCGGGGCGAGCGGCCGAACCGTGGCATCCGCACGCGGCGGGCGCGCACGGGCCGGCTCGTACGGAGGTGCCGACTCCACCAACACGGGGGTTTGGTGGAGTCGGCATCCGCCGGGAACGAGGGATCGGCCCGGGCGTCGTTCAGCTCTTGGTCAGGACCTCGCCCCGCCGGTTGTCCAGGTCGACTGACGGATAATCATAGTCGGGTACCGCGACGGTAGTTGCCGTCTTCCGTCGGTCGAGCACCGCGCCCACCGCGGCGACCACGAAGCCGACCAGTGCGACCGCGGTGACCAGGAGCAGGGCCGGCCGGTAGCCGTCCAGCTGGGCCGCAGGGCTCTCGCCGCCGCCGCTGCCGGCGGTGATCACCGCCGTGACCGCGGCCAGCACGATGGCGCTGCCGACCTGGAAGGCCGTGTTGACCAGGCCCGAAGCCAGTCCCTGCTCCTCGTCGGCGACGCCGTCGGTGGCGGCGATGTTCACGGACGGGAACGCGAGCGCGAAGCCGATCCCGAGCAGGATCATGCTGGGGAGCATCAGCTCCGGGTACGAGCTGTGCTCGTCCAGCCGCAGGAAGACGGTGTAGCCGAGCACCAGCGCCAGCACGCCGATCGGCAGCAGCCGCCCGGTGCCGAAGCGGTCCACGATCGCCCCCATCCGGGTCGCCGAGAGGGCGACCAGGGCGCCGGCCGGCAGCAGGCCCAGGGCCATCTCCAGGGCCGACCAGCCGAGCAGTCGCTGCAGGTAGAGCGTGACGATGAACTGGAAGCCCGCGTACGAGCCGAAGATCGTGAACGCGATCAGGTTGGCCCGGGCGACCGGGCCGTTGCGGAAGATCCCGAGCCGGACCAGCGGGTGCGCGGCGCGGCTCTCGGTGACCAGGAAGGCAGCGGCCAGCGCGGCCACCACAGCCAGCGAGCCGAGTGTGCGCAGGCTCGCCCAGCCGGCACCCTGCGCTTCGGTGACGGTGAAGACCAGCAGCAGGACGGCCGCCGTGCCGGTGATCGCGCCCAGGGCGTCGTACCCGCCCTTGGCCCGGTCCTCGGCGGGGCGGGGGAGGATCCGGACGGCGAAGACCAGGGCCAGCAGGGCGACCGGGACCGGCATCAGGAAGGTCCAGCGCCAGCCGACCGATGTGAGCAGGCCGCTGAGCACCAGGCCGAGCGAGAAGCCGCTGGCGCCGCAGGTGGTGTAGATCGACAGGGCGCGGTTGCGGGCCGGGCCCTCGGGGAAGGTGGTCGTGATGATCGACAGGCCGGCCGGCGCGGTGAAGGCCGCGGCGACGCCCTTGAGGAAGCGGGCGGCGATCAGCAGGCCGCCGTCGTCGACCAGGCCGCCGAACAGGGAGGCGGCGGCGAAGACGGCGAGGGCGGCCAGGAAGACCCGGCGGCGGCCGAGCAGGTCGGCGGCGCGTCCGCCGAGCAGCAGCAGGCCGCCGTAGCCGAGGACGTAGCCGGAGACCACCCATTGCAGGGCGGAGGTGGAGAGGTGGAGCTCGGAGCCGATGGACGGCAGGGCGACGCCCACCATGGAGGTGTCCAGGGCGTCCAGGAACATCGCGGCGCAGAGCACGATCAGCGTGCCCCAGAGGCGGGGAGTCCAGTGCAGCCCGCCGGTTGATGAACCGTCAGTCGGATTGGTGGTCGCGGTGGTCATGCGGAGGACACTACATGCACATGCATTCAATGCAAATGAATTAGATGTGAACGCATAAGGTTCATGCGCACGTGCTACCGTGGCGCCGTGGCTGAACTCGACTCCGACGCGGATGCGGCGCTGGTCGCGTCCTGGCGCGACCTGCTGGCCCGGCATGCCGCCACCGCCTGCCTGCTCGACCGGGAGCTGGGCGAGAAGCACGGGCTCGGCATGAGCGAGTTCGAGGTGCTGGAACGCCTGGTCGAGGAGCGGAACGCCGACAACTCCCACACCCTGCGGGTGCAGGAGCTGGCCGACACCGTGCACCTGAGCCAGAGCGCGCTCTCCCGGCTGATCGGCCGCCTGGAGAAGGCCGGCCTGGTCACCCGCACGATGTGCCCGGACGACCGGCGCGGCATCCAGGTCGCCCTGACCGAGGAGGGCTGCCGCCGCTACACCGAGGCCCGCCCGCTGCAGCGTGAGGTGCTCGCACTGACCCTCGGCAGCCCGTTGGAGGGCGGCTGCGCCGGATCGCGCTGAGGACGGGGCCGGATCCGGCCCCGTCCGGGGACGCTCAGAACAGGGTCGAGAGCCCCGGCGCGGCGGCCAGCAGGACGGCGGCCGCGGGGGCGGCCAGTGCCGCCACGGTGAGCCGCAGCCGGTGAGACACGGGCAGCCGGGGCCGCCCGGCGAGCAGCCGGTCCACCCGCTTCGGCGACTGCGCCAGCCCGGGCGGGCAGGAGCCGAACACCCCGCTCCCCAGGTTGAGTTCGGCCAGCGCCAGGGCGGTGGTGTGCCGCCCGTGCCGGCGCGCCGCCCGGTCGTCCGCCGCGAGCTCCACCAACTCGCCCACCTGGTCCCGGAAGGCGCTGAACACGCCGACGCCGGGGAAGCCCGAGGCGAGCGCCTGGGAGCTCTGCGAGAGCCAGTGGTGCCGGGCCCGCACGTGCCCGCGCTCGTGGCTCAGCACGGCCGCCAACTCCTGGTCGGTGAGCTGTTGGAGAGCCCCGGTGGTGACCACCAGCCGGGAGTTGTGGCCGGGCAGCGACCAGGCCTCGGGGCGGACGTTCTCCAGCACCACCAGCCGCTCCCGCCGGCTCCGCAGCGCGTCGATCGACTCGGGCAGTTCGGGGGCCCGCGTGGCCAGTTGGGCGTGCCGCCGGTTGCGCAGCGCCTTCGCCGAGCGGACCTCCCGGGTCAGCGCCAGCACGGTCTGCACCCCGCCCGCCGCCAGCACCGCGGCGCAGAGCCGCCCCCAGCCCTCGGCGCCCTGCAGCCCGTACGCGGCCTCCACGCCGTGTGGCGCGCCGGCGAACACCAGCGCCCGCAGCTCGGGCAGCGCGGCCGAGGCGGCCAGGAGGAGGCTCAGCGCACAGCACAGCAGCACGGCCACCACCAGGCACTGCCAGACCAGCAGGGCCAGCACGGGTTCGCTCTCGGCCCAGCGGGCCCGGGCCAGCAGCCGGGGCGCCACGGTCGAGAGCAGCAGTCCGAGCAGCAGCAGGCCGAGCAGGGCCGTCATGGCATGGGCTCCCCGAGTACGCACGGAACGCGACAGCGCTCTGCTGGCCAACCTAAGCGGTGGTGGCGCCCGGTGGAACGACTTTCGGTCACCCAGTGACCAACGCCACGCGCGGTGCGACGGGGGCTCGCGTCACATCGTCAGGAGCATGGCGAACATGCCGATGCCCATCGACAGCCGGCAGGCCCGCGGCAGCCCGGCGGTGGCCGCCCCCGGGCCCCCGGCGGCCCCCGGCGGACCCCCGGCAGGGGTGGCCAGCAGCCGGGTGCCGGCCCAGAGCGAGTAGCTGCCGAAGTAGAGCAGCAGCGCGCCGGTCAGCAGGGGCGTCCCCGCGCTCGTCGCGTGGTGGTGGCCGCCGTGCCCGGACGCCGCGCCCATGGCCAGCGACATGTACGTCATCGCGAGCCCGCCGATCGCGTGGTGCAGCCGGTGTGCCCGCCGGGCCGGGGTGTCGGGGCCCGCCCAGACGGCGGCCAGCAGGAAGGCCGCCGCCGGGGCGCCGAACACCCACGCCCAGACCGAGGCCGGCACGGTGCTGCCGGAGACGGCCATCGCGGCCATCCCTAGCCCCATCAACGCCTCGGCGGCGTCCGACTCGTAGGCGTGCAGCCGGCCGGTCGCGGGCCCGCCGGCGCAGGGGGAGCGGCGCAGCCGGGTGAGGCAGTAGCCGCCGGCGGCCGCGGTGAGGAGGGCCAGCAGCCAGCTGACCAGGACTGGTCCGTGCAACGGCGGCCTCCCGGGCGGCGCGGACGGGCGTACCGTCCACGATCACCGCTCGGGGCCGCGTGCAGCAGGGCGCGTACAGGGGCGCACGGTGGTGCCCGCCGGAGTGAGGACTCCGGGCGAGCACCCCCGCGGTCATGGGTTCAGCCGCCCCGAGGCGATCACCCGGCTGAGGAACCGCCTGGTCCGCTCCTGCTGCGGATCGCCGAAGACCTGCTCCGGCGGGCCCTGTTCGAGCACCACCCCGGCGTCCAGGAAGCAGACCTGGTCGGCCACCTCGCGGGCGAAGCCCATCTCGTGGGTCGAGATGACCATCGTCATGCCCTGCTCCTTGAGGTCCCGCACCACCGCGAGCACCTCACCCACCAGCACCGGGTCAAGCGCCGCGGTGATCTCGTCGAGGAGCAGCAGCCGCGGCCCGGTGGCCAGCGCCCGGACGATGGCGACGCGCTGCTGCTGGCCGCCGGAGAGCCGGTCCGGGTACTCCTTCGCCTTGGCCGCCAGGCCGAGCCGGTCCAGCAGGGCCAGCGCCTGCGCCTCGGCCTCGGCCCGCGCGACCTTGTGCACCCGGCGCGGCGCCAGGGTGATGTTCTCCAGCACCGTCAGGTGCGGGAACAGGTTGTAGGACTGGAATACCACCCCGATCCGGCGCCGGACGGCGTCCTCGTCGGTCCGCGGGTCGGTGATCTCCTCGTCGTCCAGGAAGACCGCGCCGTCGTCGATCCGCTCCAGCAGGTTGGCGCACCGCATCAGCGTGGACTTTCCGGAGCCGGACGCCCCGATCAGCGCCGTCACGGAGTGCTCGGGCACCGTGAGGTCGACGTCGCGCAGCACCACCTGGGCGCCGAAGCTCTTGCGCACCGACTCCAGCCGCAGCACCGCGGGCCTCGGGTATTCGGAGGTCGTCACACCGCACCTCCCTGGTGCTGACGGCGGTTCATCCGGCGGGTCAGCCAGTCGGTGAACCGGGTGAGCGGGACGGTCAGCACGATGAAGACCAGGCCGGCCACGAGGTACGGGGTGTAGTTGAAGGACCGGCCGGTGATGATCTTCGCCGCGTAGACCGCGTCGATCGCCCCGCCGATCGAGACCAGGCCGGTGTCCTTCTGCAGGCTCACCAGGTTGTTCAGCAACGGCGGCACGACCCGCCGGACCGCCTGCGGCAGCACCACGTACCGCATCGCCTGGGCATTGCTCAGCCCCAGCGACCGGGCGGCCGCCCGCTGGCTCGGGTGCACCGCGTCGATGCCGGCCCGGAACACCTCGGAGACGTACGCCGAGTACGTGAGCACCAGCGCGGCACCGCCGAGGAGGATGGGGTCGCTGGTCACCCCGGCCAGCCGCAGCGCCGGCACACCGGTGATCATCACCAGCAGGCAGATGATCATCGGCAGGCCCAGGAAGAAGTCGACGTACGCCGTGGCCAGCAGCCGCACCGGAAGGAAGACGGGCCCGCGCAGCGTCCGAAGCACCGCGAGCACCAGGCCCAGGACGAGGATCAGCGCCCCGCACCCGAGCATCAGCTCAAGATTGATCCGCAGACCCTTCAGCACCTCGGGCAGCGCCTGGCGCGCGTAGTGGGCGTTGAAGAAGGTCTTCCGGGTCGCCTCCCAGCCGGGGGAGTTGACCACCACCAGGTACAGCGCCACGGCCGTCGCCAGCGTCGACACGCCGGCGATCAGCGCCGAACGGCGGGCCCGCCGCCGCCGGTAGGCCTCGTGGGCCAGCCGGCGCCCGGACGGGCGGTAGCCGTCGTCCGGCCCGTCCTTCTCCTTCTTCCTCCGCAGGACGGTCGCGGACTCCGTGCTCATCGCGGGTCCCCTGTCCGTCGCGGACTCGCCGCTCACCGCGGGTTCCGTGTTCATCGCGTGGTCGGTCACTTCAGCACGGGTGCCGCGACGGCGTCGGCGAGCCACTGCTGCTCCAGCTTCGCCAGGGTGCCGTCCGCCCGCAGCGCGTCCACCGCCCGGGTGACGCAGCCGGTCAGCCTGGAACCCTTGTCCAGCACCAGGCCGAACTGCTCGCCCTGCGGCGAACCTTGTGCCGAACCCTGGGCCGAAGCCTGCGACGCGCCCTCGAACTGCCCGACCACCTGGGCGTCCGTCACCTCGGCGCCGGTGATGTAGAACGCCGTCGGCAGGTCCACCACCAGGGCCTCGATCTGGCCGTTCTTCAGCGCGGCCTTCGCGAGGTCGTTGGAGTCGAAGACGGCCGGCTGGGTGCTGGGCCTGATGGTGTCGGTGACCACGTCCAGGCTGGTGGTGCCGACCTGGGCGCCCAGCTTGGCGCCCTTGAGGTCGGCGATGCTCTTGGCCGAGGCGGCCTTGGAGCTCTTCAGCGCGATCACGGCCTGCCGCACGTCGTAGTAGCCGGACGAGAAGTCCACCGCCTGCTTGCGCTCGGCGCTGATCGAGACCTGGTTGATGTCGAAGTCGAAGTCCTTGGCGCCAGGCGTGGTGGCCTTGCCGAACGGCGCGACCACCCAGGACACCTTGTCCTTGGGGTAGCCCAGCTTCTCGGCCACCGCGTACGCCACCGCCGACTCGAAGCCCTTGCCGTTCTCCGGCTGGTCCTCGGCGAACCACGGGTCGTAGGCCGGCTTGTCGGTGCCGACGGTCAGCGTCCCCGCGGTACGGGTGGCCAGCGCGCCTGGCGCGCAGCCGCCGGCCGTCCCCGACGCGGTCGCGCCGGCGTCGGACGCGGTGTCCTGCGGGGCACAGGCGGCCAGCGCCGCGGCGGCGACGACCAGCAGGGCGGCGAAGGGCTTGCGGAGGGAGGTCATGAACAGGGCTCCTGATGAGGGACCGGGCAGGGCGGGGAACGGCGAGGGGCGGCGGCCGGGCACTGACGCGGGCCGCACCCAGGCGGGTCACTTCCCCCCGGTGGCGGCGCCGGAACACAGGCGGCATGGTCGGCGTACGGGGCCGCGTCCGCGGCGCCCCCCAGCCGGATCAGCAGCAGCGGCAGAGGCCGCGCGCACAACCGCAGGCGTGACAACACGAGGGCGCCCGGAGCAGGTCGATGTGGCGCCGGGCCACCAGGGTCACCGCCGGGAGCATGGCGGGAGGTTCGCATCCCCACGGCGCTTCTGTCCAGAAGATCCAGATCCCCGTCCACATGCCGGACATCCGCCCGTCGGCCGGCGCGTACGCCCTCCACGGGACATCCGTCGGCAGGGCCCCCCTTGAACAGGAGAACCTTTCGTACTTATGGTGGTCTCGTTGAAAACCCTCCTGTCGAAGTGAGTCCACGATGCAGAATCTTTCGCCAAGGCTCGCTGTGGCGGCCGACGCCCCGGTCTCGCCCCACGCCGGCCACCCGGCCTGGCTGCGCCTGAAGGAAGCCGTCGAGGCCCTGCGCCCGCTCCAGTCCAAGGACGGCTCGATCGACCTCGCCGCCGTGCAGCGGCACGCGGTCGACCCGCTGGTCGCCACCGTCCGCGGCGCCGTCGAGGAGCTCGCCCCGCTCTTCCCGCACGACGCCGACTACCTCGCGGCCGTCGACGCCGACCTCGCGAAGTGGGCCGACACCGGCTACCGGGAGCCCGACTTCCTGGACTCGCTGCTCGCCTTCCAGCCCGCCGACCAGCGCGAGGACGGCCTGGAGCACCTCGTCGTCTTCCCGATGTACACCCAGAACGGCAACCCGGACCGCAACCTGGAAGCCGTCCTGCTGCGCGTCGTCTGGCCGGACTGGCTGGCCGAGCTGGAGCGCACCCGCTTCGACAACCCGATGTTCGTGCCGATCACCTTCACCGACTTCACGGCCGGCTACGACACCAACTCCGCCGTGCTCTTCCCCGAGACCGTGGCCGTGCGCAAGGCGCCGGAACGTTTCACCTGGGGCGGCATCTTCTGTGACCGCGAGGCCGCCCGCTTCCGCGCCGTCACCACCAGCGCCGTCCAGCAGCTCGGCCTGGAGATCCCGGCCGACGCCGAGGGCCTGCTCGCCGACCAGCAGCGCGCGCAGGAGACCTTCGTCCTGTGGGACCTCGTCCACGACCGCACCCACAGCCACGGCGACCTGCCGTTCGACCCCTTCATGATCAAGCAGCGCAGCCCGTTCTGGATGTACGGCCTGGAGGAGCTCCGCTGTGACCTCACGACCTTCAAGGAGGCCGTGAAGCTGGAGGCCGAGGGCAACGAGCACGCCCGCGACGTCCAGTACGCGGTCTTCTTCGACCGGATGTTCCGCTTCCCGGTCAGCGGCGACCGCGTGCGCAACTACGACGGGCTCGGCGGCCAGCTGCTCTTCGCCTACCTGCACAAGCACGACGCGCTGCGCTGGCGGGACAACCGCCTCACCATCGACTGGGAGCGCGCCCCGCAGGTCACCAACGCGCTCTGCGGCGAGATCGAGACCCTCTACCGGGACGGCATCGACCGTCCCAAGCCGGCCCACTGGATCGCCGCCTACCAGCTGGTCTCCCGCTACCTCACCCCGCACCCCGCCTCCACCTGGGCGAAGGGCCCCGACGCGCTGCCGCTCGACATCACCGACGGCAAGGCGCTCAACAAGGCGCTCTGCGACGCCGTGCTGCCCGACGAGTTCCCGCTGAGCATGTTCTACGAGGCCCTCTCGAAGAAGCTCCGCAACGTCATCGCCTCCACCACTGGCATCACCGGCGCGGGTATCCAGGGAGCTGCCGCATGAGCGCACACCTCGCAGGCAAGGTCATCGCCGTCGCCGGAGCCAGCGGCCCGGCCGGCCAGGCCGTCCTCCGCCGCCTCGCCGCGGACGGCGCCACCGTGATCGGCGCCGACATCGACGCCCAGCGGCTGGAGAAGGCCCTCGACGCCGTGCGCGCCGCCGTCCCCGGCGCCCGGGTCAGCGGGCAGGTCATCGACCTGCTCGACCCGCAGGAGGTCCACGACTGGGCCGACCACCTGGAGGCCGAGCACGGCCACGTCGACGGCCTCTTCCACCTGGTCGGCGGCTGGCGCGGCAGCAAGAAGTTCTTCGACACCCGGATCGACGACTGGGACTTCCTCCACGACACCGTGGTGCGCACGCTCCAGCACACCTCGCTGGCCTTCCAGCCGGCCCTGGTCCGCAGCGAGTCGGGCCGGTACGCGATGATCTCCGCCTCGGCGGCCCACAAGCCCACCGCCGGCGGCGCCGCCTACGCGGCCGCCAAGGCCGCCACCGAGGCCTGGACCCTCGCCATGGCGGACTCCTTCAAGAAGGAGACCACCGCCGAGGACGGCGAGCCCACCGCCGCGGCTGCGATCCTGGTGATCAAGGCGTTGGTCAGTCCCGAGATGCGGGCCGAGAAGCCGGACGCGAAGTTCACCGGCTTCACCGACACCGCCGACCTCGCCGAGAACCTGGCGGGCCTCTGGGACCGCCCCGCAGCAGACCTGAACGGACAGCACCTGTGGCTGACAGCCCGATGAACGATTCCACCCGCACGGACGCGGTACGGCGGCACGACCCCGCCGTCCGCGGCTTCGCCAGCGACAACTACGCCGGTGTGCACCCCGAGATCCTGGCCGCCATCGCCCTGGCCAACGGCGGCCACCAGGTCGCCTACGGCGAGGACGACTACACGTCGAACCTCCAGGACGTCTTCCGCCGCCACTTCGGTGACACGGCCGAGGCCTACCCCGTCTTCAACGGCACCGGCGCCAACGTCGTCGCCCTCCAGGCCCTGCTCCCGCGCTGGGGCGCGGTGATCGCGGCCGAGTCCGCCCACATCAACGTGGACGAGGGCGGCGCCCCCGAGAAGATGGGCGGCATCAAGCTGCTCACCGTCCCCACCCCGGACGGCAAGCTCACCCCCGAGCTCATCGACCAGCAGGCGTGGGGCTTCGGCGACGAGCACCGCGCGCAGCCGCTCGCGGTCTCGATCACCCAGAGCACCGAGCTCGGCACCCTCTACACCGTGGAGGAGATCCGGGCCATCGTCGACCACGCCCACCAGCACGGCATGCTCGTGCACGTGGACGGCTCGCGCCTGGCCAACGCCGCCGCCTCGCTCGGCGTGCCGCTGCGCGCCTTCACCACGGACGTGGGCGTGGACGTGCTCTCGTACGGCGGGACGAAGAACGGCCTGCTCTTCGGCGAGGTCGTGGTCGTGCTCAACCCCGAGAAGGTCCGCAACATCAAGTACCTGCGCAAGACCTCGATGCAGCTGGCATCGAAGATGCGCTTCGCCTCGGTCCAGTTCGAGGCACTGCTCACGGGCGACCTCTACCTGCGCAACGCCGGCCACGCCAACGCGATGGCGAGCCGGCTGGAGGCGGCCGTCCGGGACATCGACGGTGTGACCGTTGTGCGCCCGGTCCAGGCCAACGCGGTCTTCGCGATCCTCCCGCGTGAGGTCAGCGAGCGGCTGCAGAAGCGTTACCGCTTCTACTTCTGGAACGAGCACACCGGCGAGGTCCGCTGGATGTGTTCCTTCGACACCACGGAGGCCGACATCGACGCCTTCGCGGCCGCCATCGCCGAGGAGATGGGCCGCGCCTGACGCGTGCCCGAACCGCTGATCGTCCCGTCCTGCCGGTGCAGGGCGGGACGATTTGCATGTGGCGGGGCGGTCCCCGTACAGTTCCGGAGTCGCACCGAGAGGGGCGGCGGAAAGCAAGTCCGATGAATGAAACTCCGGAAAACGGAGCGGAAAACGTCTGATAAGCTTCAAACACGAAAGAACGAAGCGCCCGGAGGG
>NZ_JBVHHB010000045.1:0-37956 GCF_055561295.1 Kitasatospora sp. NPDC022785 | reverse complement strand
CGGCACATCCAACTTCGACCCGCCCTTATCGATGGATGCCTGGCCGGCACCGGCCTGCCACTCACCCCACCGACTCCACCCTGAAAGCCTCAGTAACGGCGCACCCCGCCCGCCGGAGCGGTGGTGCTGTCGGTCGATGACAAGATCGCGATCGCCGCCCGCTCGCGCAAGCACCCCACCAGCGCGGTCGGCCCCGGCACCCCCGTCCGCCAGGAGTTCGAACACCACCGGCACGGCACCGCCTCGATCGTGGCCGCTCTCGACGTGACCACCGGCGAGGTACTCACCGAACCCATCGCCCGCAATGACGCGGCCACCTTCACCGCTTTCCTCGACCGTCTCGACACGGTGATCGACCCGGGCAGGCAGATCCACGAGGTGCTGGACAACGGCTCATCCCCACACCGCCAAGCACACCAAGGCATGGCTCGCCGCCCACCCGCGCTGGCACGTGCACTGGACCCCGCCACACGCCTCCTGGCTCAACCAGATCGAGCTGTTCTTCTCCGCCCTGGCCCGCCGGGTCCTCCGACACGGGGACGTGGAAGCCGCGGACGTCGGATTTTCTCGCGACGACTTCGACGTCGATTCCGAGGTCGGCGCCGTGCTCAATCATGGCGTTCTTGAAGCTGGTGTCGACCCAGCTCTTGGAGATGCTCGGGTAGGTCTTCTTGGCCTGGTTGAGGAGATGGATGCCCAGGGCGTTCCCTGACAGGCTCGCGGCGGTGACGGTTACGGCGAGGAGCAGGCCGATGGTGTCGGTGATGATGCCGCGCTTGCGGCCGACGATCTCCTTCGCGGCGTCCGTTCCCTGACTGGTCAAGGGCACGTTGGTGGAGGTCTTCACGCTCTGGGTGTCGATCACCGAGGCGGTCGGCTCGGGCTTGCGCCCTTCCTTCACGCGGGCCAGGCCGGTCAGGTCATAGTTGAGTTCCGCGAACACTCCCTCGTCGCGCCAGGCCGCATGGTAGGCATAGACGGTGCCATGGTTCGGGAAGTCGTGGGGAAGGTACTTCCACGGGATTCCGGTGCGGTTGATGCAGAGGATCGCATTGAACACGTCGCGAAGTTCGACCTGTGCCGGCTTGCCGGTGGGCCGGCGGTCGAGCCGGGCTCTCCTCCAGGCCGTCAGTTTCGGCTCGATCAAGGCCCATCGGGCGTCGGACAGGTCGCTGGGGTACGGCTTCCGCTGGCTCACGGCACAGCGTCGGCATGAACGCGGCGGAGGATCCGGTTCCGCTGTGATTCGGGTGGTTCTATGACTTCTTCAAACCAGACGGACTTCAGAGCTCAGAAGCGGATGATATGGACCTGGGATCGCCCGACCCCTCCGATGACATACTTCGCCTATCGGCCAGATCAGGACAGCCTCGACGGTCGGCATGCGCCCGCCCACGGGCCGTGTGAGACATCCCTCTCCCGTCGTCGTGGCGCTGGTGGCCCGGGAAGGTGGACCATGTAGTCATGACTTCCTCGCCCCGTCCGCGGCACGTCGGTGGCCGACCGGATTCGATAGGCGGGACTACCGCGCTCGGTGGAGAGTCGGCTCCCGCCCGCGGGTACCTGCTGGACAACGCGCGCGCCGAGGCGGGTGAGCGATTCGTTTGGCTGGCCGAGCTGTTCGACGGTGTGACGCGCGGGCACTTCGATCGACTGGGAGTCAGGGCCGGCTCGCGCTGTTGGGAAGTGGGGGCCGGTGGCCCCGGTATCCCGGAGGCGCTCGCGGCGGCCGTCGGTCCGACCGGCCACGTGCTGGCCACGGACATCGACCCGTCGTGGCTGAAGGCAGGCGACGGGTACGAGGTGCGCCGGCACGACGTCGCCGCTGATCCGCCCCCGGAACCGGGGACGTTCGATCTGGTGCACGCCCGGCTCGTGCTGGTCCATGTACCCGACCGGGCTCGCGCGTTGGCCACGATGGCGTCAGCGCTACGGCCCGGCGGCTGGCTGCTGGTCGAAGACGCCGACACCGCTCTGCAGCCACTCGCATGCCTGGACGACAGCGGCCCCGCGCAGCGGCGGGCCAACCGGCTGCGCGACGGGGTCCGGGAGCTGCTGGCGCGCCGCGGCGCGGACCTGCGCTACGGCCGGACACTGCCGCGGGCGTTGCGTGAGGCCGGCTTGGTGGATGTCGCCGCGGCGGGCTCATTCCCGGTCGGCGGGCTGGCCTGCGACCGGCTGGAGGCGGCGACCATCCGGCACGTGCGCGGCGAGCTGCTCGCGGCCGGCCTGGCCGACGACGCCGAGATCGACGCGCACCTGGCCGCCATCCACGCGGGCGAACTCGACCTGACGCTCGCGCCGCTGGTCTCGGCCTGGGGACGCCGCCCAGCCGAGGACCCTCCGGCACTCGGCTAGGAGCGGATCCAGGCGCTGTCCACTGAACCTTGATCATTGCCATCGAACCGTGATGATCATTAGGTTTATGTCATCAAGGTTGAGTGGCACGGGGTGCCTGTGCGTCGGGGGTGGCGGTAGGGGGAGCTCGGGGGCGTGTACGCGGGATCCGGCTCTCAGGGTGTTTGACCTTGGGTTCTTCGACGGCAGCGCCCGGATGCGACGCCCGCTCCGGCCCTGCCGGGACGTCCGGTTCGAGCATGACTGCAGGCCGGGACCGGCGACGCACGTGCCGCCGACGCCACGGGACGTCAGAAGGGGAGTAGACAGATGCAACCGACATTCGTGCTGGTTCATGGAGCCTTCTCCAACTCCTTCGCCTTCGCCCCACTCCAGGCCGAACTCGGCCTCCTGGGACACCGTTCGGTCGCCGTCGACCTGCCCGGGCATGGTTTCGGGGCGACCTGCACGCGCGCCTATCAGCCGCGGGGCAGCTCTATCCTCTGTCCGGGTGACGGCGTGGTGACCCGGTGCCCCTGGCCGGCCGCTACCGCCTCCAGGAGGCCATCCGCCACTCGCCCGTACTGTCACGCGCTGGGTCAGAGACCGGTCAGCTCGCCCAGTCCCATGGTGCGCAGGGTGTGGTTGGCCATCTGGAGATGGCCGGCCGCGTTGGGATGCGCCGGGTCGTCGAGCCAAGCGATCGGGTCGCCGTCGGGAAACCGGGCCAGCCAGTGTGCCTCGTGGTCCACCAGGAGCAAGTCCATCTCGTCGGCGATCTCCCGGACGGCCTGGCAGTAGGCGGGCAGTTCGGGGCGGGCGACCCGACCCGTCGGACTCGTCGGAACGGGCGTGTGGAGGACGATCTGGGCACCTTCGGAACGGGTGATCAGTTCCCGCATGTCGGTGTGAAATGTGTCAAGACCGGCGAGACCGGCGCGCGCGTCGTTGGTGCCCAGCGAGATCGACAGCACGTCCGGGTTGAACCGACCGATCAGGTGGTCGTACGACCCGAGGACGTCGCCGGCCCGCCAGGCGGAGACCCCGGTGTTGACGACGACGTCTGTGAGCCGGCCCAGCTGCCAGCCGATCCGCTCATTGACGTGCTCGACCCAGCCCCGTGCCCCGTGGGTGTGCAGGACGGCCTGGGTGATGCTGTCTCCCGCCGCCACCCAGGTCATTGGCGTCGCCGACAGTTCGATCATGTGAACTTCCCCCAACTCGTCCGGGTCCCCAGGGCACGGTCCGGCGTGCGCATCGACACTATTCGATCATGAGTCGGTGGGTCGACCCTGCTGGAGCTCCACCCGCCAGGGTTTTCGGTGTCTCCTGGCGGGGGACGGCCCGGGTTGGCCGTGAGCGACCGCCTGACTGTTCATCCAGGGGGCGGGGTGTTCAAGACTTGACCGCACGGTCCGACGGGGCTGCAACCTCTCCTGGTTCGTCGACTGCCGGCCCGCCGGCTCGGGCTGCCCGGTCAGTGAGGCTCACTGCCACTGGCTTGAGCAGCACAGGTGCGCGGTGGTCACTGCCTCGGCGACAACACGGTGTTCTTGATGTCCTTCATGTGCTTGAAGGACGTCGTCCGCGACACCGCGCCGCTGTCCCGTCTGTCAGGACGTCGTGGACGGACACCATGTGGTTGAAGAAGTTCTCCAACGCCGAGCTGAAGTTCTGCTTCGACTCGAAGGCCACCGGCTGCAGCGCCGCGCAGAGCTCGAGGTTCACGTCGGTCTTGAGAAGGGCCGGCTGGCCGACGCCGAACTCTGTGTAGTCGGCGCCGAGCTGGTACTCGATCAACGCCGCACCTTTCCGGGTCACGAGCGATTCCGAGTACTCGGTGAGGGTGGCCCAGAGCATCACGGTCTCCGTCTCGTCCACCGTGATGTTGATGCCGGGGCGATTCTCCATGTCGATAGTGACCGTGGAGTCGTTGTCCAGATCACTGCTGATGAGATCTTCGCGACCGAAGTCCTTCAGGCATCCCTTCAGAAGTTCAACGATGTCGTAGTTCATTTTCCTCAGTTCCTTTGCTCTGCGACGGCGGACGGGTCCGAGGGCCGACAGTCGACGCCGCGGGGACGTGGCCACCACGCTGGCTCGGCGATCTTGCCAGCGTCTGACGTACCGTCACAAGTGGGCGACTGAGAGGTTCCGACGCCGCCCCGAGCCGGAGGCCCCACGGACCGCCGGGCGTTTCCCCGGGCCGCGCTGCGCCCCTCGCCCGGTGCTGAGCCGCCTGCTGGGGCTGCCGGCCGGGCGGGTGTCCGGCGGCGGGGTCTGGTCCGGGCGGAGCACGTGGTGCACTCGGGTGGCCGTGTGGGTGGTGGCGCCTGGTGGACACGGTGTGGGCCGGTGGCGACGCTGGGGGAGAGGCGGGCCACGCGAACCCCCGAGCGCGACCGGCCCCCGTCGCCCGATCCCGCCCCAACCGCTCGCCGCTCTCCGCGGCCGGCCGGGGCGCCGCCTGACGGTATGCGGTGCGGGCCTCGGCCTTCGACCCGCCGCACGCCGTTCCGCCACGTCGTCCGTGTCGTCCACGCCAGAAGGGACCCTCGATGGCCGTCTCCCGAAAACTCCCCGTCTCCCGAAGACTCCCCGTCACCCGACGTGGCCCGGTCGGCCGTTACGCGGCGATGGCCGTCGCGCTCGGCGTCGCCGTCACGGCGGCCGGTGCGGGCCCCGCCCACGGTGCGGGCGCTGCCGACGGCCCGTTCCCCGTACCGGCGGCGGCCGGCCGGGCCGGCCAGGTGATCGCGGTCAAGGCCGACGGCACCCGCGCCACCGTGACCCTGTGGGGCCGAAGGGACGGCGTATGGCATTCCCTCGCCTCCACCGCCGACGCGCGGATCGGGTCCGGCGGACTCCACGACGGCCTCACCCGCGTCCAGGGCACCGGGACCACGCCCACCGGCACCTACACCATCACCCAGGCCTTCGGAATCGCCCCCGACCCGGGCACGAGGATGCCCTACCACCGCGTCACCGCGCACGACTGGTGGGTCCAAGACCCCTCCTCCGCTCACTACAACCGCATGCGGACCGACACCCAGGGCGGCTTCCACCTCACCGAGCAGGGCCCCCTCGGCAGCGAGCACCTCGTCGACCACCCCGTCCAGTACGACAACGTCCTGGTCATCGACTTCAACACCGCCCCGGTCGTGAAGGGCCGCGGTGCCGGGATCTTCCTCCACGACCTCGGCGCCCAGGCCGGCGCCACCGCCGGCTGCGTCGCAGTTCCCGCCGCCTTCATGACCCGGACGATGCGCTGGATCGACCCCGCCGACCACCCCGTCATTGTGATCGATTAAGCGTTGTCCCGTAGCTCGTCTCCGGCCGTAGGGCTCGTAGCCACATCCCGGCCACAGGACGTCCTCCTTGCTCGGGGTTGCCACCCAGATTCTGCTCGTACAGCGGGGCCATACCGTACGGGTCCTGGAACCAGTGGATGTCCGCGGCGCCGCCGAGCGGCACACCCTCAAGAAAGCCGCCTTCGGTCACAGGACTGGGAGCCGGCCGCTGGTGCGGGCACGGGTCGTGCGGCCCGCGGCTGCGGCCCGCGCACGTCGGCGGCACCGCGCTCGCCCCGGGCAAGGACGCCGTCTACAAGATCACCATCAAGCAGCTGCCCAACGCCAAGGAGCTGGTCTTCAAGACCCTGGAGACCTACAGCGAGGGCCGCATCGACCGCTGGGTCGAGCTGCCCAAGGACGGTGCCGAGCCCGAGCACCCAGCGCCCACCCTCAAGCTTGCCGCCGCCGCGCCCGGAGCGACCCCGATCGGTACTCCGTCCGCCGCGCCCACCAGCGCCACGCCGTCCGCGTCCGCCACCGCCTCGGCGCCGGCCATCCCGTCGGAGCCGGCCACCGCATCGGGCGCCCCAAGCGTGACGGCCTCGCCCAGCGCGGCGGCGACGGCCTCGGGCGGCGACTCCTCGGCGGCCGTCCCGATCGCCATCGGTGCTGACGTGGTGGTCGTGCTCGCCGCGGGTCGCGCCTGGTGGTGGCGCCGCAAGCGCACCGGCGCCCGCTGACGGTCCGCAGCCGCAGTACCCGGTCCTCGTGGTGCGAGGGCCGGGCACCGCGTTGTCAGTGGCAGGTCTCCGTCAGTCGACGTCGAGGGTGACTTCGGCGGTGTGCAGTTGCCCTGCGGTCTGGAACTGGAGGAAGACCCGCCAGCCGCCCGGCTCGGCGAGCAGGGCCTGGAAGGTCAGGGTGGGCCCGCCGTGGTCACCGTTCACGGGGTTCGCCGGGTGGAGGTGGGCCAGTGCCTGGTCGCCTTCGTGGAAGGCGCTGAGGTGGGCGTAGCTGTCCAGGTAGGGCTGGAGGTCGGTGACCGGTCGGCCGTCCTGACTGATCGTGGCAACCAATTGGTGTGCACCGGCCATCGGCCGGGCGCGCAGGGTGACGGTGTAGCCGTCGACGGTGGTGCTGTCACTCGGCGCGGGCAGGGGCACCGGGGCCGCCTTGCCGGGCACTGTCACGGTGCGGCTGAGGACGAGCTCCGTGGCGCGGGCGCCGGTGTTCGGGATGAAGTCGGTGTACACCCGCCAGGTGCCGGGGGTCAGGGCGGCGAGATCGGCGGTCCAGGTGCCGTCGGCGGCCATGTCCGGGTGCAGGTGCTGGAAGCCGGTGAGATCGGTGCGGATCGCGTAGAAGTGGAGCTTCCTGGTCTGGTGGACGGCGAAGTCAGTGACGGGGGAGCCGTCGGGGCCCGTGACGGTGAACCGGAAGGCCGTCGGTCGCCCGGCCGGCACGCCGCAGGTCGCGGCGTTCAGCCGGTAGCCGTCCTGCTCGGCGGCGAGGCCACGGGCGAGCCCCTGGGAGGTGCCCGCCCGGTGGGTCATCCCGGGCATCCCCGGCATGCTCGCCCTCGCGGCTCGCGGGGAACCGGAGGGGGTCGACGGGACGGTCACAGCCATCCCGAGGACGAGCAGAGTGGGCAGGAAGGACGCGAGCAGCCAACCTCGGGAGAACGAACGCGGGGGAGAAGCGGTCATCGGCAGGTCTTTCCCGTAGCGGGCGAGGGGATTCGGCCTCGCTACAACAGGAGACCGGTGACCGGAGACGCGATAACCGAAAGTCACGACGGGACCGCAACGCCCTTCGTGGCACCGACCGATGGGGGCAGGTGCCACGGAGGGCGCAGGGTGCGGCAGGCGTGGACGGGTCTGACCTCGTCGAACCGAAGCAGATCCGACCAGAGGGCGGATCAACCCTGGGCGGTGGCGGCCGCGAGCGGCCCGGACGCCCTGCCAGTCGACGACGCCCCGCAGGCGGGTGACGTAGTCCGGGCGCGCGTTGCGTCGTCCCCGAGGCGGAAAGCGCCAGGCGCCGGCAGATGCCCCGGACAGGGGCCTTGCCGGGGCGGGCCGTGCGGTCGCGCGGTTGGGGCGGCGCTGCCACCACATCCGGTAGCCGAGGACGGTGACAAAGCTCGGCCCGACAGCGATGGCGGTGAGGGCAGTTAGGGTCGCGAGGGCGGCCGGGGCACCGCCGGACGGATGGGCGGGCACCGGCGCGGTTCCCCGCCCATCCGGTGGCGGGCTCAGGTCCCGGTCGGGGGCGAATTCGGCCGGCACGGCGGCGTCGTGGCCGTCGAGACGGTCCGCCAGCAGCAGGCCGGTGTGGTGACCGGTGAGAATGCCCTGCCTGCCGTGGGCGGTTCCGACGAACACGCGGGTCGTCGACGGGTACGCCCCGAGGACGAGCCGGCCCACGGTCACCGGCGGGAGCCTGCTGGAGGGGCTCGGTGAGGAGAGCAAGGTCCTGGGCCTGGTCTACCCGGCACCGGATGCCGTGGTCGAGCGCACGAGGGCCGCCGTGGCAGCCGGCGCCCAGCCCCGAGAAGGCGAACTCGACCTGGAGGCGTCACTGGACCGCATCGCCTGAGCCGTACGCAGCCACCGGGCGCTGATCGCGGCCATCCGCGGGTCCGGCGGCCGGGCCTCCGACCCGGCCGCCTAGGGCACCCTCGATGTCTCGGGGGCCCGGTAGTACTCACCGAAAAAGCAACGGAGTGGGCCCTGACCTGCCCCGTTGCCGTGGGGTCGGTTGCCTCGTTGGGCTGAACGAGTGGTTCGGCGAGGGAGGGGCAGCGGATGGCCACGAGGGCGTTCTCCGACGAGGAGCTGGAGGCTCTGCGGTCGTTCCCGCCGATCGGCAAGGACGAGCTGATCCGCTACTTCACCCTCACGCCAGCCGACGAAGCGTTCCTGCGGAAGTTCCTGCGTCCGCAGACGGTCCTGGGTGCCGCCGTACAGCTGTGCACGTTGCCGTGGCTGGGGTTCGTCCCGGACGAGGTGACGGCGGCTCCGCCGGCGGCGGTGGGCCGTGTGGCCCGGCAACTCGGGTTGCCGGCCGATGTGCTGCGCGGCTACGGGGTGGCGCGGGAGCAGACGCGTACGGACCATCTGCGGCAGGTCGCGCGGTATCTGGGCTGGCGGCCAGCGAAGGCGCTGGAGCACAAGGAGCTGGAGGAGTTCCTGCTCGCGCGGGCGATGGAGCACGACTCGCCGTCGCTGTTGTTCCGGCTGGGCTGCGAGTACCTGCGTTCGGCGCAGGTGATCCGGCCTGGTGTGGTCACGCTGCTGGAGAAGGTCGCCGGCGCCCGGCAGGCGGCCGAGGCGGAGACCCACGTGCGGGTGGCCCACCTGCTGAGCGACGAGACCTGCCGGGGGCTGGATTCGCTGCTGGTGGTCGAGCCGAAGCTGCGCTCGACCAGGTTGCACTGGATGGTGACCGGGCCGGTTCAGGCGTCACCGAACAGCGTGAAGGACGAGGTCGAGAAGCTGCTGTTCCTGCGAGGGCTCGGCGCCGACGCCCTCGATCTGTCCGCGCTGCCCGCCGAACGCCGCCGCTACCTGGCCCAGATCGGCCGCCGTCTGACGGCGCAGGCCCTGGTCCGCAGAGAGCCGAACCGGCGTCATCCGATCCTTCTGACGCTGCTGGCGCAGTCCGCGGTCGACGTCCTGGACTCCGTGGTGCAGCTGTTCGACCAGACGCTGTCCGGTTCGGAGTCGCGGGCGAGGATCAAGCTGCGCGACGAGCTCGCCGAGCGGGCCAAGCTGTCGGAGGACCGGCTCGCACTGCTGGAGGAGATCCTGCCGGTGCTCGCGGATGCGGGGATCCCGGACGAGGCGGTCGGGCCGCTGCTGCGCGGCAAGATCGGCATGTCTCGGCTGCGGACCGCGTACGCCGGGGCCACTGCGCGGCTGCCGCGCGATCACGGGCACTTGCGGCTGCTGGAGGGCTCCTACACCTACATCCGCCAGTTCGCGCCCAAGGTCCTCGAAGCGGTGCGGTTCGCCGGCGGTACCGAGGCGAAGCCGCTGATCGAGGCCGTCGGGATCCTGCGGGAGCTGAACGCGACCGGCGCCCGCAACGTCCCCGACACGGCGCCGACGCTGTTCGTGCCGGCCCGCTGGAAGGGCTACCTGGACGAGGCAGCAGGAAAGGGCGACGCGACCGCGTACCGGCACTACTGGGAGCTGTGCGTGCTGCTCGCGCTGCGCGACGGCCTGCGCTCGGGGGATGTGTACGTGCCGGGATCGCGCCGCTACGACAACCCGGCCGCCTACCTGTTCAAACCCGCCCAGTGGCAGCTGCACCGCGCCGAGTTCTGCCGCCTGGTCGGCAAGAGCCCGGACTCCTCCGAGGCCCTGGCGCTGGTGATGGACGAGCTGGATGCAGCTCTTGGCGACCTGGAAGGGGTTCTCAAGCGCGGCGACGGTCCGGTGCGCCTGAACGAGGCGGGTGAGCTGGTCATCTCCCCTCTGACAGCGGAGGACATTCCCAGCGAGGCCGAGGAGCTGCACGCCGAGCTGGAGCGGATGCTGCCCAACGTGCCAATCGCCTCGCTGCTGGCGGAGATGGACCGGCACACCGGCTTTTTGAACTGCTTCACCCACGTCGGCGGCAAGCAGACCCGCTCGCCGCAGCTGACTCGACGAGAAGGGCCACCGCCCGCTGCGGACGGTGGCCACCGACGAACCCGGAGCCGGGCTGTAGCAGCGACCGGCCCCGGGACGCGTACCGTGGGCTCGCCCGCTCAACGGTGGCCAGTCCTCGGGGTACCGTCAACGAGTGCCGCCGGGCGCCCGAACCAGTGCGGGAGGGTCTCCCGCAGCTCCTCCGCGGCTGCGTCTACAGGTGTTGACGGCGTGCCGATCCACGCTGCGTGCCCGTCCGGACGGACGAGGATCGCGTGGGCGTGCTCCAGGGTGTGCGGGTGGGTATGGGCGGTGGTGACCCGGTCCGCCCATGGACGAGCGGCGGCGGAGAGGGCGTGCGAGTCCGCCGCGCCGTTGAGCAGCAGTGCGCCGCCGGCCGACCGGGTCAGCAGCGCCGTAAGGCTGTCCTCGCCGTCCTGGCCTAGCGGGATGTCCGGCACCATCCGTCCCGCCCACGGGTGTCCGGGGTCTCCGGAGGCGGGGTAGCGGGTGCCGACAGCGGTGATCGCCTCGGCCAACGGCCCGGCCGTGTCCCCGGCCTCGGCCAGCTCGGCGAGCAGATCGCGGACGGGTGCCAGGCGGTCGTCGTCCCCGTTCGCCTGGGCGAGCACCGCCTGCGCGCGGGTGTTGCGGAGCAGACGCTTGCCAGCCGCGTGGCGCTCGTCGTGGTAGGTGTCGAGCAGCGTCTCCGGCGCCTGCCCGCGCGCCACCAGAGCGAGCTTCCAGCCCAGGTTGACGGCGTCGTCGATCGCCGCGTTGACGCCGATGGCGCCGGCCGGGGGGTGGATGTGCGCGGCGTCCCCGGCCAGCAGCACCCGGCCCGTCCGGAACTGTGCGGCGAGCCGCGCCGCGTCCCCGAACCGGGTCAGCCACAGCGCCTCGGCGATCTCGGCCCGATGTTCCAGCGCGGCATCGATCGCGCGCTGGAAGGAGCCGAGCGGCACCGGCTCGTGCGGGTCTGCGGGCGGCGCCGGGTCGGCGGTGATCAGACGGACGTAGCCGGGGCGCGGAATCGCGAACACCGAGCGGCCGCCGGGCCCGGTATTGGGGCCGAACGAGACGGCCGACGGGTCGGCGAGGACCACGTCCCCGAGCAGGGTGAACTTCCGTGCGGGCGTCCCGGGGAAGCCGATCCCGGCCGCCTTGCGCACCGTACTGCGGCCCCCGTCGCAACCGACCAGCCATCGGCAGCGCACGGTTGACGGGCCGTCCGTGCCGTCCACCTCGACCGTCACGCCGTCACTGTCCTGCCGCAGCCCGGTGAGGCACCGGCCGCGGACGAGGCGCGCGCCTAACCCCACGGCCCACTCGGCGAGCAGCTCCTCCACGCGGGTCTGGGGGATGCCGAGGGCGTAGGGGTGTTTCGCGCGCATGGCGGCGAGGTCGAGGCGGGACGCACCGACGAACATCGCCGTCGGCACGGTCGGTCCCTCGGCGAGGAAGCGGGTGGCCAGGCCCCGGCGGTCGAGCAGCTCAAGGCTCCGGGTGTTGAGGTTGAACCCGCGGCAGAAGCCCGGCGGTTCGGGCTCCCGCTCCAGGACCAGTGCCCGCACCCCCGCGCGCCCCAACTCCCCGCCGAGCGCCAGCCCGGCGGGCCCGGCACCGACGACCAGGACGTCGACGACATCGTCCTTCGATGCGGCGTCACTCATCGCCCGCCCCCTCCGGCCACATCAGCGTCCCGCGCTCGATCTCGTCAGCGGTGTGCTCCACCCAGGCCAGCTCGGCCTGCGCCATGGCGGCGGCGTACTCGGCCTCGATGACGAACAGGCGCGGCGCGTTGTGCTCCTCGCGGGCCGCGCGGTAGCCCTCGGCGCCCCCCGCGATCCGCTCCCGCAGCGCGGCGGCCCGCTCGCGCAACGCCCCCGCCGCGCGGACGCGGCCCAGCGCGCCGAGGTACCCGACCGCGGAGAGGAACCGCGGGTACTCGGGCGAGGGCTCTCGGATCAGCTCGTCGAGCCAGTCGGTGAAGCCGTCCCGCCCGGCGGGGGTGTGGCGGTAGATGGTGCGGGCCGGGCGGTTGCCGACCTGCTCGGTGCCGTCCGCCTCGATCCACCCGTCCCGCGTGAGCGCGCGGACGGTGTCGTAGAGCGATCCAGTCGTCAGCTTGAACGCGCGCTCCATGCCGCGCTCGCGGAGCGCGCCAGCCATGGCATGGGGGTGCATCGGCTGCTCCAGCAGCAACCCCAGTACGGCAAGGGCGAGAGCGTTGGCGGGGCGTTTCGGGGGCTTCTGGACGGCGGGGGATTCACGGGTGGGCATGGAGCTCCAGCGCGTTGACATAGCAGACCACTTGGTATCGATTACTTGGATCCGAGCATATGGTGCGGGGATACTGAGTGCAAGGGTGTGAGTCTCGGGAGCCAGGTGCGGCGACGGCGACTGGAACATTGGCTCGACGCGGAGTGCGCCGAGTTGACCACGTTCTCCACGGCGGATGTGCGCCCCGCTCGCCCGCCTGCAGGCCTCGTACGGCGCCCGGCAGGCCATGACACCCTCGGTCCCGCGTCCCTGCAGTGCGCACGCGGGTGTTTCATGAGCGGTCACCTGTGAAACAGCCGCCCGGCGGGCCGTCCACCTGCGGCGATCACGTTTCATGAGTTGTTGCAAACGACTGGATGCCTGAAACACCCTCATGAAACGATCCGGGGGCGTGAGCGACGACTTCAAGCGCGTGGAATCGCAACCCTGCCCGATGTCCACCTGCGCCGCCCCGGTGGGCTCCCCATGCCGGACCAGCAAGGGCAAGGTGGCCATCCAGTACCACACCGCCCGCTTCCGCCTCGTGCCCCAACTCGCCAAGGAGTTGCACGTGCCGACCCCCGCCGTACGGAAGCCGGGAGCGGTGTGGATCGAACTGCCTCGGCCGGTGAGCGCCGGCACCGAGCCCGTCGGGCACGTCTGCCTCGGATACGCCCGCGCCTCGACCGCACGCCAATCCCTCGACGTACAACTCGACTCCCTCACCGAGGCCGGGGTCACCCGGATCTTCTCCGAGAAGATCTCCACCCGCGCCACCAGGCGCCCCGAGCTGGAGGCCGCCGTGAAGCTCGCCGGGGAGATCCGCTCCTCCGGTGTCGCCGTCACCCTCGTCGTCCACGAGCACAAACGACTCGGCCGCGGCATCGAACTGGCTATGCTCGCCGAGGAGCTGAAGGCGAGCGACGTCGGCTTGGAATTCCTCACCGGCGAGCTGAAGGGCTCGCACGATCCCTCCGGCATCGTGTTCACCGTGCTCGCGGCGATGTCCGGCATGGAGCGTGAGTACATCCGCGACCGCACCCTCGAAGGCCACGAGTCCGCTCGCAGGCGCGGCAAGACCATCGGCGGCGCGGGCGTCACCGACGAGTCCATGCTGTCCATGGCCATCCACCTGCGCGACCAGGAGATGAGCCTGCGCGACATCGCCAAGCGGCTCGTCATCACCACCGGCACGAAAAAGGGTCAGCACCCCTCACCCGCCACCGTCATGCGGATGCTGCGCGAACACGACGAGGCCACCGGGATGTGAACCGGGCGTCCCCGACCAAGGGCCAGGTCAGCGCCTACTTCGTTGTTTTTGCGGCGAGCACTACTGGGACCCCGTCTCGGATGCGCGCAAGGCGAGAACTTGTGAAGCGGACCGTCAGTCCATATGCTCCAGTCCATACGGACTGGCGGTCCGTTTTCATTCGGGTGTCCCGTCATGAAGAACCGCGACTTCAGGACATCGCGCTTCTCCTGACGAGTGGCCGTAGTCGAAGGCCTGGGATCGCCGTGACTTCGAGTAGAACGGAAGCCTTGATCATGACAGTGCCGATGACCACCGCGGAGCTGTACCACCACGGCCTGCGGCTCCTGGTGGAGAAGGACATCCCCGGCTGGGTGGACCTGTGGGCCGAGGACGGCGTCCTGGAATTCCCGTTCGCACCCGAAGGCTGGCCCCTGCGCCTCGAAGGCAAGACCGCGGTCGGCGACTACATGCGCCACTATCCCGACCACGTCGACGTGCACGACTTCCCCGACGTGAAGATCCACCAGACCACCGCCCCCGAGACGATCGTCGTGGAGATGCGCGGAGTCGGCCGCCTGGTGGAGACGGACAGCCCGTTCGACATGACCTACATCGCCGTGGTCACCGTCGAGAACGGGCGCATCACCTCCTACCGCGACTACTGGAACCCCCTCGCCGTGTCCCAGCCCGGCGCCGACTTCGTGGGAGCGAACCGATGAACGCCCTCAGCGCCACCCTGGTCATCGGGGCCACCGGCACCACCGGCCGCCGTGTCGCGGCAGGACTGATCGCCGAGGGCCACCGCGTCAAGGCCGCCGGCCGGAGCGCCACCCCCGTGGAGGGCGCCCAGGCCGTCCGCTTCGACTGGCACGAGCCCGCGACCTGGAGCGAGGCTCTCGACGGTGTCGACCGCGTCTACCTCATCCCGCCCATCGGCTCCTCGGAGCCGGCCGCGGTCATGCTGCCGTTCCTCCGCCAGGCCCGCGCGGCCGGGGTGCGCCGTGCGGTGCTGCTCAGCTCGTCGGCGATCCCGGCCGGCGGTCCGGCGGTGGGCCAGGTCCATCAGGCCCTGCCCGGGCTGTTTGACCAGTGGGCGGTGCTGCGGCCCTCCTGGTTCATGCAGAACCTCACCGGCTCCACCCCTCATGCGCGCAGCATCCGCGAGGACGGCGCCATCCTGACCGCCACGGGGGAGGGCCGCGTCGGGTTCATCGACGCCGAGGACATCGCCGCCGTCGCCGTACGCGCCCTGACCGACGACCAGGCTCCCAACACCGACTTGATCCTGACCGGCCCGCAGGCGCTCAGCTACGCCGACGTCGCCGCGACCATCACCGAGGTCACAGGCAGGCCCGTCGTCCACCGGCACCTGACATTCGAGCAACTTCGCGACCGCTGGGCGGCCGAGATACCGCTGGAGTTCGCCATCATGCTGGCCGGCATGGACCGCGCCATCGCCGAGGGCGCAGAAGACCACACCTCCGACACCGTCCAGCGCCTCACCGGCCGCCCCCCGGGCACCTTCCGCACCTTCGTTGAACGGGAGGTGTCGTAGGGCAGTTGCGAACGACTGGCCGGACGACGTGACTGACCTGCTCACGCAACGCAGGCCGGGCGACTGCCGCCGCCTCCAGGCGCGGGAAGCACGGCCTGGTGCGAGCCGCCACTCGTGCGAACCTCCCCGCATATCATTCCCGGGGGCCGTGACTGGCCGAAGACCAAGGAGGAACCGTGGCCGAGCGCACGGAGCGCGCAGATGCCCTGCGCAACCGAGAGGCCGTCCTGGCTGCCGCCGACACCCTCTTTGCCGCCAGCAGCAGCCCCCACGGCGTGTCGATGGACGACATCGCGGCGGCGGCCGGTGTGGGCAAGGGCACCCTCTTCCGCCGCTTCGGCGACCGCGCCGGCCTGATCGGTGCCGTGATCGCCTCCCGCCTCGAACCCCTGCGGCAGGCCGTACAGGAAGCGCAGGACGCGGCGGCGTCCTCACCGCGGCAGCGGGTGCTGGACCTCCTCGACGCCGCACTGCGCTTCAAGATCGAGAACCGCAACCTGATGTCGGCGGCAGAGGACGCGGGGCTCAGCAGCCCCTACCAGGCCGCGCACTACGCCTGGTGGCACGAGACGCTTCGAGCGGCACTGGATCAGGTGTCCGGCGTCCGTGCCGCGGACTTCACGGCCCACGCCCTGCTGGCCGCCATCCGCGCCGACCTCGTCGCGCATCTGATCGACGATCAGAAGATGACGCCCGAAGCCCTGCGCTCCTCACTCGCGGCCCACATCGACAACGTCCTCGGCAGCAGCTCCGATCCGCCCGGCACGCGCACGGAGGCATGAGAGACCGATCCCAGTCCACGGGAGCGTCCGGCGGCGCACGGACCGCCGGGCGCGCCCTCCCCGCACAGATGCCGCCGAACCCTGCGGCCCAGGCTGGCGCCTGGCTACAGCCCGAAGACCTCGCCGACAGGGTGCCGGCGGCGAGGTCTTCGGGGGATTCGTCCATGTCGAAGCCACTGGACGTTGAGGGGGGCGGGCGGGGGCTCAGGGCTGGGTGTCGCCGCGGTCGCCGAAGTCGGGAATGTCGGCGGACAGCAGGTGCTCGGCGCCACCTTCGAGGATCCTGGCCGTCTCGGTGGAGCGGGGGAGCATGGTCTTCTCGTAGGTGCGGATGGCGTCGTCGACGGTGGCGGAGTCGGCGAGGGCGATGGCGAGTTCGCTGGCGTCGAGCATGGCGAGGTTGACGCCGACGCCGAGCGGGGGCATGAGGTGGGCGGCGTCGCCGAGCAGGGTCACCGTCGGGTTGTGCTCCCAGGTGTGCGGGACGGGGAGGGCGAAGATCGGGCGGTCGACGTAGGGGCCGTCGTTGTCGGTGATCATCCGGCGCATGCGGGGTGACCAGTGTTTGTACTCGTCGAGGAGCTGGGCGCGGACGGCATCGGTGTCGTCGGCGGTCAGGCCGCTCTGGCTGATCCAGTCGACCGGGACCCGCTGGATGATGTAGACGCGGATGTGGTCTCCGCTGTTGCGCTGGGCGAACAGGCCGCGGTTGCCGTCGGCGGCATGGGCACCGCCCTGGCCGACCAGTTCGGCGATCTCGGGGTGGCGGTTCTCGACGTCGGAGAACCGGGCCTCCAGGAAGCTCACCCCGGTGTACTGGGGGACGGCGGGGGACAGGGCCGGGCGTACCCGGGAGAAGGCGCCGTCGGCGCCGATGACCAGATCGGTCTCGATGGTCGTGCCGTCGGCGAAGTGCAGCCGCCGAGGCCCGTCGGCGGGCCCGCTGATCGTGTCGAGGGCTTGTCCCCAACGCACGGTTCCCGGTTGCAGGGAGTCGAGCAGCAGGTCGCGCAGCTGGCCGCGGTCGATTTCCGGCTTGAAGAACTCATCGGCCTCCGGGACCTTGTGCGACGTCATCGTGCCGACCGGGTCAAGCTGGCGCATTTCCTGCCCTTCGGGGCGGGCCAGCTCGAAGAACTCGTCGAGCAGGCCGGCTTCGCGCAGGGCGATCTGGCCGTTGTCGGCGTGCAGGTCCAGGGTGCCGCCCTGGTTGCGGGCGTCGGGGCCGGGGTCGCGGTCGTGGACGGTGACCGCGATGCCACGCCGCTGAAGGATGCGGGCGCAGGTCAGTCCGCCCGGTCCGGCGCCGATGATGCTGATCCTGGCGCGGGTAGGAGCTACGGAATTCATGGGTTCCCTTCGTGGATGCCGGATCACAGCGGCAGCCCTGCAGGGCGGGCCGGTCGGGCATCGCCAAGTATTTTGTAACAGCTCCAAAAATGCAACCGTTCCAAGTTTGCTCGGTACCGGGTAGGGTCGAGGCATGGCAGAGATGATCGACCATGAAGGAACAGGCGGGCGGCGCGAACGCAAGAAGGCCGCCACCCGCCAGGCGATCGCCGACACGGCTCTGCGGCTGTTCCTGGAACGCGGCTACGAGCAGGTGGGCGTTCGCGAGATCGCCGACGGCGCCGACGTGTCGGTGTCGACCCTGTTCAACTACTTCCCCCAGGGCAAAGAAGCCCTGGTCTTCGACGAGGACGCCCGCAACGAGGCCGCCCTGGTCCGCGCGGTCACCGACCGGCCGCCGGGCCAGACGATCCCTCACGCTCTGCGCGCCCACCTCACCGGCTTCGTCGACTCGGCCCACACCCGAGACCCCCGCTTCGCCGACTTCCAGCGGCTCATCCACGAGACCCCGGCTCTGCGCGAGTACTCCCGCGCGATGTGGCTGCGCCACGAACACGCCCTGGCCCGTGCTCTCGCCGACCAGGCCGGCCGGCCGCAGGGCGACCTCATCTGCGCCGCCTATGCCCGGTTCACCCTGGAGATCCTCGCGTTCGCCGGCTCCCACCCCGATCCCGCCGCCGCCGTCGACCAGGCCTGTCTCCTGCTCGACCAGGGCTGGACGGGCACGGTCGCCCAACATGACCCCGAATCCGGCAGACCGGCCAGCGCCCCATCCCCCATCGCATAGAGCCGCGAACGGCCGCACGCCGATCTCGAGGACGACCTACGGGCGTCTCACACTCAGCCCCAGCCGGATCGGCGACATCGCCCGCGCAGTCCTGTCCTCAACAGCCACGACCACAGCCGTGCGCGCCCGCCGGCCGCACCTGCTCGAGCTTGTCGGTGTCGGTGTCGGCCCAGAGGGTGCCGCTGTCCTCCTCATCGCTGCTGGCGACAACCCCGACCGGGTCACCGGCGAGGCGGCCTTCGCCGCCCTGTGCGGAGTCAGTCCGGTCGAGCAGTCCTCCGGCAAGACCCAGCGTCGGCGTCTGAACCGAGGTGGCAACCGACAGGCCAACGCCGCCTTCCACCGGATCGTGATGACCCGAATCCGCTGGGATGACCGAACCCGGGCTTACCCGCAGCGACGCACCGCCCAAGGCCTCTCGAATCGCCCGCGAGCTCTACCGGCATTCAGTCGACAACAGCGCTCGCCAGGCTGATATCCGGAGCGTGACACAACACAGGGCCTTCGACACCACGCACAAGTCTCCGACGATTCAACGCCGGCTGGCCCCCATTCCCGGTTCCATTTCCTGGCAGAGGACACCGGGTCGGCGCCTCTGCGAGCGGACCTCTTTTTCTCAGCTCAGCTGCTCGGCCAGCCCGAGGATGATTCCGCTCGGTCCGCGGAGATAGCAGAGCAGGTAGCTGTCCTCGTAGCGCGTCACTTCGCCAACGAGTTCGGCGCCGTGCGGCCCGAGGCGGGCGAGGGTGTCCTCGATGTCGTCGACGGCGAACATGACGCGGTGCAGGCCCAGCGTGTTCGCCGGGGTGATCTCCGGCTTGGGGGTGATCGCCTTCGGGCTGTGGTACTTCGCCAGTTCGAGCCGGCCCGGGGCGTCGGGGATCCGCATCATCGCAATCTCGCATCGCATGTCGTCGAGCCCCACGACTCTTCCCGCCCAGCTTCCTTCGATCGGCATCCTGCCTTCCAGCTCCATGCCGAGCTCGGTGAAGAAAGCGACGGCGGCGTCGAGGTCGTCGACGACGATGCCGACGTTGTCCAGGCGCTGAATCGTCATGTCCCCGAGGATAGGGGCCGCGTCCGACGCCGTCGGCTCAACCAGCCGTCTCGCCGGTCACCACTCCTTCTGACATCGCGGGCGGACTCGAGGACGGCGGCGAGCCCGGTGTCTTGGCGGCGAGCCCGGTGTCTTCCAGCACACGCGCGAGGGCGGAACCGGCAGTTGCCACCACCGCGCGGCCGTGGCCGGCACATCGGTCACGGACGCGCCCGTTGAAGGGTGCCCGCGCCGACGGTGGTCCTTGCGGGCGACTTCGCCGGTGGAGCCCGGCTCCACCAGCCGGCCCCCGTGCCGTGGCGGACGCCCGGGCCCAGGTGGCCCCAGGGTGAGGAGCGCCTGTTCAGTCGATGACGGCGGTGGCTTCGACCTCGACCAGGTGCTCGGGTACGTCCAGTGTCGCGACACCCAGCAGCGTGGCCGGCGGGACCGGCGTGACCCCCAGTTTCGCGGCCGCCCGGGTGACGCCTTCCAGCATCAGGGGCATCTTGTCGGGGGTCCAGCCGACGACGTAGACGGCCAGTTTCGCCACGTCGTCGAAGGAACCACCGACCTCGGCCAGGGCGGTGCCGATGTTCAGGTAGCACTGCTCGACCTGAGCGGCGAGGTCACCTTCGCCGACCGTGGCCTGATCGGCATCCCAGGCGACCTGCCCGGCCACGAGGACCAGCTTCGAACCGGTTGCGATCGAGACCTGCCGGTAGGCGTCGATTTTGGGCAGTCCGTCGGGGTTTACCAGGGTGATGGCCAGGTGGGCTTTACCCCCGAACAGTGGACACTTCTGAGAAGCGGATCTTGGGGTCCGTGGAGAGGATGTCCTCATGGGTACTGCGGGGACTCGGGGGAGTTCAGACGGGACGCGGTCGCGCTGGTGGAGTCCACCGGGCGGCGGATCCCGTCGGTGGCGCGCGAGCTGGGCGTCAACCCGGAGTCGCTGCGCCAGTGGGTCCAGCGCTCCCGGGCGGCTGCCGGCGCGTCTGGTGCGGGCGGTGAGGGTCCGATGACGGCGGCGGAGCGCGAGGAGCTGCGTCGGCTGCGTAAGCAGGTGCGTGAGCTGGAGCTGGAGAAGGAGATCCTGCGAAAGGCGACCGCGTATTCTGCCTCGCGCCCCCGGGAGCGGTCAGCCGTTGAGCCAGTCCTGGTAATGGGTCGGTGCCAGGCGGGCGCCGGGGCCCGGGGTGAGGACGTCTCCGTGGACGGCGGCGAACAGGCCGGCCTGGTCGTCGACGACGACGGGGCGCCGGTCGCCCCGCGCGGCCAGCGTCATGCGGCCGATCTCGTCGAGCGTGAACGTGTCGGGGCCCGCGATCTCGAGAATCCCGCCGAGCGGCGTGCCGGTGGCCACGTCTGCGAGGGCATCGACGATGTCGCGGCTGGCGATCGGCTGAAGCAACGTCGTGGGCAGTCGCACCGCCGTCTCGTCCGAGGTCCACGACATGGTCGGCTCCATGAACTCGAAGAACTGCGTGGCGCGGACGATCGAGTAGGGCGTCGGACCGCCGCGCAGCAACTCCTCCTGGAGCGCCTTGCCGCGGTAGTAGTCCAGTTCGGCGACCTGGTCCACGCCGACGATGGACAGAACCACCTGGTGGCGTACGCCGGCCCGCTCGCCTGCGGCGAGGAGGTTGCCCACCGTGGTCCGGAAGAACTCGATCGACTGCTTGTCGAACGTGGGGGAGTTGGTCACGTTCACGACTGCCTCCGCGCCGGCGAGCGCCGTGTCGAGTCCGGCCCCGGCGAGCAGATCGACGCCGGACGACAGCGACGCGGCGGTCACCTCGTGGCCTCGTGCGGTCAGCTCGGTGGCGAGCTGCGAGCCGATGAGTCCGGTGCCGATGACGGTGATCTTCATGGTGCGCCTTCCTTCGTGAGTCGAGCCCCCGCAAACTCGGACATCTGATATCCGAGATAATACTCGGATATCCTATGTCCGAGTCAAGTGGAGGTGGCATGAAACTGTCCGGTGGCGTGGAGTGGGCACTGCACTGCTGCGTGGTGCTGACCGCGGCCGGCGATCCGGTGCCGGCGGCTCGGCTGGCTGCGCTGCACGACGTGTCGCCGAGCTATCTGGCCAAGCAGATGCAGGCGCTGTCCCGCGCGGGCCTGGTGCACTCGATCCAGGGCAAGACCGGCGGCTACGTCCTCACCAGGAAGCCCGAGGAGGTCAGTCTGCTGGACGTGGTGCAGGCCGTCGACGGGGCGAGTCCCGCGTTCGTCTGCACCGAGATACGTCAGCGCGGACCGCTGGGGACGCCGCCGGAGCAGTGTACGAAGCGATGCCCCATCGCCCGGGCGATGGGAGCCGCCGACGCCGCGTGGCGCGCGTCGCTGGCCAGCGTCACGATCGCCGACCTCGCCGCATCGGTGGAGGGCGACAGTGGCCCCGAGGCCCTGCCGAGGATCGGCGCCTGGCTGAACGCGGACCCGGACGACCGGCCTCACTGATCGTTTTCAGCATGAGTCGAGCCGCACGTCCTGCACTCGGTGATCCTGCTCGGCAGTGTGTCCGGGTGCGTGCTGATCTTGTTCCTGACGGCCTGTGGGAGCGGTTGGCTCCGTTGTTGCCACCCGCTCCCGAACGGCGCAGCCGCTACCCCGGGCGACTGCGCGCTCCGGATCGGGCGGCCGTCGCGGCATCATGCTGGAAGCGCGGCATCAAGCCGCTGATCGCCCGACGAAGCGTCGCACATGGTTCCGGACTGTGCAGGTGCGTTGGGTTGTCGAGCGCGCCTTCGCCTGGCTGCACCAGTTCAAGCGGACTGCTTGGCCCAGGAAGAACGGATTGTCATGGGTGCGAGCGGCGAACTCCTGGTCGCAGAAGTCCGCATCGTCGTACACGGCCAGGCCTTCAGGTGGTTTCATCGCGCCATCGCCGGCGTCGGGCCGGAAGCGTCGGCAAGGCTGGTGAGGATGGAGCCGGACCAACCACTCTCCCCGAACACGCTGACCGGCATGGCGAGCACGCCGTACTCGCGCTGAAGCGTCTCCGCCGGGATGTCAACCGGGAAGAAGTAGTTGCCGGGACAAGTCCGGCTCGCCATGGGAATCGCCCCGAGCACCTCGTCCGGCAGCCGTTCGAACAACCGCGCAGCCCGTGCGGCCAGTTCGTCAACAACCTGCCGGGGCACGTCACTGTGCTCGGTCAGCAGACGGTCGGCGAGCCTCAACTGTGCCGGCGTCGGCGGATCCGCCCGGAACGCTTCGGCCAGTTCGGCTTCTTCCGGACCCAGCAGGACCACGCCGAAGGTGCGCGGCCACAGCCACCCCTTGGTGACCGAATGCAGCAGCACTGTACGACCGGTGCCCAGCAGTCGCCGTGTCCCGGCGGCGAACGGGGCTCCCAGGTCGTAGACGCTGTCGATCAGCAGGCGGCGGCGTGGTGATTCCTGCAGCCACGAGATCACCGCGGCGCACTCGGCATCGGACAGGTACCGGCCGAGCGGCTTGCTGGGGTTGGCGAGCAGCAGGTACTCGGGCCGGTCCTCCGCAGGCGCCCCCGGCCGGGCTGGCACCGGCAGCGTCGGGTAGGACGCGGGTGCCAGGCCCGCCGCGCGGGCCAGCTCGAAGTACACCGGGTACACGTCGCTGGGCAACCACAACCGCGCTTGCACAGCGCGCAGCCACTGGAACACCAGACTGAGCCCGTGTCGGACCCCTCGACAGACCATGGCGCGGCCGGACCACTCTTCCGGCAGCTCGAACCGCCGCAGCCAGACACGGGCGAGATCGCACCGGTGCACCGTACTCATGTCGGTCGGCGGTTCCGGTCGCATCGGAGCGAGCGCCCGGTACACGTTGGTCTCGGCGGCGTCCAGAAGCGACGAGGAAGTGCTGAGTTGCCGCTGCCGGAATTCCTGGAACTCGTCGAACCTCATGCCGTTGCACCTTCCGCCACGATCTCGCTGGCCCGGTCCTCCAGGGAGGCGTAGCAGCGTCCGTCGGCCAGGACGTTCCAGCTGCGCGCGATCCCACTGGTGCGTTCCCAGAGCAGGCTGGGCTCGGTGTAAGCGGCGATCCGCATCGGCCGGCCGTCCCAGCTGCCGTGGTAGACCGGCGCGCCCCAGGGCAGGCGGCTCGCCCGTTCGAAGCCGTGCTGCTCGGCGAACCGGGTGACGACGGACAGCGAAACCTGGTGCTCTCGGCTCCAGACGTTGGCGGCGCGGTCGAAGTAGAGCGACTCGGTGCTGGTGGAGACGTACAGCTCTTTGAAGCAGACTTCCTCGACGCCGAGATCCGCGGCCCACGAAAGGTAGTCGGCGACGCCGGCCGCATCGGCCACGCCGCCGCGCTGGAGTACGCAGATCAGCCTCATCCTCAGGCCCGGCCATCGGTCACGTTCCACACGCCAGGTGCCGACCACGGAACCCACCGGCGTGCGCAACATCATCAGCCGCTCGCTGACGGCGTCGTCCTGATGGTGCCGGGAGACCGCCAGCACGCTCAGGCCTGCGGCGCTCAGGGCTGCCAGCCGACCGGCCCGGTCAGCGTGCTGACCCTTCGCCAGGGTGTGCGCGTTGGTGATCAGGACGACCTTCGGGAACGCCGCCGAGCAGGCGGACACCAGCCGCAGCTGCTGTTCGAAGGGTATGAGCGTGGGCTCCCCGCCGCCGGTGATCACTGCCCGCTCGGCACCTGCCGTGCGGGCGCGCTCCAGCCAATGGGCGACCGCGTCCCACGGGACCCGTGCCGGCGCTTGGTCGCTGGAGATCGAAGCCGAGGAGAAGCAGAACGAACACCGGGCCTGGCAGGCGGAGGCGACCGGTAGAACCGAAACCGAGCGCGGTCGCACGTCGGCGTAGTGGCGCAGTGCCGATCCGTGCAGGTGCAGGGAATCCGCCATCGCATCCTCGACGGTCGTCGGGCGCAGAGTGAACTCGCCGCCTGCGTGGTCGAGCTCGTGGACGGCTGACAACCGGATGCGAGCCTCGTGCAGCTCCATGCCGAGGCCGGTCGACACGTTGGGCACCAGCTTGTCGGGGTCCACCGTGGTTTCCAGCACCAGCAGCCGGTCGCCCGGAATGGCCAGACGGTCCAGCAAGCGTCGCGCCTTGCCGATGCCGATACCCAACTCCGAACGGGTCAGCAGGTGGAACCGGTCTGGATAGGTACTCTCCGGAATCCCCGTTTTACCGTAGGTGAACGCGTACTTGTCGAAGCCCCTCGCGAAGTTCGACAGCACGATGACGTGGAAGCGCTGGTCACTACGGTTCATCCCGTCATCATGCATGAACGGGCTCGCACTGATCATTGCTGCCCGGGAACTGTGCTCCGGCACCAGAGTGTCGGGGAACGACGGCGCGCACCGGCGGCTGGCCGGGAGGCGAGCAGGCCATGGATGACGGCTGGGGTACCCACGATGCTGTAGCCGCGCCGCCCTGCAGGCCGAGGCCGGCGACGCGCACCCGATCACCGAGCTCGGCACCGCGCTCCGAGGTCCCGGGCTGGTCAGGGTGGCTACCGCCTGGGTGCGACCAGGCGTGTGCCAGTCCAGTCCCGGGCAACGCTGACGGACTTGGTCTGGGAGAGACCGGCGGTCTGTGAGGCCTCGTTGATGTCGCTGGGTTCGATGTACCCGTCCCGGCCGCCCTTCGGGGTGCAGAGCCAGATGTCACCGCCGTCCTCGAGCATTCCGATGGCGTCGACCAGGGCGTCGGTGAGGTCGCCGTCATCGTCGCGAAACCACAGCAGCACCGCGTCGGCGACGTCGTCGTAGTCCTCGTTGACCAGGTCCTTGCCGGTGAGTGAGGCGATGCCTTCGCGGAGGCCCTGGTCGGAGTCGTCGTCGTATCCGATCTCCTGGACGATCTGACCAGCCTGGAAGCCCAGCCGGGCCGCGGGGTTGGTCCGCTCGTCCTCAGATGTCGTCATCACTGCCTCCGTATCGCGGACGCGACTGTCACGTCTCCTTCCGTAGCCAATCAGATACCTTGCGTGTTCGTGGGCGATCCACACCGATGGGAGCCATCGCGTCTTCCGGGACCGTCGAGTCAGCGTGTTGAAGTCGGTTGATCACGATGGGGCGGTCCGTGTCCAGTGATCCGCCCGGTAGGGCACCCGATCGAAGGATTCCACTGGCCAGGTTCTGACGGCTGGTCAGCTGATCTTTGTGTCCTGGGGCCGCCCAGACCTCGCCCATGCCATCCGCGCCCATCGAGCGGTCCATCAAGTACCGCCCTGCCACGACCGTGCCGCTCTGCACCGCGTCCGCCTTCCCGCGACTCCCGCAAAGAGACTCAGGGTAGGGCCATGTGCTGACGCTCCTGCCACCGGGATGACATCCCGTCGCCCGTCGCTGCTACTGCCAAGGCCGGCTGCTCACGATCGAGGAGGTCCCAACCTCCAGCGCCTCCTTGGCCGGCGTGGCGGCCTTTCGCCCGCGCCATCTGCGCGGGTCCGCCGACCGCGGCCGCACGCCGCCGAGATCATCCCGCAGCTCTTGCTGCAGCGGTTGAGTGGATGGGGCCGCCCGGGCTGGTCGCCTTGCAGTCACCGGCGAGGGTGCAGTCGGTCGCCGGATATCGTCACCGTGATTGCCGAAGGGCTCCCGTATGGATGGCCGGTCGTTCAGGTGAACGTTCCGCGCCGCGGCCGGGAGTATCGGACGCCCGGGGAAAGCCTCCTGCGTGGCGGGCCGCTCACCCGGAGCGGCCGCACCTGATCACGGAGACTTTCCCGATGCGTCTTGTTCCCCGCTCTGTCGCGCTCGTCGGCGCCGTCCTGTCCGCCACCGCCCTGGTCGGCCCGGCTCCCGCCGCCGCTGCGCAGCCCCCGGCAGGCCGGTACCTGAACCTGCACCAGTGTGTCTTCGACGCCTTCCTGCCGGCGAGCTTCGACCTCATGACCACTGTGGTCCCGAGCAGGGACGGGCGCTTCACCGCCGGCACGAACATCTCCGGTGCCGCGGACGCGAGCCCCTCCTGCGGTCGCGGTGACGGGACCTACGAGAACAACGTCTACTCGGCCGCCGAGGGCTATGACCTGACCGCCGGGCGCTACCTGAACCTGCACCAGTGCGTGTACTTCGGCGACTACGACCAGACCCACCTCACCACGGTGGTGCCGACCACGGACTTCAAGTTCACTGCCGCCACCAATGTCTCCAACACCCGTGACACCGCGCCGAGATGCAGCAGCGGGGGCGGCGTGTACGACCTCCTCCCGCTGCTGTCGAGCGCCACGCCCCTGGACCTGGCCGCCGGGCGGTACCTGAACCTGCACCAGTGCATGTACTACTTCAACGGCCGCCGCGACCACTTCACGACGGTCGCCGCGAGCGGGGACGGGCGCTTCAAGGCCGGAACGAACATCTCCAACACCCCCGACACCACACCCTCCTGCGGCCCTGGGGACGGGCAGTACCAGCTCATCCCGCTGCTCTCGGGCGTCAAGGCCATCCCGGTGAGCTGAGGCCTGGAATGCCGAAGCGCCGGCGTGTCCGAACGATCGTGTCAGTGCGTGACGTGACCGTCCGGCCGGGGGCTTGACCTCGGGTCCTCCTGCCGGCGCTTCCGGCCCGCCTCCGCGGAGAGGGCCTCGCATCCGTTCGCCGCTGGATGCTCGACAACCTCGCCCACCGCCAGAGCGTGGACGAGCCGGCCCAGGGCGCGTACATGTCCCACCGCACGTTCATCCGGCGCTTCCGGCAGGAGACGGACACCTCGTCGATGGCCTGGCTGACCGCTGCCGACGGCGGACACGGCGGCTGCCGTGCTGGTGCAGCTGTGGACCACGCGCGCCACGAACGCCGCGTCGGCGTGGCTGGCCGGGACGCCCCGGGGCGTCGGTCGTGAACGTTCGGACGCAGTCGGGGATCCTCTCCATCAAAGTGCGTGCGCAGGGGGACCTGCCCCTGCAGGCCCGGTCGCCGGTGACGCGCGTCGGCCCGGCGCGAGACCGTGCCATGTCGTCCGGCGGCCCATCTGCCGCGCCGCCGTACGCCCTGCCCTGGCTGAACTCGGCCGGCCCCGGAACGCGCCGCGCGCTGGTGGACGCTGCCGGCAGCCTGCCGGTCGGCTCACGACTTTCTATCTCCCACCTGTGTTGTTCTTAGAATGGCCGGGTGAACGACATCGACGCGATCGCGGTATTGCAGGATCCGGTGCGGCGCCGCCTGTACGAGTACGTGGTGGCCCAGGGGCGTGAGGTCGGCCGCAACGAGGCCGCCGAGGCGGCCGGGGTGGCGCGCACGCTCGCCGCGCACCACTTGGACAAGCTGGCCGAGGCCGGGCTGCTGGAGAGCGGGAGCCGCCGCCTGACGGGCCGTTCGGGGCCGGGGGCGGGCCGCCCCGCCAAGGTGTACACGCGGGCGCGGGCCGAGCGGTCGGTGTCGCTGCCCGCCCGGGACTACCGCACCGCCGCCGAGTTGCTCGCCGAGGCTGCCGAGCAGGCCGGGCTGGACGCCGGGCTCTGCGCGGTCGCGCGCCGGCGGGGCGAGGCCCTGCGCGGTTCGGCGGCGCCCTGCGGCGGCCTCGCGGAAGCGATGGAGGTGCTGGCCGCCCGCGGCTACGAACCACATCTGGAGGGCGCCCAGGGGGCCCAGGGCGTCCAGGACGCCGAGGGGCCGGCCGGGTCGGCCGCGCACGTCGTCCGCATGCGCAACTGCCCTTTCCATGCCGTCGCCGAACGCTTCCCGCCGCTCGTGTGCGGCATGAACCTCGCACTGCTGGAGGGGCTGCTCGGCGCGGACGGTCCGGTGCGCGCCCGCATGGACGCCCGGCCGGGGGAGTGCTGCGTGGTGGTCGAAGCTTCTAAAAACAATGACCGTTGACTTAGAAAGCAGGGTCGTGCTGGGATGAGGCCATGACCGCCGCCACGCATGCCGCCCACCTCGCCCAACTCAACGTCGCGACGCTTCGCTACCCCCTCGACGACCCGCGCATTGCACCGTTCGTCGACATGCTCGACCCGGTCAACGCCGCCGCCGACGACGCGCCCGGCTTCGTGTGGCGACTCGCGGAGGAGGGGGCGGCCGACGCCACCGGCCTGCGTCCGGCGGGAGAGGACGTCATCGTCAACATGTCGGTGTGGGAGTCCCCGGAAGCCCTCTGGGACTTCACCTACCGCAGCGGGCACCTGGAGGTGATGCGGCAGCGGCGCGATTGGTTCGAACGGCACGTCGAGGCGCACCTGGTGCTCTGGTGGGTCCCCGCCGGCCACCTCCCGACCGTCGGCGAGGCCCTGGAGCGGCTGGCGGACCTCCGGGCGCACGGGCCCTCCCCGCGCGCGTTCACGTTCGCCTCCTCCCACACCGCGGCCGAGGCCGCCCAGCACCTCCGGGCCATGCCGCCGGCGCGCGGCCCGGGCGGGCCACCCTGAGCCCGCGGTCGGTAACGGCAGGGGAGGCCGTGGTGTAGGCCAGGGGCCGGGACCGCGCACCGTGCTGCGCTGGATTGACGGGAGCCGCCACCCCAAAGGAGCAGACGCCGAACGACTGCAGCGCGAAGCGCTCGACGTCCAGACCACCGAGCGCGGCCGGGAGCGCAAGGCCAAGCAGCTCCAGAAGCTCGGCACGTACTCCGGCGTCAGCGTCCGGGTCGGGCGCGCCCAGACCTTCGAGATCCGCGGCTCGGACGCGGTCCGGGCCCGCGACGTCCACCTCAACCTCACCGGCGAGCAGGCCGCCGCGCTGGCCCGCGCCGAAGATGAGGGAGCGGTGCGTGAGGTGATCGGCGAAGCCCTCGCCGACTACTTCAACGGCGGCGCGTACGGCGGGTTCACCGCCGACGACTTCGAGTACGACCCCGATGACTTCGACCTGAACTGACCCGCAACCCAACCGGGGCGGCCCACACCGGGGCCGCCCCGCACCACGTCGAGAAGCAGAGATCCGGATGCGTGGCCCCGGCTACTACCTGGTGACCGACCTCCTGGTGGCCGCCGACCACACCCGCGAGCAGGCCTCCGCCGCGGTCGCCCGGATCGAGTGGGACGTCCTCGACTGGGCGCAGGGCACCGTGCGCAGCACTGGCCTGCACTGCCCCGACGACCGGGACGACTCCATCGACGGCTGGTATGAGGGCACCGTCGCGGCGAACACCCGCCTGGCCGAGCACGGCCGAGCGGGCCCGCGTCGAAGCCCGCCGCGGCGGCATCGCGGTCCCTCCGGGCTCCACTCCGTCCGACCCCGAGCCCGTCGGCTGGCCCGGACCCACCTACGTCCTGCTCCGCCAGCCCGAGAGCCTGATCCTCGCCGAACTGCCCACCCACCGGTTCGTCGCCCTTACCGGGGCGTTGGAGGGAACGCCGCCGGAAATCTACCTGGACGACATGGCCACGGCCTGCCCCTTCCGCAGCTGACCACCGGACGACCCGGACCTAGTCACCGCAACCAGCCAACTCACCTGCTTCTCACCTCAGTTCAGGCGTCGCTGCACGGGTGGGATCGGAAACCCTTGCATCCCCTCCCCGGCCCCGGAGCAGTCGCGACCCGGTCGCTAGCGACCGGCAGATCCGGGCCATCCAAGCGGGTGGACAGTTTCGGCACGCCTTCATCCGTAGGGGCTGACACGATACGAAGGCGCAGGTGACGCAGGATCGGGAGCCCTCGCACGACGGGCGCCGTGTCGTGGGCAGCGCTGGTCGTGACGCCCTGGGCGCCGGGCTTGGGCGGCACCGCTGCGCCGCCGTCCGCCGGGAGAGGGTTTCCGGTGTGGAGGGCCGGTCGTCAGTGGGAGCGCAGGGCGGCGGAGCGGGCGCGGAGGAAGGCCTGGCGGGGTGTCAGGCTGTAATTCCACCCGGCGGTGGACGCGTGGCGGCCCATGGCGCGGAAGTGGATGGCGGCGTCGGATCGGCGCTGTATGAGACTCATGGAGAAGGCGAGCAGGGAGTGGTCCTCGGCGATGCGGGAGTGCGGCCGCGGGCCCGAGTCGATCCAGCGCTCCTGTATGTCGGCCAGGTGGGCGGGGAGGCCGTTCGAGTCGAATCCGTCGTCGTCGGCCACCCACTTCTCCCGGTTGGCGAGGAACGGCAGGAGGGTGAGGGTGTGGCCGGCCGGTGCCCGGTCGGCGGCTTCGCGGGCGAATTCGGTCATCTCCCGGTGCGAGCCCGACCACTTGGCGCACAGGTACTGCAGGGCGTGGTGGTGCCCGGTGCGGTGCAGGGGGTCGCAGGCGGTCAGGGCCTGCCAGCGGGCGTCGAACTCCCACCGGGGGACCTGCAGTCCGCGTGCCAGGTGCACGGCGGTCGCCCGGGGTGTGGGATCGGCCGGCGCCAGATCGGCTGCCCGTGCCGCCAGTTCGTCGGCCTGCCCCAGCAGCTCGAAGAACCTCGGCCAGGCGTCATTACGCACGTACTTGGCCAAGCCGTGGCCGCGGATGAACCAGGCGCGGGCGATGTCCGCCCTGGACAGGACGGTCAGTGGATCGGCGCTCCCGGGCTCCGCCTCGGCCCAGTTCTGCAGGGCCCGGAGCCCGGCGGAACCGGCGGCACGGTCGGACAGGTACTGCACCCGATGGTCTTTGAGCGCCCAGTCGTCGCCACCGGAGAGGAGCAGGTCGCGTGCCGGTCGCCAGTCGGCCCGCTTGGTCAGTGCGTCGGCGGCGACTCGGAGGCCGTTGTCGCCGTACGCCTTGTCGAAGGAGACCGGCGGCAGGAGGCCCAGAGAGAGTCGGTTCAGCATGGTCACGGGCGAACGCTACCGGGGGAGGGGGCGGGCTCCGAGGCCGGGGCCTGCGGTGATGCCGGTGGGCGCGTGCCGGGGACGTCCGCGGCCCGGAGCGGCGACCGGAGGCCGAGACGGTGGTGCAGTCGTGCCCGGCGTGGGCGACCGAGCTCATGGGCCGGTGTCCGACCAGGGGCCGACCATCGACTGTCGGGATGTGTGACTCCGCGCGCTGTCGATCGATCCCAGCCGCTCCGGTCGCTCCTTGTCGGCCGGCGGTGGGGGAGTGGCGGCCGCCGGGCTGGTGCTTGAGTCGTTCCAGCAGGTCAGTTGCCGGCCGCCGCCTCCAGGGTGGCGCGCCACAGCGGGCTGTCGACGTAGTGGTTGTCGTACTGCTCGGAGGAGTCCTTGATCTCCTGCGGGCTCGCCTCACCGCGCATCACCCGGCCGAGCAGGCGCAGGTAGTCGAAGCGGGGCATGCCGGGGGTGAAGGTGAAGAGCACGTCGGCCTCGGAGCCGGGCGCGGCGGCGAAGGCGTGCGGGGTGTGCGGGGGGACGAGCAGGAACGTGGCGGTCGCCGGCCCCTGGTGTGACCGGCGCTGCGTCGCTTTCGGTCATCGACTGGTCGGCCGACGGCGAGAGCCAGGCCCGGACGTGTGCCCGGCCGCGGTGCCACCCAGGTGCCGAGGCCCCCACCGGCCGCCTCAGCCGCAAGTGCCGGCGTCTCCAAGCGAGCTTGGGGTTCGGGGAAGAGGTCGATCGGTTCGGTGGGCACGGGTTGTTGGCCGGGGCCGGGCCGGGGCCTGCGCTCCGCTGGGCGGGCGCCTGGGCCGGGTGGCTGGCTCGCCTCCGTCAGCACTGTCGTCCGTCCGGTATCGGGTGGTAGGCCGAGCGTCCCGTAAAGGGCCGTCAGGTGCTCGCGGGTGGTCCGGGGCGTGCCGGGCGGCCTGGGCGAGTCGCTCGCCGTCCATCGACTCCCAGCCGGCGGCTAACACCAGCGATCTAACCGGCCGACCGCCTCGCCTCGGCCGAGGCGAGGCGGTCGGGTTGCGGGGCACGACCCTGCCGTCGGGGCCGGAAATCGGCGGGCCACCCGCGCTGCACCACGAGGTGTGGTTCGGCATGATCGACCCGCCGCGTGACTTCAGCGTCTGGGACGCGGCCGACCATCCGGGGTCAGCAAAAGGTCAGCAAGTCACCCGGGAGTCGTCAACCATGGCCACCACCAACCTCGTCCGCGGCATGGGCAGCTTCTTCAAGGAGTGCGGGCACCCCGAGAGCCGATGGCCGAGTGCCCGCACGAGTACAAGATCAGGTACCGCAATGCCGCCGGGAAGCAGACCGAGGAGTCCGGTTTCGCCACTCAGGAGAAGGCCAAAGCCCGGCTCGCCGAGGTCTGCCAGGCGCGGAAGAACAACCCGCAGAGCCGGCGCAAGGCGGAGCGCATCCAGAAGTACGGCTCAATGCGGTTCGAGGAGTACGCCACCGAGCGGAAGGCCGGCCAGCGGGACCTCAGCGCCGGCTCACTGCGCCACCTCGACTCTCGGCTGGAGCACCATCTCTATCCGGCGTTCCGGAGCCGCCGGATGGGTACCTTCGACCACAAGGTCGTCGAGGCGTTCATCCAGACCATGGAGCGGAACGGCGTGGCCCTGGCGACCCAGGCCAACGTCTTCGACAAGCTGAAGTCCATCCTCCTGGACGCACACCGACTGGGGCTCTACGACGAGAACGCGCTGGAGGGGGCCAAAGCCCCGCAGTACAACCCCAAGCGCGCCGTCATCCCCTCTCCGGCGCAACTCCGTGACGTCCGGGTCGCCGGTGACGATGTGTTCCGTCTTGCGGCCGACCTGATGAGCGGCTGAGGCGTGCGCAACGGCGAGGTGCTGGCGGTCAACATCAACAACATCGTCGCCGACGACGTGTACCGGATCACCGAGCAGGTCAACCAGACCACGAAGGACTTCGGACCCCTGAAGCACCGCAAGGTGGGCGACTACCGCGACGTTCCCCTCTCCGCTCACGTCAAGCACTCCATCGAGTGGTACGCGGACAAGTACGGCACGGTGGGCGGCTACCTGCTTCGTCATCCGCAGGATCTGGGCAAGCCGATGGCGTACTACTACCTGGGTACCGGTGGCGGCGGACAAGAAGGCCGGGATCGTCGGGATCCCCGATGGCATGGTCCTTTACGGCCTCCGCCACTTCTTCGCGTCCAACTGCCTCGCTCACAACCTCCCGATAAAGGACGTCGCGGAGTGGATGGGCCACCGCAGCCTCGACATCACGTTCAAGATCTACCGTCACCTCATGCCTGGCTCCATCGGCCGCGCCGCCCAGATCCTCGACCTTGGTGTCAATTCCTGAGGACAGCGAAGGTCTCCGCACACCCCTGGCAGAGCCTCCCTGCGGCTCCGCCAGGGCGCGCGGACAACCCTGTCCATCGGCCACGGGTTCGAGCGGCCGCCGTTTCATCCCGAGCGGGTAGTCGATGTGCAGAGCGCCGCCGGCGGCCTTGTGGTTGAAGTTCCAGCTCGACTGCGGTGGGTCGCGCCCGCAGTGGGCCTTCTCGCCAGATCACACCAGCAGGAGACCGCCACACCGTTCCGCGCCGTCCTTCATCGCGATCAGGTTGGCCTGCACGTAGGAGATGTTGTTCCTGGAGTGCCAATCGGTCGGGTAGTAGGTGACCAGCCGTGAGCTCTGGAACCGGGCCTGGATCTCCGGCACGAAGGCGCGGTACTGGTTGTCGGTGTAGTACCAGAACGAGTTCTCGTTGTAGTAGGCGACATGTGTCGGGTCCTGGTACGCGCCCCGGCCGTCCGAGCTGGGCGTCAGGCTGAGGAGCATGCCGCCCGGTGCCAGCAGGCGGTACAGCTCGTTGATCAGTGGGACCTTCGCGGGCACGTGCTCCAGGAAGTCCACCGCGCGGAGCAGGCCGACCGAGTCGTCCGGGAGGTCCAGTTTCCCGGGCAGGGTCGCGACGATGTCGACGCCTTCCCCGGGGTACTGGTCTACTCCCAGGTAACCGGGCGGCTTGCGATGGGCGGCGCCGAGGTCGAGCGCGAGCAGCCCGCGCCGCTTGGTCCAGGCGAGCGCGTTGGCCTCGACGTACTTGTCGTACAGGGCGACGGTCTCGCGCTGGATGTGCGCGTTGATCTCCGTGTCGCGCTGGGTGTTGTCGGCATGCATCCGCTGGAGGTAGAGGCAGCGGGGGATCCGGTGGAAGTCGCCCGCCTGGAACAGACGGCACATCAGGTCCTGGTCGTCCAGCACCACGCGCGTGGCGTCGTACCCGCCGACCTGGTGGTAGACGTCCCTGCGGAACGCGCGAACATGGTTGGGGGCGTACCAGATGTACGAGACATTGTGCGGCGTCGGCGCCATGGAGACGGCCTGCAGAAGCCGTCGGCCGTCGACGTCCACCTCCTCGTACTGCCAGCCGTTCGCCTCGTTGAACCGCGTGTCGTCCCGGCCTCCGTCCTCGGTGACCTGAGCGGTGTGGCTGTAGACGAAGACGACGCCGGGGTTCTCGTCGAAGGCCCGCGCCAGTTCCGCCAGGCAGTCCTTCGTCAGCAGGTCGTCATGGTCGAGCTCCACGAGGATTTCTCCTCGAGCCAGTTCGCAAGCGCGCCGCTTGGCCGCGCCAACCCCCCGGATGTCGTCCGCGATCTCCACCCGGACACGGTCGTCGGGGTGTTCCGGCCGCCATCGCGCGCCGCTGTTGAGGAGCACGATCCACTCCCAGTCGGAGTGCGTCTGCGCCTGCAGGGTGGCGAGGCAGTCGTCCAGGAAGCGCGGCCGGTGGGTGGGGGTGAACACGGAGAACTTCGGCGTGCAGGGAGAAGTCATCTGCTGGTACCTGCCTGAGGGACTGTCGGTTGCGGTGTCGGTGCTGCGCTCGCGGCATCTCGGAAGCGTTCCGGCACGAGCGGTTGGAGCGACGGGTCGGCGTGGACGGCGCGCCCGAAGGCGTCCTTGGCTTCGCTGTCGCTGCCCTTCTTCGCCAGGGCCTGCCCAAGGTGCAGGTAGGCCGTGGACGCCTTCGGGTAGGCACTCACGATGTGCTGCAGGATCGCGATCGCCTGGTCGGTGTCGTTCGATTCGAGCAGGAGCGCCTTGTTGTAGAGGGCCGACTCGAAATCCGGATCGATTCTCAGAGAATTGTCGTAATCCGAGAGGGCCTCGGCCGTCCTGTTGTCGTCCTGGGCGATGACGCCGAGGTTGTACCAGGCGAGTTTGTTGGCAGGATCCAGCTTCAGAACCTGCCTGAAGCTTTTCGTCGCCCCAAGGAAATCGTGGCTTTCCCCTTGCCTGATACCTGCTTGAAGCACCGCCCCCGCCTCGGAGGCGTTTGCGGCCGTGGACAGCGTGGGCGCCGACGCGGGTCTGGCCGTGGGGTGCTCTCTGGACAGCTCGACCCAACCGGCCGCCATATTGGCGACTACGACCGTCACGGCGAGGCCCGTCCACAACCGCACTCGTTTCTTCACTGCGCTTACCTCTTGGATCTGGTGAGAGCGAAGGAGACGGCCACCAACAGGAGGCGAGAACGTAGAGCCAAACGGACGCTATCGCTCAAACAGCGGGCTCTGTGGCACCGGCGCGCCGTAGCCGCGGGCCGACTGTCCGCGGCTACGGCGCCACGGGCGGCGTGTACACCGCGACCAAGCCAGCGGCCCTCACGCCCTGCAGATCGCGTAAACGGTGGTGGTGGAGGATAGGCCAACGCCGCCTCCGATTTGTGCCTGATAGCCGGTGGGGGGCGAACCGATTGGATAGGCAGCACCTTGGAGGGGGAAATACAGTCCGGTTAGTGTGTTGAAGTTATAAGCGCCACCACCGGTGGCAAATTTTCCGGCGGGACAGAAGACGGTGTTGAGAGTCGTTCCGCTTTGAGGGCCGGCAAGCGTACTGGTCACAACGACGCTCTGTGTCCCAACGTCTCCTTGAGCGCCCTGGAAGCCCTGGGGGCCCTGCGCGCCGGTGTTGCCTTGGCTGCCTTGGGCGCCCGCAGCACCCTGGAAGCCTTGGGTTCCCTGGTCTCCTTGGCTGCCCTGCGTGCCGGCGCCGCCCTGGAGGCCCTGCGCGCCCTGAGCGCCGGTACCGCCCTGGAAACCCTGGACACCGGTGTTGCCTTGCGCGCCTTGCGCGCCGGTGCCGCCCTGCGCGCCGGTACCGCCCTGGGAGCCCTGGGCGCCGGTACCGCCCTGAGTGCCCTGAGTCCCCTGAACACCCTGCGTCCCCTGGGCGCCGGTACCGCCCTGCGCGCCCGTGCCGCCCTGAGGGCCAGGTCCACCCTGGTTGCCTTGGCTGCCGGTGCTCCCCTGGAAGCCCTGGACACCTTGCGTCCCCTGGAACCCCTGGAACCCCTGAGTACCCGTGCCGCCCTGAGTGCCCTGAGCCCCGGGGCCACCCTGAGTGCCCTGAGGGCCCTGGGTGCCGGGGCCACCCTGAGTGCCCTGAGGGCCCTGGGTGCCGGTGCTGCCCTGGGTGCCCTGGTTGCCCTGGGCCCCCGTGCCGCCCTGGAAGCCCTGAGCTCCTTGAGCCCCGGCGCCCCCTTGGAAGCCCTGGTTACCCTGCGTGCCGACGCTGCCTTGCGCGCCGGTGCCACCCTGCGTGCCCTGCGCACCTTGGGTGCCAGTACCACCCTGGAAACCTTGGGCGCCCTGCGTACCGGTACCGCCCTGGAAACCTTGGGCACCCTGCGTACCGGTACCGCCCTGGAACCCCTGCGTGCCCTGACTGCCCTGGCTTCCCTGGGCGCCGGTGTCACCCTGGCTCCCTTGGCTGCCCTGGCTGCCCTGGAACCCCTGGACACCCTGAGCACCCTGAGCACCCGTGCCGCCCTGGAAACCCTGAACACCCTGCGTTCCCTGGGTGCCGGTGCCGCCCTGGCTGCCCTGGCTGCCGGTGCTCCCTTGGAAACCCTGAACACCCTGCGTCCCTTGGGCGCCGGTACCGCCCTGCGCCCCCGTGCCGCCCTGAATGCCCTGAGCCCCGGGGCCACCCTGATTGCCTTGGTTCCCCTGAGCACCGGTGCTGCCCTGACTGCCCTGGGTGCCCTGCGCGCCCTGCGCGCCCGTGCCCCCCTGGACACCCTGAGCACCCGTGCCGCCCTGGAAACCCTGAGAGCCCTGAGATCCCTGAAAGCCCTGAGTACCCTGCGTCCCAGTGCTGCCCTGGGCCCCGGCGTTGCCCTGGAAGCCCTGGCTGCCCTGCGAGCCGGCGCCACCCTGGAAGCCCTGCGTGCCCTGCGCGCCCGTACCGCCCTGGAAGCCCTGGGCGCCGGTCTCTCCTTGGATGCCCTGCACCCCAGGCCCGCCCTGCGCGCCCTGCGTGCCCTGCGCGCCCGTACCGCCCTGGGAGCCCTGGGCGCCGGTGCCGCCCCCGACACCCTGGAACCCCTGGCTCCCCTGAGCGCCCTGAGTACCGGTGCTGCCCTGGGTCCCCTGGGCGCCGGTGCTGCCTTGGAAGCCCTGGGTGCCCTGGTCACCCTGACTGCCCTGCGCACCCGTGCCGCCCTGGCTGCCGGTGCTGCCCTGATTACCCTGCGCGCCCTGCGCTCCGGTGCCGCCCTGGAAGCCCTGGATGCCTTGAGTGCCCTGGTCACCCTGACTGCCTTGAGCGCCGGTGCTGCCCTGAGTGCCTTGGCTCCCGGTACCACCTTGGGCGCCTTGGAAGCCTTGGCTGCCCTGAGCGCCGGTGCCGCCCTGCGTGCCCTGTACGCCCTGAGTCCCGGTCTCGCCCTGGTTCCCTTGCGCGCCCTGGGTTCCGGTGCCGCCCTGGAAACCTTGGAAACCTTGCGCGCCCTGGTCGCCCTGGCTGCCCTGCGCACCGGTGCCGCCCTGGCTGCCCTGAGCACCGGTGCCACCCTGAACCCCCTGGACGCCGGTGTTGCCCTGGCTGCCCTGCGCACCGGTGTTGCCCTGAGCGCCCTGCGCACCGGTGCTGCCCTGAGAACCCTGCGCACCCGTGCCACCCTGGCAGCCGACACAGGTGCCCGAAGGACCCTGGGCACCCTGAGCACCGGTGCTGCCCTGGA